>JACQKA010000062.1 GCA_016204805.1 Candidatus Kaiserbacteria bacterium | reverse complement strand
GCGCAGGCTCGAAGATGAATCCAACGACCTCACGCCACTCATAGATATCATACTCGAATATGTACCGGTCGCATCCAATGCATCTGCGGATGCGCCACTCAAACTGCAACCATTCAATCTCGCGTACGACAACTTCCTCGGCCGCCTCGCCGTCGGCCGCATATACGAAGGTGCTGTCAAACCGGGCGCACAGGTTTTCATAAAGAAGCCAACCGGCGCTATGCGCACGGGGAAGATTACCACAGTATTCACCTTCGAAGGATTGAAGCGCGTCGAGACCTCGGAAGCGACCGTAGGAGACATCGTGCTTATCGCCGGACTTCCCGACATCGATATAGGCGAGACCGTTTCGACGAGTAGCGCCATTGAGCCCCTCCCCGCGATCGCTGTGGACGAGCCGACCATCACACTCAATTTCTTGGTAAACAATTCTCCGTTTGCGGGCCGGGAAGGAAAGTATGTCACTTCACGGCAATTACGCGAACGGCTCGAGCGCGAGCTCGAGGTGAATGTGGGGCTCCGCGTCGATTTTGATTCTCTGGAAAGTTTTACGATATCCGGTCGCGGTGAACTTCACATCGCTATTCTTCTCGAAAACATGCGCCGTGAAGGATATGAGCTGCAGGTCTCGCAACCGCAGGTCATCATCCGCGAAGAAGACGGCAAGAAAACAGAACCGTTTGAAGAGGTTGTCGTCGATACACCGACCGAATATCAGGGGACGATCATCGAACGTTTGGGCACGCGAGGTTTCGTCATGACCAATCTTTTGAGCCACGATGCGACCGTGCGGCTCATGTTCGAAGGGCCGACGCGCGGATTGCTTGGCTATCGCAATCAGTTCGTCATCGATACGAAAGGTGAAGGCATTATGGCTGCACGCGTTATCGGATTCCGGCCGTACGCGGGCGAGATACGAAAGCGCGCGGTAGGTTCCATGACATCGATGGCGAATGGCAAGGCGCTCGGCTATTCATTGTGGAATCTGCAGGAGCGCGGGCGGCTCTATATTACACCGGCGACCGAAGTATATGAAGGCATGGTTATTGGTGATACATCCAAGGGCGACGAGATGGCCGTCAATCCAACCAAGAATAAAAACCTCACGAATGTGCGCGCGAGTTCGTCGGACGACGCTATCGACCTGGTGCCAGCATACGAACTAACGATTGAGCGCGGACTCGAGATCATGCAGAAAGATGAATACCTCGAAGTGACGCCCTCGAGCGTCCGCTTGCGCAAACAGCACCTCACGGAGTCTGCTCGGGCGAAAGCCAAAGCGGCTCAAGAGTAGGTTCCCTGTTCTTCTTCAACCCAATAGGTGAGTGCGTATATGGTCCAAAACGGGAGCCAGTTGATGCCCGGGATTAATTCTGCGATCGTAGGTACGAGTGCATGCGCGAAGCCTCCAGGTATCTCATGATGATTCTTCCAAATGAAAATCACAACCCGTACGAATATGGATTGCACGGTGCTGAGGAAAAATAGTAACGCTGTCACAATAAGACCGACACCAGTAAGGCCCACTACGAGGCCGATAGCCTCCATAAGAAATTGCAGTGCGTCAGTGCATAGGCAAAATACGAACAGAAATCCCCACCCGCGCGGACGTACTTTCATATGTCTTTAGTATACAAGAAGCCCGCGAACATCTGTTCGCGGGCTTCGGTCATCCTTTGGTGAATGTGAACGATGCGATCTTTACGGGACCTGAATGCGGCGTCATGGTAACGACTGTTCCGTAACTCTTGACCGTGATAGAGGCAAGCCAATCGTCGCCGGTGATAGTGGCATCGATGTTCCCGCCTTCCGCGATACCGTGCACGATGCCGCTATGGTTGTAATGACGCTCCTCGAATTCACCGAGGATGCGATTGTCAAACGCCTGCAAGGAACCTTTTACGTCGATCTTGTATCCAGCGCTTGCACACCGCACATTCATGTTCATTCGCGTACCGCCGCTTATAGGGAAGTACGTTGCGACGCACTTCATCTTTTCCTGCTGACCGTCCGTCATGTGGATGGTCCCATTGCCAACCCAACGCCCGCCGAATCCGTCGAACGCACTACCCGCGTGGGCGGCTGTTCCAAGCATCACTGCGTACAGGGCAGGTATTAAAAATCGTAGCATCGGTGTTCTCCTTCCATTCTTTGGCTAGTATACATCTTTACTGTTCCAAACGGGAATATGGTGTATGATGCCCACATTACTTATCAGCACAATTTTTTCTATGAAAGGAATTCTTACAGTGATCATACTCATTCTCATCGTGGGAGCGGGATGGTATTTTTATCAGAGCACCCCAACCGTACCTGCCGTGCCGACCACTGATGTGAACACGGAAGGCACAACCATGGAAACCGGTACCATTGAAACGGGGGCTCAGCCGGGAGCAGAGACAGCACCGGCATCTGCTCCGGCGGCAAAAGTATTCGATCTGACCGGCAAGATGTTCGCATTCTCGCAGACCGAGTTACGCGTGAAGAAAGGCGATACAGTCACCGTCAATTTTGAAAGCACTGATGCACTGCACGATTGGGTTGTCGATACATTCGATGCGCGCACCAAACAGGTCAAGCCGGGAACCAAGACATCGGTTACGTTTGTTGCAGACAAAACAGGCACGTTCGAATACTACTGTTCTGTCGGCAGTCATCGCGCAAATGGCATGGTTGGGACACTCATGGTTGAATAACGAAAACGGCGGGTTGCGCAAGCGCAACCCGCCTTTCTATATTTACTGCGGCAATGACATGAACTTCTTTATGCGCCCCGCGGCCAACTCATCCGCGATACGCGATGTCGGCAAGTTGTATTTCTTGCTGTCTGCAAAAATCTCTTCGAGATTCTCGCCGATGATCTTCAGCATCTCAGGAATACTTCCGCCGGTCACCGTACTCGCATTGACCATTACCATACCGCCGGCGTTGGCGATATAATCCGGTGCCCAGAGTATGCCGCGCTCATGCATACGCATGCCGTCTTCGAATTCTGCAAGCTGGTTGTTTGCACAACCCACCACCATAAGAGCATTGAGCTCGGGTATGGTTTGTGTATTGAGCGTGCCTCCCAATCCGCAGGGCATGAACACATCAACAGGTTCCCGATGTATCCGATCGGTCGGTACGATGTGAAGACTCCCATACTTCTCGCACAATGTTTCCAGGCGTTTTGGATTGAAATCGGATATGGCGAGGTCATGCGCACCACCTTTCCGCAAGTGACCCACGATACCGCCGCCGACATTTCCTACACCCTGGACTGCGACCCTGATGTCGCTCCATCCGAGAAACATGTTGCAATACGCATACAAGGTTGTTTCAAGAGCGATCATCATGCCGTCTACCGTTGTCGGAGATGAATCTGTTTGTTCGGTGCTTCCGGCAACATGCGCCCATGGCGCGTATTGTTTAATGCACGCAACGTCTTTGACCTGCGTGCCGACGTCCTCGGCGGTGACATATCCGGGTATGTGCGGCATGACCTCTTCGGCCATCGCTCTCCAGATCGCCTCGCGGATATGCCATGGCCACGTGCGGACACCATGCTGATCCGTCACCCATCCCGGAATATTGTGCGGGAAGATGATGGTTTTTGCGCCGCCCAAGGATACTTTCAAGCCCGCTGATTTTTGACTCATTGCAGTCGAAGTACGAAGACCGACAGTGAATACTTCCATGTCGGTTGCATATTCCCACCACCAGCGGATACCTCCGCCGCAGGTCGCGATCGAACCATTGAGAGCTTTGATCTTTCCCACCCGATGCACGAATATCCCGAGAATCGGTCGGCCGCGATCATCGACGAGCCCATAGACTTTATGGCAGTCATAATCAGGCAGATGTTTGCAGAAGGGTGTCAAGTCTTTATAGCGATACATCGTTCTCTCCCTATGATCGCTCCGTAGAGCTTCTAAAATAACCCTACTCCTCACCGTAAACTGGCGCAAATCGCAAGCATATGTTCTTATGCTATGCTGAACATATGTTCCAGTGGACGCAGAAAATCGAGCAGTTTGTGGAGAAATATTTTCATATCTACGAGCGGTATGTGCCAACTGCAGCTTTGATATGGGGTCTGTTATGGGATTCGCTCACGCTCCATCGGCCGGATAGCCTCTTTTCGAATGCAACGGTTGCGGGGTACCTTGCGCTCGTGGCGTGCGCCATCATTGTCCTCAACGTGCGCCGTGCGCGACTGGGGCATGAGCCATCGCTCATTCTGCTCGCGTTCATACAATTCGCGTTCGGTAACCTGACGAGCGCACTGCTCGTGCTGTATGTGAAAAGCGGCACGTTCGTCGGCAGCGCGATATTTATCGGCGTACTCGCTACACTGTTGATCGGCAATGAATTCATACGCGATCGCTATCGCAAAATACGCGTGTTGGTCGGTATTTGGTACGGACTCTTGCTTGCATACTGTATCATCATCGTGCCTATTTTGCTCGGGCAAATAGGCGACACGATATTCTTGTTGAGTCTCTTGCTGAGTCTTGTCATGGTGAGCATCTTTCTCGCCGCATTGTATGCAATAGCATCACGCGCGATGCTTGAACAGCTGTTTCAGACCATCGGCTACGTCGGCGCCATTGCGATCTTGTTCACGATATTTTATTTCTCGGGAGTGATTCCGCCCGCGCCGCTGATGCCGCGGCAGATCGGTGTCTATCACAGCGTGACACGCACTGCCGCTGGTGACTATGAGGCGACCTACGAGGAGCCGCATTGGTATGAATTCTTCGCAGACACTGCACGCACGTATACGCTTGTCGGGGACAGCAAGAAAGCTTACTGTGCGAGTTCCGTATTCGCTCCTGCCAATCTGGAAACACCGATCTTTCACCGCTGGGAGTATTTCGATGCACAGCAGAATGATTGGGTGAGCGTTGCGCATATCCCATTCAGCATCCGCGGCGGACGCGAAAAAGGTTTCCGCGGCTACAGCGAAATCAGCGTGCTCACGCCCGGCAAATGGCGTTGTAATGTCGAGACCGAGCGCGGCGCTCTAATCGGACGTTTTGCATTCACCGTGGTGCGTGCGTTAGATGCGCCGCCGCTTTCACAGACTACTTTCTAAACGCGTGTTTCTATGGTATATTCCGACAGATGAAAAAATTGCTTTTGTCTGTTATAATTTTAACAGCCGTGGGAGGCGGACTCTATTATTACGGTGACGCAATACTACCCGACCCGCTCAAGGAGAGCATCAACGACCGCATCGATGGTGCGCTGTTGACCGCAACGATCGACGCGACTGAATTCGGCGGCGGCATAGTGACACTCGTGAACGGCGAAGCGGTATTTTCCGTGGGCGGCATCCAAAACGGTTTTGTAACACTCGGTGCGCCGCGGGCGGTCGTGGTGAAGGGCGATGACGCTGATGTATTTGTGCTGGTGAACATCAATGGGGGTGGGAGTGGAACGTTCCAGTTCTTGACCCACTTCGCATACAGCGGCTCCGAAGGCACAGCGCACGAAGTGGAAAAAATCATGCTTGGTGACCGCACCGCAGTGAAAGATATCAAAGCCGAAATTACTGCACCGACCCAATATGCAGTCTTTGTTTCGATACTTGAGCGCAAGACCAATGAGCCTATGAGCACTACACCGACCCAACCGCAGGTGCTCAATGTTGAGCGCGTGGCGGAAAAGTTCGTGCTCAAAGCCGTGATATTCAATTCGATCGAAAATCCGGATGTTGTATTGCTTACACCACTGCCGAACCAGAAAGTTGCGAACACGTTTCTGGTGCAAGGCGCCGCACGAGGTCCATGGTATTTTGAGGCGTCATTTCCGGTCACACTCGTAGCAGATGACGGCATCATACTCGATCAGACGCCTGCACAGGCGCAAAGCGACTGGATGACGACGGAATTAGTGCCATTCATGGCGACACTCGTCGCGCCATCGACGTACCATGGCCCTGCGACACTCGTCATCAAGAACGACAACCCGTCCGGCGATCCCGCGCGGGATAAGATGGTAGAGATTCCTGTGACCATCAAATAGCGTATGCTATTATTGACCGCATGAAGCTTTCTGAAGTTCTCATCGAGCGCGGATTCATCTATCAGCACACGGGCGGATCGATCGCGGAAATCACCGACAAGGAAAAGCGTGTGGTGTATCTGGGCATAGACCCCACTGCCGATTCGATTCATGTCGGCAATCTCGCGGTCTATATGATGCTCCGCCACTTTGTCGCCGATGGGCACAAGGTCATTTTGCTCGTGGGCGGCGGTACCGGGTTGATCGGCGACCCGAAGGCAACCGAAGAGCGTCCGCTCATGGATGAAAAGGAAGTCACGCGCCGCGTCGAACGGATTCAGCCGCAGGTTGCCCGCTTGGTAGGCGCGGAAGTCGAAGTGGTCAACAATGCCGACTGGCTTCTTAAGATCAACCTCATTGATTTCTTGCGCGAGGTGGGCAAACATTTCACGGTGAACGCCCTCATGAAAAAAGAGATCATGAGCGAACGGCTCGAGCACGAGATACCACTTTCATACACCGAATTCGCATACCCACTCCTTCAGGCGTACGATTTTCTGCATCTGAATGAAACGCGCAATGTTGATGTGCAGGTGGGCGGTTCGGACCAATGGACGAACATCACCGCAGGTGTCGAACTCATCCACAAAAAAGTGGGGAAGACTGTGCACGCACTCACGACACCGTTGGTCGTCGACAAAACGACCGGCAAGAAATTTGGAAAATCAGAAGGGAACGCGGTGTGGCTTGATCCGGAAAAGACGTCGCCATTCACGTTCTACCAATTCTGGCTCAACGTCGATGATGCGAATGTGCATGATTATCTATTGCGCTACACGCTCATGTCGGTCGCCGACATTGAAAAATTGATACAAGACCACGAAGTCGAGCCGTCCGACCGGAAAGCCCAACGCGCGCTCGCATGGGAAGTGACGAACTTGATCCACGGTAAAGCGCAGGCAGATGCGAGCGCGCGCATCAGCGAAGTCTTGTTTGGGGGTGTGGAACTTGCATCACTCACCGAGCTTGAACAGAACATGCTCAAGGACAGCGCACCGAAAGCGTCGGCTAAAGCGGGCGATCCCATTATCGATGTGCTCGTGACATCGCATTTGGCGCAATCGAAACGTGAGGCACGCGAATTCGTTGAAAGCGGCGCCATCACACTTTCCGGCACCAAGATAACCGATCCGCAATACGCTATTTCTGACTCAGATTTCAAGAACGGCCTCGCGCTTCTGCGTCGCGGCAAGCGGAATGTCAGTGTGCTTACCAATAATGCATAGCATATGGCCTCGCTCGAACAAACAGACGGAGGTGACCGTGCTAATTTTGCGCACAAATTAAATGACTTTACGCACGAACTGTACGGCAAGATCCCCGTGCAAGACGCTAGCGACTTAGAGGGTGATCTCGAAGCCGCTATATCTGAATATCAAGAAAGCAAGAATACCACGCGACGCGACTTCGTATTGCGTGAGATTGAAGGAACATTGATGAGCGCGATCAACCACATACTCGAATTGAATCTCATCACGCCGTTGGAGGCGAATCAATATGTTGTGCGGCTGCACGAATTGGGGCTTGGCAACACAGTGCACTAGTACGAGCTGTCATTGAACTTTCACGGGGGGCAGGGTACTATGCATTCATGAAAAATTATCAGCGGGGATTTATCGGGACGACCATCGTCATAATCGGAGTATTACTTATTATCGGTTTAGGGGCGTGGTGGTATATGAACACGACCAACAGCACAGTATCGAACCCGGCGACGACAACACAAGATACTACCAGCACAGCAACAATCACAACAACGGATACTATGACAAGCGAATCAACAACAGTGGCCGCCGCACAGGCTCTGCCAGGCGGACTTATCGTGCAGGATGTAAAAGTGGGTACTGGTGCAGAAGCGGTTTCAGGGCACCAGATCACCGTGCATTACACCGGTACGCTCGATAACGGCACCATATTCGACAGCTCACGTACGCGTGGCACACCGTTCACGTTCGGGCTCGGCGCAGGACAGGTTATCAAAGGTTGGGATCAGGGTTTTGCAGGTATGAAAGTGGGGGGTGTGCGTAGGCTCACTATCCCAGCCTCACTCGGATACGGTGCACAGGCAGTTGGGCCCATTCCGCCGGACTCGACACTGCACTTTGACGTCGAACTCCTTGGCGTAGAGTAAATTTTGTTGCACAATGCCTTGATGTCATTTCAACTCAAAGCTCCTTATGAACCAGCTGGCGACCAGCCGCAGGCAATTGACGCGCTTGTAACGGGACTTAAAAAGAACAAGCGCCACCAGACGCTTCTGGGCGTTACCGGTTCGGGGAAGACGTTTACCGTGGCGAACGTGATCGCACAGATCGGCAAGCCGACCTTGGTGATCGCCCACAACAAGACGCTCGCCGCACAGCTCGCGAGCGAATATCGGGAATTCTTTTCGAACAATGCCGTGCACTACTTTGTCTCGTACTATGATTACTATCAGCCGGAAGCGTATGTGCCGACATCAGATACCTATATCGAAAAAGAGGCGATGGTGAACGAAGACATCGAACGTCTGCGTCATGCCGCAACACAGGCATTACTCACGCGCGATGACGTTATCATCGTCGCGTCGGTTTCCTGTATCTACGGATTGGGTTCGCCTGAAGAATACGAGAAAGTGAATCTCAAGATCGTGAAAGGGGAGAAAATCACTCGCGCTGAATTGCTCCGGAAACTTATCTCGCTCTATTTCGAACGCACCAATGCGGATTTAAGCCCCGGCACATTCCGTAGTGTCGGCAACAATGTTGAAGTTATGCCCGCCGCAGAACGTGTCGCGTACCGTATCGCATTCAAAGCTGACGAGGTGGAAAGTATCACCGAAATCGATGCGACGACGCGTGTCACGGTCGGCCGGCACGATGCGCTATTCGTCTTCCCGGCAAAGCACTATGTGACGCCGAAGGACGTGCTCGACGCGGCGCTTGCCGATATCGAAGCCGAACTCGAAACACAGCTCAAGAAATTTGAAAAAGAGGGAAAATTGCTCGAAGCCGACCGACTCAAGCGTCGCACACGTCAAGACATCACACTCATCCGTGAATTCGGCTATTGCAACGGCATCGAAAACTATTCGCGGCATTTTGACAGGCGCACCGAGGGACAACCACCGCACACACTGCTTTCATACTTTCCAAAAAAAGCGGACGGTACGCCGGATTTTCTCACGGTGATAGATGAGTCGCATGTAACGCTACCACAGATCGGCGGCATGTATGCGGGTGACCGTTCGCGCAAACTCACGCTCGTCGAGCACGGATTTCGTCTGCCGTCTGCTATTGATAACCGCCCGCTCATGTTCGAAGAATTCGACGCGCGTGTAGGCAACATCCTCTACACATCGGCAACTCCCGCCGAAACCGAAGTTCAAAAGAGTGGCGAGCTCGTGGAAATGATGGTGCGTCCTACGGGACTTCTTGATCCGGAAGTGGTGCTACGCCCTGTCGTCTCAAAAGGTGCATTCGAAGGTCAAGTGAAAGATTTCATCAATGAAGCTGAGGGGGTGACGAAACGTGGTGGCCGTTCGCTTGTCACTGTTCTCACCAAAAAGATGGCGGAAGACCTCGCGGAATTTCTGGTGAAGCGGAATATAAAAGCGCGCTATCTGCACAGTGATGTGAAGACGGTGGAGCGTATCGAAATCCTTTCCGATTTCCGCAAAGGAGTATTCGATGTGCTCGTCGGAGTGAACCTCTTGCGTGAAGGGCTCGACCTGCCCGAAGTGGAGTTGGTAGGTATTCTCGATGCGGACAAAGAGGGCTTTTTACGTAGCGAGACATCACTCATACAGACCATCGGACGCGCGGCGCGCAACGTGAACGGCCGTGTCATCCTGTACGCCGATGTGATGACGGGTTCGCTCACGCGCGCGGTGGATGAAACGAACCGCAGGCGCGCGGTGCAGGCGGCATACAACACCGAGCACGGCATCACACCGCAGACCATCAAAAAAGAGATCCGCGACATCATGGGCGACATCGCGAGCCGTCGGGCGAAAGCCGTTTCGGAACTCGCCGCTCTCGATACGAGCGTGTACGGTCCCAAAGAACTCAAGAAGAAGATCAAAGAAAAGCGCGCCGAGATGCATGACGCGGCCGACAAACTTGATTTCGAAACCGCCGCGATTTTGCGTGATGAGATTCTCGCACTTGAGACAAAGACGGGTTCAAAAAGCCCTGCAAAGAAAAGCAAAAAGAATGTTGACAAAATAATCTAAGTAGTATATAATAAAAAAGCATAGGAATTGCCTGTGCGAGTTCCAGGATGCAGAAGGAGCAAGGGAATGGAACCTCGTTTCGAGACGTCAAAGATCGCGAAGGCCAATCGCTGGTTTTCGCGGCGTCATTCGAACAGGGACGCACATGAAGAGGTGCGTTCGGTACGGGAGCACCGGCGCCTGAAAAAGGTTGCCGATGCCGACGTGCGTATGGCTTACGCCGCGGCGCGCACACCACAGGAGCAGTTGGCTCGGCTTGATGCCAAGCTTGGCAAAGGCATCGGTGCTGTCAAGGAGCGAGCGAAGCTCGTAGCCCGCATCGCCGCACTGAAGAAGTAAACTGTTTGCGCTTGCTTGCCACGCATGCGCGAGGCCGTTCTCTACGAGCGGCCTCTTTTTGCATCTGATGTGCGCTATTTCAACGCTACGAACGCATTGTATGCGAGCGTGAGCGCGATGAAGGCCGCTACCCATGAAAGCCAGATCGGGACCATCCAGCCGTTGATGCTCATATCCCACATGTAGAATGCGCGGGTTGCGTGGAGCAATCCGGCGAGAAGGAAAATTAAGCCTGCGAACGTATTAAACATCTTGTGCCCCACAATAAGTCCATGCATATAGTTACGATGAGCTACTAATATTGTAATGGTAGCACCGTTTGGGAGAGGCAAGACCGCAATACACAGGTTTTGAGAGTGTTGCTGTGTGTGATACAGTGCCCGTACCTAACCATCGCGCCAAGCGAAGGGAGGTTCTGTATGGAAGACCTCAAATGATTTTTTACTTTTTTATCAGTGACAAATGGCTTCATATATGAAGCCAGGGGCGTTTTGTACTATGATCGAGATTTCAAAAAATTCTGACGAGGCAGGCAACCTCATAAAGATATGAATGAAAAAATAATAATTAAGGGTGCCCGGACCCACAATCTGAAAAACATTGATGTTGAACTACCGCGCAACAAAATGATCGTATTTACAGGGCTTTCCGGTTCGGGGAAGTCGTCTTTGGCATTCGATACGATCTTCGCCGAAGGTCAGCGCAAATACGTCGAATCGCTTTCGGCTTACGCGCGGCAATTCTTGCGGCAGATGCAGAAGCCGGATGTGGACGAGATCAGCGGTCTCTCACCGGCAATCTCGATCGATCAGAAAAGCCGCTCCAACAACCCGCGCTCGACGGTCGCCACCATCACGGAAATCTATGATTATTTGCGCGTGCTATACGCACGTGTGGGTCAGCCGCACTGTGTTGCCTGTGGGCATCCGGTGCGCAAACTTTCAAATGAGGAGATCCTCAATTCCGTGCTTCATATGGTGGACGAAGCGAGCGGGGCAGGAAACAAGAAAGTGATGGACACAGCCGTGAGCACCGGGAAGGTGGGCATTCTCTCGCCGCTCGTTGTCGGCCGAAAAGGTGAATACTACCAGATGCTCTACGATATGCTCGGGAAAGGGTATGAAACGGCCGTCATTGATGGCGAGACGAAATCACTGCGCAAGCGCATTGAACTCGAGAAACACAAGAAGCATCATATCGATATCGTGATCGACGAGATTTTCATCTCCGAATTTGCGAGCGATGCGAAAGGCTCGCGCGAGCGTGCATCCGAAGCCATCGAACGGGCACTCCATGAATCAGACGGGCTGGTGAAGATAGTCTCGCCTGACGCCACGAGCAAAACCGTTTCGAGCAAATTCATGTGCGCACACGACGGCTTCTCATTCCCTGAAGTCGAGCCGCGTCTCTTTTCTTTCAATTCACCCTACGGCGCGTGCCCGGAATGCAAAGGTCTCGGCACGAAGCACTTTTTCGATGATGAACCGTGCAGTGCGTGTATGGGTACGCGCCTGCGTCCGGAGGCGCTCAACGTAACGCTCGGCGGCAAACTCGGCGAGGGGAAAAATATCGTTGAGATCGCGGCATTGTCGATCCAAGACGCCGATGCGTTCTTTAAAAAATTGCATCTCACCAAGAAAGAGCAAGAGATCTCGAAAGCGGTCATCAAAGAGATCATGAGTCGCCTGACGTTCATGCTCGATGTCGGCATCGAATATCTCACGCTCGACCGGCGCGCGAATACGCTCTCGGGCGGTGAAGCACAGCGCATACGACTCGCATCGCAATTGGGGAGCGGTCTCGTCGGCGCACTCTATGTGCTCGACGAGCCGACCATCGGTCTCCATCAGCGCGACAACGACAAACTCATCGCGACCTTGAAAAATCTTCGTGATCTCGGCAACACCGTCATCGTCGTTGAACACGACGAAGACACCATTTACGCATCCGACTACATCGTCGATCTCGGACCCGGCGCCGGTGTCCATGGTGGGGAAGTGGTTGCCGACGGCTGGCTCGAAAAGTTGCTTACCGCAAAGAAAAATACTTCCGGCTCGGAAACGCTCGCATATCTGCGCGAGGAAAAGGCGATTCCGGTTCCGGAAAAGCGCCGCACGGCGGACAAAGGTAAGCTCAAGATCCGCGGCGGCAATCGGTTCAATATCAAAGATCTTTCTGTTGACATTCCCTTGGGTAAACTCGTAGCCATCACGGGGGTGTCCGGTTCGGGCAAATCAACACTCCTGTACGACATTCTGCATGTGAATCTTCGTGCGCGCCTCGAACAGCGATACCGCACGGTAAAAATCTACAATGTCGGTTCGTTCGAAGGCACGGAATATCTCGGGCGCACCATCTTGATCGATCAATCGCCGATCGGCCGCACGCCGCGCAGTAACCCCGCGACGTACACCGGCGCGTTCAATCACATCCGCGACCTATTTACGATGACGATTGAGGCGCGTGCACGCGGGTGGAAGCCTGGGCGTTTCAGTTTTAACGTGAAGGGTGGTCGCTGTGAAGCGTGTCAGGGGAACGGTCTCGTCGCGGTGGAAATGCACTTTTTGCCGACCGTGTACGTCACCTGCGATGTCTGCAACGGCAAGCGATTCATGAAAGAGACGCTCGAAGTGAAGTACAAAGGAAAGAATATCCACGACGTGCTTTCGATGACTGTCGAAGAGGCATGCGAGTTTTTCAAAGACATTCCGGCGATCTCGGATCGCCTGCAGACCCTGCTCGATGTGGGGCTCGGCTACCTCGAGGTGGGCCAGAGTGCGACGACGCTCTCGGGGGGCGAGGCACAGCGCGTGAAAATTTCGAGCGAATTGTATCGGCCGCATATGCAGAAAACCATCTATCTGTTGGATGAACCGACAGTCGGGCTCCACTATGAAGATGTGCGCAAGTTGAACGAGATATTGCAGAAGCTTGTCGATCGCGGCAACACGGTCGTGGTCATCGAACACAATCTCGATGTCATCAAATGCGCTGATTATGTGATCGACATGGGACCGGAGGGTGGCAAGGGCGGCGGCCACATCGTTGCGAAAGGCACGCCTGAAGAGATCGCCAAGGCGAAACATTCCCACACGGGAACGTATCTCGCACGTGCACTGAAAAAGAAATAAAACCGCACCATTGCTGATGCGGTTTTGGTAGTGCTCACAATAGATCAATGTCGGGTTTGTTCCGGCTAAAGCAGATTGCCAATATGGTGACCAGCGAGCCGCCAACAAGGATGGTGAGTCCGGTGGTTTTTGCCAGCACCACGATGTCGTCGAAGTTCCAGTCGAAACCTTTGCTTGCCGCAAGAACGCTCATAAAGACAATGACCGAGCCCAGCGCGGCGAGACCAACGACAATAACCACGGCTTTCCAGGCACTCATAGATTCCTCCCTTGCATACTGTTCGAACTCTATGCCTTTCGGTTTTCGTGATCAAATGCAATACTCATGCCATGTTGCCGACGCAGTTTTTCAATCGAGACGTGCAGAAAGTAGCTGAACTGCTCTTGGGTGCGTATCTGGTGCGCCGTGTGAACGGCAAAACGATAAAATACATTATTACCGAAGTGGAGGCATACGATGGCGTTCATGACAAAGCGTGCCATGCGTGCAAGGGGAGAACCGCGCGCACCGAAGTCATGTTCGGTCCCGCCGGACATTGGTATGTGTATCTTTGCTATGGCATGTACGACATGCTCAATATTGTGACGGGGCCGAAGGACTATCCCGCGGCGGTTTTGATACGTGGTACACAGGAAATAACTGGGCCGGGGCGGCTTACAAAAACACTCAAAATAACTCGCGCCTTGAATGGCAAAAAAGCCGACAAAAAGAACGGATTATGGATAGAAAAGTCCGGCATCAAGGTGTTGAAAAAAGAAATCCTGCGTACGCCCCGCATCGGTGTCGCCTACGCAGGCGAATGGGCAAAAAAGCCCTGGCGATTTGTGTGGGTAAGTAAATAAAGCAGGTGCTTTATTTACTTACCTATATAAAGAGAAGGAAGACAGCGCAAGCATTGGCCAGATATTGCACATTGTTAAGAACTTGCCGCGGGCGATAATCCGCGGCACACTCTTTTCATGCAGAGAAAAGACCTGAAAAACTTTGATTTGCCGGACGCCCCAGGCATCTACAAATTCCTCGGACCGCGTCGGGAGATTTTGTATATCGGCATGGCGACCTCATTACAGAGCCGTGTCCGCAGCTATTTTGCATCCGATCTGGTGGAGACGCGCGGCTCGCACATACGCAAAATGGTTGAAGATGCTGTTGCGGTGGAATGGCAACAAACAGATTCGGTGTTAGAGGCGATGATACTTGAAGCAAACCTCATCAAGAAACATCAGCCGTCGGCGAATTCACGCGATCGCGACAATAGGAGTTTTAACTATCTCGTCATCACCCGTGAGGACTACCTGCGCGTGTTGGTGGTGCGTGGGCGCGAACTTTTTCAGAAATGGCAGGAGAAAGACAGTAAGCATCTGTTCGGTCCGTTTCCTGAGGGAGGCTCGCTCAAGGCCGCGGTTAAATTGGTGCGCACCATTTTCCCGTTCCGCGACACATGTGTGCCGGATAGCGGCAAGCCGTGCTTTAATCGACAACTCGGTCTTTGCCCGGGGGTATGTGATGGCACCGTTTCCAAACGCGCATATGCACAGACCATCCGGCACATCGCACTTCTGTTCCTCGGCAAGAAAGAAAAACTGCTCGAATATCTGAAAAAAGAAATGGCACGCGCATCGAAACGGCAGCAATTCGAATATGCAGTCGAACTGCGTCGGCAGATCGGAGCGCTCACACACATACGCGATGTGGCGCTTATCCGGCGCGACTCGCCCTACCAGGGCGAGAAGTGCCGAAGAGCCGAAGCAACGCAGTTGCTGAGGGCTTCGGCCGATGCATTCGAATCGCGGGGCGGGGAAGTGAATCATTTCCGCATCGAAGCGTACGATGTCGCACATACTTCAGGAACAGAAACTGTCGGCGTGATGACGGTCGTCGAAGGCGGCGAAGCGAAAAAGAGCGACTATCGAATGTTTAACGTGCGTGGTTTCAAGAACGACGACACGGGGGCACTGAAGGAAATCCTCAACCGTCGCCTCACGCATCCTGAATGGCCCACACCTCGGCTTATCGTCCTCGACGGGGGAAAAGGCCAGCTCAACGCCGCTCGAAATGTGCTTGAAAATGCAGGAATCGCTATACCCACCGTTGCCGTTGTCAAAGACGAACGCCACCGTCCACGGGAAGTCATCGGGGATGCCCCATACCGGACGTCAAAAGAAGGGGATATCATCCTCGTAAACAGCGAAGCCCACAGATTCGCACTTTCATATCACAAGAAACGTCGGAAATTGGTGCTACCATAAAAGGATGTCCCGTACTGTCGTTGGTGTGTTGCGCGGCGGACCGTCGCAGGAATATGATGTGTCGCTCAAAACGGGCGCGGCGATTTTGAACGCACTTCCCGACGATCACTATCGCGCGCTGGATATTCTGATAGACAAACAAGGCCAGTGGCATCACCTCGGTCGCCCGATGGATCCGATGCGTGTACTCCACAGCGTCGATGTCATTGTGAACGGACTCCATGGTGCATATGGCGAAGATGGCACGGTGCAACGGCTGTTTGAACGCGCGGGTGTGCCATATACCGGTTCGGGTCCCGAAGGTGCCGCGCTTTCCTTGTGGAAACCGCGCGCGAAAGAGATCGTCAACTATGCGGGACTTTTGGTGCCACGTGGTGTTGCGTTCGCGCTTCCTGATGAACGTGATTCGTGGAACATGGCGCGTGAAGTGCATCAGCAATTCGCGCCACCCTATGTGG
>JACQKA010000064.1 GCA_016204805.1 Candidatus Kaiserbacteria bacterium | reverse complement strand
TTTTCTACATTCAAGGCATTGATATCTCTGCACACCACGTCGACGACCGTATTTCTTCACGTGCGTCGATACACAGTACAGGCATTTTCTGGCCCCTTTTTAATCGTCATATTAAATATTGATCACTTTAGCTTGTATACAAGCCACAATATCGTGGAATCAGCAACCCGAAAGTTTCTTTAACTCGAAATGGGACAGTACCTACAATGATCAAAACCGGTCCGTTCCACCACGCCATGGGAATCTTTTTCTTGTCTTCCTCATGTTGCACATGGTAGGTATGATCCGCCTTAAAAACACGGTGGTGCATCAGCGTATGCGCTTCGAACGGATAGCGGAAAGTGCCTAGCGGCCTATGCATCACATACCGGTGAAATAACCATTCGAAGACCGATGCGTACATAATACCTGCCATGAGTGTTATAAACACCACAAAGGCGATGTGCTGCATCACTTTTTTCTCCTCGTCCTGATCAATCTCCACCAACTTAAACATGGGGCGATGTCATCCGCAACCACCCTGCCACAGCAGAATGATATGATGATGCGATGCGAGAAAGAATCTTCGGATTGCCGAGGAATATATTCATGCTGGGGTTGACCAGCTTTTTCAATGATTTCTCTTCGGAGATGATCTATTCGATCTTTCCCGCTTTTTTTACATCGGTGCTGAAGGCGGGGGCGGGGTCGCTCGGCATGGTGGATGGCATCGCGGAAGCGGCCTCCAATTTCTTCAAAATATATTCGGGGCACCTTTCAGACCGGTGGGAACGCCGCAAGCCGCTCGTGGTTACGGGTTATGCGCTGTCCGTCATGACCCGGCCGTTTTACATGGCGATAGCTACGGTAGGCGGCGCCCTTGGTTTGCGGTTTGTCGATCGCGTGGGCAAGGGGCTACGCAACACGCCGCGCGATGCGATTCTTTCGCTGTCATCTCCGCCGGAAGAGCTGGGACGATCATTCGGCTATCATCGCGCGATGGATACAATGGGTGCTATTTTGGGGCCCCTCGCCGCATATTTCATCCTATTGTATTTCCCCCTGCGTTTCGATATGGTGTTCTTGACATCATTTTTCATCGGGCTTATCGCGATCGGAACGTTGTTTTTCGTGAGCGATATCACAACCGCATTCAAGTCAAAGAAGATGAATTTGAGCATGCCCGCCAGTTTCTCTGCGCAATTCAAGTTGCTGTTGTTTTCCATATTCGTGCTCTCTGCAGGCAGTTTGCCGGTTGCGGTCATCCTGCTTAAGACGCAATCCATCGGTCTCATCATCGCGACCATCCCGCTGTTCTACATGGTATACAACATTTCATATGCCGTATGTTCTCCATACGCAGGCATCGTGAGCGACCGCATCGGACCGCGGCGAGTCATCATCGCTGGCTATGCGGTTCTCATGATGAGCTACCTTGCTTTCAATGTTGCTCAAGATGCGACGACACTTTCAACGGGATTTTTGTTACTGGGACTTTTCCCCGCGCTCACCGATGGGGTCCAGCGGGCATTCGTATCGCGCTTGACTAGCGAAGAAGTGCGTGGCATAGGGCTGGGTTGGCTTAATGCGGCAACCGGATTGGGTGCCTTGGTAGCAGGTATTGCGGGCGGGTTTATTTGGCAATTATATAGTCCTACCGTTGCTTTTCTGGCAGCCGCTTTTGTCACTATCGTAGGGTTAGGGTTTTTCCTCGCCGCAACGCGCTCAACATCAGTGCAATAAGCACACGACGATTGACCATGGTACCATCCCCTTAGACCGGTCTTTTGAAAAGAAAGGAGAGACCTGATGGAAAAATTAAAGAAGTTTTTGCGCAAGGTAAAAGCACGGGTGTTGTCACTCAAGAACATGAAGATCCGTACGCGGCGACGCATATGGGTCACCGCGATCGCGGCTGCAACCGCGTATCTGTTAGTGCATTTCTATTGGCCAGAAGCCCTTCCTAATATCCGCTCCATAGAAGTGCCGCTCATCTCCTACACCGAATTCTTCGATCATGTGGAAAAGGGTGAAGTGCAGGATGTGGTGATCCGCCCCGATGTCATGGTCGGGCGGCTCAAAAGCGGAACTGTTATCGCAACAAGGATCAACAGTACGTTAGCGACCCCTGTATACGATCTGCGCAAATATAACGTTGTCATATCATTTGGTCCTACACCGGCGGATGCTGACCAGCAAGGCAAGGCGAATTACGCTGGCCTCTTGTGCATCTTCATCGGACTCATCTGGGCATACTTTTTCTTCTGGGGTATCGGGCCGCAGGGCGAGATCTTCCTCAAATTCTGGCAGAGTCGCGCCAATCGATATAGTGAAAAGGAAAAAGGACGCATCACGTTCGCAGATGTTGCTGGTGTTGATGAAGCCAAAACAGAACTCGAAGAGGTTGTCGCCTTTTTGAAGAACCCGCAAGAGTTTCAAGAGCTGGGTGGCAAGATACCCAAGGGAGTACTGCTCATGGGGCCGCCCGGAACAGGCAAGACCTTGCTCGCGCGCGCGACCGCTGGCGAAGCTGGCGTGCCGTTTCATTCGATGTCCGGTTCGGACTTTGTCGAAATGTGGGTTGGCATGGGTGCGAAGCGGGTGCGCGGCCTTTTCGATAGGGCCCGCAGCCAGATGCCGTGCATCGTCTATATTGACGAGATAGATTCTTTGGGCACCAAACGCTCGGCGACCATCTCTTCGGGCGGCGATCGCGAATATCAGCAGACGACCAACGCGCTTCTGACCGAGCTTGATGGCTTTGATAAATATCCCGGTGTTGTATTCATGGCGTCGACCAATAACCCGGGTAATCTGGACGAAGCGCTGCTTCGTCGAGGTCGGCTCGATATCCATATCGTGGTGCCGCTCCCCGATGCAAAAGGAAGGGAAGCGATACTCAAGGTGCATACGCGGAAGATGCCGCTTGCCACGGATGTCGACTTGGTGATGATCGCGCTCGGTACGCCCGGCTTTTCGGGTGCGGATCTGGCACATATCGCGAATGAAGCGGCGCTTACCGCCTCGCGCGAAAAACCGCCTTCCAAGAAAATAGCCATGCGGCATTTCATGCTCGCCAAAGATCGCTTGCTCATGGGCGTCGAACGCAAATCGCTCATCGTGACCGATGCGGACAAATTACGCACTGCATATCACGAAGTGGGACATGCGTTCGTTGCATTGCGGACGCAGGGTTCGGACCCGGTCGAAAAAGTATCGGTCATGCCGCGCGGCAATTCGCTCGGCGTCACGATACAATTGCCTCCTGCGGACAGGCATCACTACACGAAAAGCTTTCTCACCGCACGACTCGCCGTCATGATGGGCGGTCGTGCTGCGGAAGAGGCCTTTTATCCATCCGATGTATCTGCCGGTGCAGAAATGGACATTGCTATGGCGACTACTCTTGCGAGCAGTATGGTGTGCCAGTGGGGTATGAGCGAAACATTGGGTCTCATTGCGCTCAAAAAATCTGCTGGTGGGATATACGTGAACCGCGAAAGCGGCGGCATGTACAACTGCTCGCCGGATCTTGCGGCACGCGCCGATGATGAGATCAGAGTGTTGCTTGCTACGGCATTGAACACAGCGCGTTCCATCATCGAAAACGAGCGTGGATTGGTAGAGAAAATATCGCGTGAACTGTTTCTGAAGACAGAATTGAGCGGCGTCGAGATCCAGAAGATCATTGAAGCTCATTCCGCATCGCTCACTGATTCATTATGATATACAATGCCGACGCACTGCGTCGGCATTTTTTATGCAAAAAACACCGCCCGAAGGCGGTGTTGTGGTGTTACCAGCTGATCCATCGTTGCCCTATGTATTGCTCATCCCCGGGAGCTATCCTCTCCGGAGCAAGATTCTTAAGTTCTTCAGGCGTCTCTCTGAGCTCCGCGTAGATCGGACCGAAATCCCTAAGCGTGATCTCCATCAACTCTTCGATGGAACGGATGATGAAATATATTTTCTGTAGATTATCGATCCGGTATCTCGTTTTCATAACGCGCACAAGATCGAACCGCATTCGCCGGGGTCTTGTGGACCCAAGCGCGTAGATCGACTCTTTCTTTGACGACACGATGCCCGAACCATAGATGCGAAGCCCTTGTGAGGTCTGTATCAGGCCGAATTCAACCGTGTACCAGTACAGCCGTGCGAGATGCGGGAGCATGCCGCTATCGAGCGCACGTAGACCGCCCTTGCCGTAGGCTTGCATGTAGTCGGCAAAGATGGGGTCGACGAGCATCGGCACGTGGCCGTAGACATCGTGGAAGATGTCCGGCTCTTGTATGTACTCGAGCTGATCTTCACGGCGGATGAAGCACGTCGCAGGGAATTCGCGCTTCGCCAGATGCTCGAAGAATATCGCATCGTCAACGAGTCCGGGTACGGCGACGACTTTCCAACCTGTCTTTGCGAACAAGACCGCATTGAGTTTCTTAAAATCAGGTATCTGCCTCGCCATGACCCCGAGCTCCTCGAGACCGTTCAGGAACTGCGTGCACGCGCGGTCTTCAAGAATTTCCTGTTGGCACTCGAACATGCGACGCCATCGGTCGTGTTCCGCGTCGGTATATTTCGCCCAGTCCTGCCGAGCCGTATTTCCTTGCATTGAAAGCACTCCTGTTTTCTAGGAGCTTTGTAGCACAGTGTCGGGATTATCGCTAATCGCGCTCTCTATTTCGGCGGAAGAGATCCAACCCGCCCGTGAGGAAAAATAGCGCAAGTGTTGCCATCGAAAGACCAAAATCGCGCACGCCGATCTCGTTGAACCCTATTTCAAAGGTGATGAATAGTATATGTACAGCCGCGAGTAGTGCGACGATGCGTGTAAAGAGATTCATCGCGATAAGTGCGCCCATGCTTGTGTCAAATATTCCGTTCGCGAGCACTATCATCGCGGGTGGCAGATGGAGCAACGCCGGCACCCATGCGGGAACCCACGACACCCAATTGACGCTGTCCATGAGCTGTGACAAGCCGAACCACAAAAACACCGCCGCAAGTCCCAGGCGCAACACGAGCGTGCCGATATCGTGCGAGGTCACCGTATTCATATGTATGTTATAGCATGGAAAAAAATCCGAAAGTGGGGAGCCTTTGCCCGCACACCAATTCTGGCATCGTTGCATCGTGTTTTTGTAATTTTTGCCAACCATCACCGCCAGTCTCAAAAAATAATGTTCGATCACTGCCGCTTGACGTGCAACAAAACACAATGCCAGAATTGGTGTGTGGGCTTTGCCTTAGCGCCACTGTTGTGAGAGGATGGCGGCATGTGGAAATATGCGGTTGGAGGGGTCATAGCAGCGACAGCAGTGGGCGGTTTGGCTGGGTTGTACTTTTTCCGACCGACCTCACTCGTCATAAACCAGCCGCCGCTGTCCCAGCCGGTCCAAGCGGCGACCAGCACCTACGCGACGACGACATTTTCTATCGTGTACCCGGCTGATCTCGCGATGAATGAAGCATATGCCTACGACCAGTTTGGACCGAAGAAACTCATCCGCGGCGTGAAATTCACCATTCCCCTCGACATGGCGACCGGTACGAATCTTTCGGCGTATGATACTGGTATTTCCATCGAACAACTCCCCCGCGCGAGGAATTGCACCGGTGACATTTTCATCAATGTCGATGTGAAAACGCATTCAGTCACAGAAAACAGCATCCTGTATTCTGTCGCGTCTACGAGTGGCGCCACGGCGGGCGATCTCTACGAAGAGCAGGTCTATGCGCTTTCCGGCACGCATCCCTGCACCGCAGTGCGCTATTTCATCCATTCGACCAACATCGGCAATTACCCGCCGGGCACCGTGCGCGAATTCGACCGCACAGCGCTTCTTGCAACCTTTGACGGCATCCGCCACGCGCTTACGTTGGAATCTCCTGCAATGTAGTTACGGTATTGCGAGAAAATCCTAAACCGGCAAAATAGTGTTTTTGGCCCTCCCACAAACCTTTAACATCGTTTTGCAGCATGCATAATAGAATCACCGTTGTATGAAGATGCATCACATAGAAAATAATCACAAAACGGCTGAAAAAAGCTTATCCAAGGAACCATGGTTTCCCGAAGAACAGATTGTTGAAAAAATACTGAAGGGAAAAATATCCGCGCACGACCCGCTGGTAGATAACGTTTTCTCGCGCATTATCGGCGGAGTGTTCACTATGTGGTTCGAACGTCAGGAGCAAAAAATATATGGACAGGCGCTTTCACGTACGCATGAGATTAAAAAACTTGGTACTGAAGAAGCCGAACGCGTGGTGATGTATCTTCCGGGGATGTTTGATTACGGTATGGAAGAACGCGCACAAACTATTTTCAAGTCAGGGACCGATCAACGGAAAGAGTTCTGGATGGCGATCAAGGCGCTCTACAGTCTCCGCGACACGAAGCGGATCTTTGAGCTCATGGGTGATCTCGAGGCTCTTCTGGAGGAGCGCATTCACGTAGGAAAAACGGTCACCATTGTCGGATATTCATGTGGGGGTCTGGTGGGCAAGGTGCTTGCAGACCGATTGTCCACCAAGTATCCTGGCACCTGCGGCTTAGTGGTGCACAACGCGCCGATCGATCCTACGGGAGGATTTTTTGTACGGTATGCGAATGTGGCCGAATTCCAGGAAGAGATCGGGTTCCGGAAAACGCACGAAGGGACATATCCACTCATAGTGCTTAACGGATCGGGTGACATGATCGTTCCCTGCACGTCCTGCTTGCAGGATGAATCCGGCGGAGAAATAAAAACGAAGGGCATGCCGGGCACCCACAGGCGGTCATGCGCGCATCCGATCGCGGCAAAACGGATTCGAGCTGCTATACGCGCGGTGGAGATGCATATTCCGAAATTTCCACGCCGTACACACGAGCTTGCATAATCGTTCCTTTCAAATACCGGCTACATACTATATACGCGACTTTGTGTGATCCCTCGACACGCGGAAATGAGTAGTATAAGTTCTGATCAGAATAGAGAGAGGAACAGTCATGCCACAGAACGAATTTCATCAGCAAACGATGGGCCAACAGGCGCATCGCCTGTCATGGGCCGAACCGTACAAGATCAAAGTGGTCGAGTTATTGTCGTTGACCACCCGCGCGGAGCGGCAACGGGCCATCAAGAAAGCGGGGCACAATACATTCCTGCTGGAGTCTGCGGACGTTTATATTGATTTGCTCACTGATAGTGGAACGAGCGCCATGAGCGACCGTCAATGGGCTGGCATGATGCGTGGCGACGAGGCATACGCGGGAAGCCGCAACTTCCGTCATTTGGAGAAAGCGGTACGCGGTGTGTATGGATACCAGCATGTGCTCCCAACACATCAAGGCCGCGGAGCGGAACATCTCTTGAGTCAGACGCTCATCAAACCGGGCGATTATATCCCTGGCAATATGTACTTCACGACAACGCGCTTCCATCAGGAACGTGCAGGCGGCACGTTTGTCGACGTCATCATCGATGAGGCGCATGATCCGAAGTCGGAGCACCCATTCAAAGGGAATGTCGATATCAAAAAGCTAAGCAACCTTATTCAGAAAGTAGGGAGTGAAAAAATTCCCTATGTCTCGATCGCAGGTACGGTGAATATGGCGGGCGGCCAGCCTATTTCTATGGGAAACATGAAAGAGGTGCGCGCCTTGTGCAACAAGTATGGGATCCCGATCTATCTCGACGCGACTCGTATGGTTGAGAATGCGTACTTCATAAAAACGCGCGAAGAAGGGTATGCGAAACTTTCCATTGCCGAAATAGTACGCGCCTTTTGCAGTCATACGGATGGCGCGTGCATGAGCGGCAAGAAAGACAGCTTGGTGAATATCGGCGGTTGGCTTGCAGTGAATTGTAAAGAACTGTATGATGAAGTGAGTAATCTTGGCGTTGCGTATGAAGGCCTGCATACCTATGGAGGTCTTGCTGGACGCGACATGGAAGCGATGGCGATAGGCATCAGAGAGTCTATCCACTACAAGCACATCCGTGCACGTGTGGGGCAAGTTGAGTATCTGGGCAATCTGTTGCGCGAATGGGGCATACCTATCGTGCTTCCTGTCGGCGGACATGGCGTGTTCCTTGACGCGAAAGCGATCTATACACACATTCCGCAGGAACAGTTCCCGGCGCAGGCGCTGGCGGCAGATTTATATGCCGAATCAGGCGTGCGCACCATGGAACGCGGCATTGTCAGCGCGGGTCGTGATGCGCAAACAGGGAACGAAAAGTATCCGGAACTCGAACTGGTGCGGCTCACTATACCGCGGCGCGTGTATACGCAGGCGCATATGGACGTCGTCGCTGAATCAGTGATGAGTGTCTATGAGAAGCGCGAGAACGCCACAGGGCTTCGCATGGTGTATGAGCCAAAGTTTCTGCGCTTCTTCCGAGCACGATTCGAACGATTGATGTAACAATGACTAACCCCGCCCTCTCGGCGGGGTTATTCATCTTCATCGTAGGCCGTGCATTACATAACTTGCAAACCTGTAGGTTTTTAGATACATTCCCATTAGTCATGCAGGAGTACCTCCTTGCATAGAGTGGCCACAACAAAAGGAGAGGTGTGATGAGGAAATTAGTGTTCTTGTGTGCAACAACATTGCTTGCGGCGTGCAGTGCTGCGCCATCAATTGAAGACATCACGCGAGCGCGCACTGCGCTCATTGCAATGCCAAAGGCGCATATGAAAGTGGAACAGGGTGTGTGGACACATGCCCCGCAGGTGCCACCTTCTATAACGCGCCGAAAACCACGAATCGTTGAGGTGCGTTGGCACTTCAAATCTGCCGAGCGAGAAATCGCCCCGGGGGTTGTGTACAAAGATGCATGGACGATCGAGGGAAGTGTACCAGGCCCGATGCTTCGTCTGCGTGTGGGCGATGTGCTTCGGCTACATCTCACCAACGACGATCCTTTCATGCTCCATAATCTAGATTTCCACGCTGTCTTGGGGCCGGGCGGTGGCGGTCGGCAACTCTCGTTGAACCAGGGCAAACTAGCATTTTTGAAGCACGTATGATGTATCCAGGCCTCTTCATGTATCATTGTGCCGTAAAGGGAATGGTGCCGATGCATATTGCAAACGGTATGTATGGTGCGGTGCTTGTCGATGATGTCGTCCCTCTCCCCAAGGTAGATAAAGAATTTTATCTGGCACAAAGCGAGTGGTATGCACGAAAAGATGCCGATGGAAAATATTCATTCGATTATGAAAACGGTATCGCACGGCATCCTTCCCACCGTGTCTTTAATGGTGCGGAAGGCGCACTGACGGGAGTACATGCCCTGCAGGCGACAGTAGGCGACACACTTCGGTTTTTTGTTCTCAATGAGGGGCCGAACGACACCTCAAGCTTTCACATCATTGGAACGATATTTGACAAGGTGTACCGTGAGGGCGACATTGTTTCATCTCCTCGATTCGGCATCCAGACAACAACCATCCCATCGGGAGGCTCATCGGTTATTGAGCTGCGCGTTCCTGTTCCCGGAATCTATACAATCGTAGATCATGCCATATTCAGTTTATATCAGGGGCTTGTCGGTGAGCTTGTCGTCAAAGGTCCTGACAATCCAGAGATCTTTGAAATCATCAAGCCTGGGGGTGCGGTTCCGCATCAACATCAAAAGTAGACTCCAGCCCGGTCTTTGGCCGGGCTTTTGTCATTGTGAAATCAAAAAAGAGGCCCTGTCAGCGCGGTGCTGTCAGGGCATCTCTAGCTAGCGTCTCTTTCCGCCTTCAAAATTCCCGTGAAGGCGCTCCCCACGGTCAAACATATCCACATGTTTCTCGCCCCATCTCTTTGTTGCCGGCGGTATGCATATCGGGTGAAAGATAGCGATTCGTACCCAACGGAATCGCTCACGATCCCGCTTGTTCAACATGCGCCAGTGCTCCTGTTCCCGCACGATTTCGGTAGCAGATTCACCGACACATATTATTTCTCCACATTGTGTGCAAACATCTTCCGCGGTCATTGACGGTATGTCGACACGTTTGGTATGAACGTCTTCAAGATGTTCCATGAGTCGGAATCCTCTCCAGAACTAACCAGGATCCATTATAACCTCAGTTATCAGTAGTGTCAAGTGTTCTCAGCGACTCATACACTATTCGCAACTGTTTGGCGGGGTAAAAAGAAAGAATCTCCTCGATACTATCATCAAGCCCAACCGTCTTTGGCGGGGGTGTCTGACGTATGCGGGTTGTGCATGGGACAACCTTTGTTTGAGCACCTTTCAGGGATCGTTTTTGTGCCTTCCATCATGAGTGAGCCGCATGCTTTGCAGACACCGCCGGTTGGTTTTGCTTTGATAGCCAATTTGCATTCAGGATAATTCGAGCAGGAATAGAAGAGGCCGAATCGTCCGCGGCGCTCCACCATCTCGCCATTCGCGCGGCCGGCTTTCGTACATTCAGGACACATGACGCCGGTCTTGCCCTGCGATTCGTCGCGCTCTACGTATTTGCATTTCGGATAGCGCGAGCACGCGATGAATCGGCCGAAGCGGCCTTCGCGTTCCATGAGCTCGCCCTCTTTGCATTCCGGGCAGGGCTTGCCCAAGCTCTTCGGCGGCTCCATGATACTGCCGTCTTCTTTGCGCGCGCCGATGCATTCGGGGAATTTCTTACAGCTCATGAACCGGCCGCCTTTGGAGAGTTTGTATTCCATCGGGCCGCCACAGACGGGACAGGGGAACTCCATCGGGGCATCACCCATGCCGGTGACCTTCGGGATTTTTTTCTTGGACTTCACGGCTTTCGTGAATGGGGAATAGAACGCGCCAAGCGTTTTTGCATACTCGCGGTCGCCGTTCGCAATCTCGTCGAGTTCGTTCTCCATCTCTGCCGTAAACGAATCACTGATGTATGGTGCAAAGTGCTCCTCGATGAAACTCGAAACGACGTCGCCGGTATATGTCGGCTTGAGTGTTTTACCATCGCGTTCGACATACCCGCGTATCTGAAGCGTCGAGACGATACCTGCGTAGGTGGATGGTCGGCCGATGCCACGCTTTTCCAATTCCTTCACGAGGCCCGCTTCGGTGTAGCGCGGAGGCGGTTGCGTCTGTTTGCCTTCGCTACGGGCCTCTACGAGCGAGAGCTTGTCGCCTTCCACAACCTTGGGAAGTTCGAATTCTTCACCGCGGGCATCAGGGTCCGCCGCGAGCCATCCGTCGAAAATGATACGCGCGCCACGCGCCGCGAATGCAGGGATTTCGCCGCCGATCGTTGCCATGATGGTCGTGCGCATGATCTCTGCGTCAGCCATCTGTGATGCGAGCGTGCGAGCGCGGATAAGCGTGTAGAGTTTTTTCTGCTCATCATTCGAGCCGGCGGAAAGTTTATGCATGTGAGTCGGACGCACCGCTTCGTGCGCCTCTTGTGCGACCTTGCTCTTGGTCTTGTATTGCTGTGCCGACAGATAGCGTTCGCCAAAACCTTCTTTCACAACGTGCGCGATAGCGGCCATCGCCTCTTTCCCAAGCGTTGTCGAGTCCGTACGCATATACGTAATATGTCCTGCTTCGTATAATTTCTGTGCGATGCGCATGGTGCGGGAAGGGGAGAAACCGAGCCGCGTCGATGCGACCTGTTGCAAGGTGGAGGTAGTGAACGGTGCGCGTGCGGAACGCTTCTGTGACTTTTCCTCCACACTGCCGACGTGCCAATCCTTCGACGTGCGGGCGGCTGTCAAAATGCGCTCCGCCTCCTCTTCTGTTTTAGGCTCTTCGACGCAGACGGCCGTCATCGGCTTTCCCGATTCAGTATTGAAATCAGCAGTGATGACCCAGAAATTTTCTGGCACGAATGCGCGGATCTCGCGCTCGCGTTCCATGATGATGCGGAGCGCGGGCGATTGCACGCGACCGGCGGAAAGCCCATAGCGCACTTTCTGCCACACGAGACCGGAGAGATCGTATCCGAACAGGCGATCAAGTACGCGCCGTGCTTCCTGCGCCTGACGCAATTTCTGGTCGATGGTGCGGGGGTGAGCAAGCGCTTCCTGCACGGCGTTTTCGGTGATCTCGTGGAACACGATGCGCTGGGGCTTTTTGAGTTTAAGGATCTCGGCGAGGTGCCATGCGATGGCCTCGCCTTCGCGATCGGGGTCGGTCGCAAGGATGACCGTATCCACGTCTTCTGCCACGCCGGAAAGTTCATTGATGATTTTTTCTTTTCCTTTCACTATCTGGTATTGCGGCACGAAACCGCCCTCGATGTCGATGGCATTTTTGTTGCTCTTCGGCAGATCGCGCACGTGTCCAACGGAAGCGCGCACGACAAATCCGTCGCCGAGATATTTTTCGATGGTTTTCGCTTTTGATGGCGATTCAACGATAACTAACTGCATACCCGCACACCTATTATGGCATTGTTGCCCGTGTTTTGTTTGGCTTGATTAACCAACATAATAATTTCCCCATCGCAATAACTCGCACAACGTATCGCTGGCAACAAAACACGATGCCATGATAGGTGTGCGGGCATAAGTACGTAGGGTTACATGTTTCTCTTAAAAACGCAAAAGTGTCAAGCCCTCACACCAATCGTGGCACTGCGAAGCATGACACCAGTATACGTGTTAATCCATCATGATTTCGCACAATGGCATGGTGCCACGATTGGTGTACGGGCAAGAGGACAAAAACGGAAGCCCCGAAATTTCGGGGCTTCAAGTTACGTCAATGCGAGCTCGTTCCTGAATCGAACAGCGTTGCGCCTGTTCGTTTCGGCATCTCGTGCGCGGTTTCCTTTCCCGCGCGCTTTGTTCCGATGACCGGTGCAATACGGCATCATGTCGAGTCCGAGCGGAACCGTATCCGCATCTTCACGTTCACGTTTGCAGCAACAGAGTGTGCCGGTGAAGAGATCACCACGAGGCCATCGGCATTGCCGACTGCTTTTAGGCAGCTGATTTGTCCACCACACAGCGTCTCGTTCGGGGCGCATATTCACGATGCAGTTTTGTTTGCGCCGTTCCAAAGCTCTTCCTGCGGGGCACTTTTGCCTGGAGGAAGGACCGCGTATTTTTTCCGGCCTTTTTTCTGCCTTGAATGGGAACAACATTTCCGGCTCGCGAACATACAAGCCCTCTTTCAAAGCATTGCGTGCAGCCGATTCGAGAGTCGATATCCGTATAGTGGGGTATCTGTCTAGGATGTCGTCTTTTGACCGGCCACCGTTCCATTCTGCGAGCAATTTCATCTTAAGGTCGCGTATATATCTGCTGTCGCCCATGTCTCCAATCCTTGCTGGACCTGCTTTTCACTGATTGCAACGTAACACGATATTACAATCGACGCAAGAGACCGAGTTCTTCGCAGATGAGGCCCTTGATCTCGAGTGTCGAGAGTGCAATTGCGAGTTCGGTCGCGTTCAGGGCGACCATTGAGGCGAGTGCGTCGCGGGGACAAGGTTCATGAAGCGCTTCGAAAATATGTGCTTCGTTGTCGGTGAGATTTTCGGGCTTGCCCGCGGGCGTCGCCGCAGCGATTCCGAGCGCATCGAGAATATCAGCCGAGCTTGCCACCAGTCGTGCGCCGAGTTTCAGGAACTGGTGCGTACCTTTCGAGCTTTCTGAAAATATCGAGCCGGGCACTGCCAGAAGGTCGCGGTTGTATTCGGTGGCGAGCCGCGCGGTGATAAGCGTGCCGGAGCGTTCCGTCGCCTCTATTAATAGAGTGGCATGGCAGAGCCCTGCCATGATGCGGTTCCGTTGCGGAAACGTATAGTCGTTTGCTTTCATTGACGGTTCAAATTCGGAAAGCAATGCGCCGCCGGCGTTCAAAATGGCACGGGCGAGCGATTGATTGCTCCGTGGATAGAGCACATCCCAATCCAATCCCGAGCCGGGCACGGCAACAGTGGGAAGTCCCGCATCAAGCGCCGCCTTGTGTGCGATCGCATCGATGCCCAGCGCGAGGCCCGACACGATGACAACAGGCTGTCCGCGAAGTCCCGCGATCAAGTGTTCGCACGCGCTCTTTCCGTATGGCGTGTATTTGCGCGAACCGACGACGGCGAGCCACTCACACTCTTCCGAGGGTAACTCCCCGCGCGCATAGAGTTCCTTTGGCGGATCGGAAATCTCCGTCAAAAGCTGAGGAAATTGTGAAGAATTCAGTTGTGAGATTGGGTATTCCATGGCACTATCAAATCATGCTCGATATAAAATTCATCCGCGAACATAAGGATATTATCGCGGCCGGAGCGAAAAAGAAACACATCGACGTCAATCTCGACGCACTGATCGCCACGGACGACAAGCGCCGCGTTCTCCAACAGTCGCTTGATGAGAAGCGCGCCGCCCAAAACGCCGCGAGCGACAAGATAGCAAGCGCAGATGCGGCCGAACGCGGCAAGATGATCGCCGACATGCAGAAGATAAAAGAAGACATGAAGCAGGAGGAAGAACAGCTCAAGGAAGTCATGGAAACGTGGCGCTCTCTTATGGTGCGCGTGCCGAATGTGCCCGACATGTCCGTGCCCGAAGGTGATTCCGATGCGGATAATCAAGAGGTTCGAACATGGGGCGATATCCCGAAATTCAAATTTGAACCGAAGAGCCATTCCGAACTCATGGTTATGAACGACATGGCGGATTTCGATCGTGGTACCAAAGTAGCCGGCTTTCGTGGATATTTTTTAAAGAACGATGGTGTGCGTCTGGTGTGGGCGCTTGAGCGATTCGTCATCGATCATTTTTCACACAAAGATTTCGCACCAATGATCGTGCCGTCTATGGTGCGTCGTGAACCGTTCATGGGCACCGGTTACCTTCCGCAGTCCGAAGAGGACCTCTACAAAACACAGGACGGCGATTATCTCGCCGGCACGGCTGAAGTTGCGACGATGGGTTATTACATGGACGAAGTCGTAGAGGCGAAAGATCTGCCGATCAAATTCTTTGCGTTTTCGCCGTGCTTTCGCCGCGAAGCGGGGAGTCACGGCAAAGACACGAAAGGCGTCTTCCGCATTCACGAATTCCAAAAATTCGAGCAGGTTGTGTTGTGCGAAGCGAGTCACGAGACATCCGTGAAATTCCACGAAGAGATCACCGCGAATTCCGAAGAGCTTCTACAGAAGTTGAAACTCCCATATCACGTTGTCGTGAACTGTGGCGGGGACTTGGGATTGGGACAGGTCAAGAAATACGATATCGAAGCATGGATGCCGTCCGAAAAGCGTTATCGCGAGACGCACTCGTCTTCATACTTCCATGATTTCCAGACGCGTCGGCTCAACATCCGTTATCGCGATAACGGCACGCTTAAATTCGTCCACTCACTCAACAACACCGCGCTCGCGACACCGCGCATCCTGTGCCAGATAGTCGAAAACTACCAACAGGCTGATGGCTCGATCCTAATTCCGGAGGCACTCCGGCTTCACATGGGCAAAGATGCGATCAAGCCCGAGCACTAATTTTGACATTTTTTGCCAGGACAATTTTATAGAACTACACTTGCAGAATACGGAGAGACATTTTCAGCCGTATAATGATACTACAGCGGCTATGTCAAAATTTAGTGCCGGGTCATCAAACCGAAACAGTAGAGGAGGCGGCAGATACAGCCG
>JACQKA010000061.1 GCA_016204805.1 Candidatus Kaiserbacteria bacterium | reverse complement strand
CCTGCAGAAGAACTAAAGAAACTGGGGGAGCAGGGCAAAGAACGCCGAGCCGAAGAAGATGAAAAAGAGGTTGAAAAGCTTAGGGAAAAGTATCACGTCAGTTAGTTCAAGGGACAATTTAGATAAAAGTCCCCAGATGCCAGGTGCGGAGAGGGTTTGTGGAATTGGATGCAGTTCGATGAGCGTGAATATGCCTCGGAGTTTCGTGGAAATTGATGAGATGCGAGGCGCGGGCGAGGGCAACCCCAGCCGCACTTTGCATTTCTACTCCAAAATCTGCTGCTAACGACATCGCTCGACCCATCTCACCCCCATATTTTCAATAGAAAGCCTTTTGTGGAAAAGCAAATTGCAGCGGGGTGGTGAAAAATATAGTCGCAGGCTCCTTATTTTTCTACCATATGAAAACGCCTTGTGGCGTTTATATATCCCCACAAGGCGTTTCAAAAACTTTGGCAATGGATCAACGTATACTACTCAGGTACCATTTTTTACAATCGGTGGGTTACCTCGGTGGTCCCACTTACTTTACATTGTGTTGTGAGAGTACCCTGTACTAGTTGTGCCTAATGGCACGCATTGATGTTGCCTTAAAGAACCTCTGTCCTTTAGATTACTGTCTTACAGAATAGTGTAAAGGACACCCTGTGGATAACTGCATACCTCTCCCCTGAACGCATAATATTATGTCCTTTAGAGAGGTATGATGTTTGGAGATAAAAGTTTTTTGATATTACTCATGGCCACCCCACAGGGGTAGCCATCAACCTATACGCGTTCGCGGACGGTTGTCTTCGGGTACCGATCGGCGTACTGCTCCGTGCAGTACGTTCCATCATCGGCACGACGGTAACGGTAAGACATACGAAAGTATGGATTATCGTGCTAGTAAAACGACCTTTACGATGCCGTAGGTGGCATCGGGTGGCTGGCAATGTGCTACGACACGCAAAGGTAATTTTCCCTAGAGGTGACCATGAGTGAAATCAAAGAACAAAAGTTATCCAGTTGCCCCTACTTGACGGTAAAGACAGGTGGGGGCATTATGCCCATACGACAGTCCTCGTGGTCTGTCATATAGGTTAGGCAGAGAGCACCTTTTAGAGTCAGTTGTCCCCCGTATTGGAATCGAACCAATATTTGTACGTTAGTAGCGGACTGGTTTATCCATTAACCTAACGGGGGGCAACTAACTCCAAAAAAGAGGTGCTTTTTGCTTTCCCATTTTGCGCACGCTATTTTTTTTGCAAAAAAGAAAACTCCCGAACTGATTGTGAGGCATCAGGGTTGGTGACTTTTTACATCACAAACCACAATGTCCTGTGGAGGCATGTAGGTTTCCCTAGACGCCTCACAATCAAACCGAGAGCGTACTCTTATTTGATTTGTGATTTATAAGTCATACCCATACTACGTACCTCCACACCTTTAGTATCCCATTGCCATTGCGGTGCACAAGAGAAAGAATGCTAAAATTGGGGATAACCATGAACCGAAAAACTTTTCTCGCTATCTTGCGCCACGCAATAGCATTCCAAGCAACGCCGCAAATCGGGCGCTGTCGTTGTGCCGATTGTTGTAATGGAAAACAAACGCATCGAGATAACTCTGGAGGTGTCGCTTAGATACCACCTTGTACGTGCCGCGCACAGATCGCTTCACATGCGCCCAGAACGTCTCGACGTTGTTGACGTGGATGTCGCCCCGGACATACTCCTTGCGTGAATGGTCTACAAAATGGCGTTCGTAGCCCCACGCCACACGGTCCAGTGCCGTTGTTTTGTCAGTCATGAGGCGCGTACCTATGGGGTTCACTGTTTTCTCCACGAAGGTTGCTTGCTCTTTGGCTGTGAGATTAGGGAGCACTTTGACACGCGCCTCTCCGCCACGCTCTATGGCCGCGATGATCGGGGCTTTCTTTGAAACGGCTACGCTCAAAAGCTCGTTATTCTTTCCCGCCTTGTATACCCCACCAATGTACGCGGCATCCGTTTCTACATCTCCGCGGAGTTTGTCATCTCCCTGCTCTCCGAGTGCTTTCCTGATCTGCGAGAGAATGCGCCACGCGCACTTGTAGGTGACGCCGAGCTGTCGCTCTAGCTCTTTGGCCGAAATACCGCTCTTGGCATTGGAGAAGATAAAGACGGCATGGAACCAGAGCACCAAGGGAGTGTCTGACTTGTGAAAGACGGTGCCTGCTGTAGGGGCGATCTGGTAGCGGCACTTAGAGCACTGGTACTGTTTACGCCTCGTTATGCGCTTGTACGATCCTCCACAGGAGCATTTACGGCTGTGGCGGCTGTCGAATATGAAATCCAGCACCGCCTCATCGGTGGGGAAATCACGTTTTAGGTCGCGGATGCTGTACTTGTTTTCCTTTGCCATGCTTTCACCCTATTCAAAGGACATTATGTTGTCAAGGGATACCTGTTGATAACTGTCTTTTAAAAAGACAGCGCCTGTGAGGGCGCTGTCCGTTATTTAAGCGGGAGCTCAAAAACCTTTACGTCAAGCTCTTTAAAGCCTAATGCTATATAGAAAGCATGGCCTTCCTGTCGTGCTACGTGCGATGCAACATACACAACGTGAGCTCCTCTCTCGCGTGCATAATCACTGATTTGTTGTACAAGAACGCTTGCGATACCTCTACGGCGGTGCTTTGGCGCTACAGCAACGTCCTCGACAAAGCCTTCGCACCGCGAAGCGGGCAGATGGCTTATCACCAGACTCGCCATGCCGATGATCCGACCATTGCCATTGTCCTGCCACTTACGCGCGACGAATATGAAGCTCGTACGCGCACAAATGATGAGGTCTTGCTGGGTGATTTTGGGGCTTTTAACCAGCAATAGGTCATTCAACCGTTGGACATCTTTTACATCCTGTTCCGTAATGGTGACAGGCGAGAGCATGTGATAACTGAACGTCAGCTTCTTCGGCATGTACACCTCCTTCTTCCTCTGCCTAACCTATCAGATTATTTCCACTCAAGCGATATGGGGCAGTGGTCAGATCCATAAAATTCATTGTGAATGCTGGCATTTTTGACATGCTTCACGCCATCCTTGCTCACAAAGAAATAATCGATTCTCCAGCCGATGTTCCTGTCGCGTGCCGCAGAGAAGTTGCTCCACCACGTATAGTGGCCATTTCCTTTCACAAACATACGAAATGTGTCCGCAAAACCCGCTTCGATCATGTTGTCTATGCCTTCGCGTTCTTCTTTGGTGAAACCGTGACCGCCCTCGTTTTGTTTAGGGTTCGCCAAGTCGTCATAGGTATGCGCAACATTCAAGTCGCCGCAGAAAATAACCGGCTTTTTCTTGTTCAGTTCCTTACAATATGCGAGAAACGCCCGGTCCCAGTGTTTGTGGCGCATGTCGAGGCGACTAAGGTCCGGTTTTGCATTGGGCGTATAGACATTTACTACGAAAAAGTCCTCGAATTCCATGGCAATGAGACGACCTTCGCCCGTCAGATCACCATATCCATCCTTCAGTTCGAATTTTTTGACAATATGTTCGGGGAAATCCAGCGCAATGTTCAACGGTTTCATTTTGGTGAATATGGCGGTACCGCTATACCCCTTCTTTTTAGCTGAATTCCAATACTCTTCATATTCCGGCAAATCGATAACCGCCTGCCCTCGTTCTGCCTTGGTCTCTTGCAGGCAGAGGATATCCGGTTTCAGGTTCTGAATCATCGGCAGAAACATTCCTTTTTTGTGCACTGCACGGATGCCGTTCACATTCCACGAAACGAGTTTCACCATGCGGCCATGGTATCACACAGACTTATGATTCAGTACATATTGACCCCTTATCACTTTCGGGCCCGAAAGTGATAAGGGGTTGACCGCGATGCGTGCGGTGCGAGGATGAAACGAGTACACAGGAGGATACGCGCATGGGAGTAACACCACTTACGGTCACACTTCCCGAGATTGTCCACGATCTGCTGTGCGAAGTCGGCGCGATCACGCAAATCCAAATCGATGCTCAGGCAAAAAAACTGCCTCCAATCCAATCCGGTGACATTGTGAAAGGTCAGCTGGCTCAGTTTGGGCAACAGCTATTCACTCTCGGCAAGCAAAAAGAAGCCCAGGCAGAAGATGCCGTCACGCTCGGCAATGAAGAGGACGAGGTGCGGTTTTACACCCAGATGGACACACTGTACGCTCTGCTCAACCTCAGCATTTCCTCCATGCTCACCGCAGAAGAAGTGTGTGATGATCGTTTTGATGCGAAGATCTGCAAGAATTACCAGATTATCCTCCGTACGAAAGAGCCAGACGAAGCTATCGAGAACGATACGGAAGATGACGAGGACGAAAAACCAGCCAAGCTTCCTAACCGCAAAAAGATGAATTAGGGGGACATCATGATAAAAAACTCCCCGCGTTTCGCAGAGGCCAGTATGTCTATTATTGAGTTGATGCGGGAAGTGAATAATGTCCCAATGCACATTTTGTCGATGATCGGCGAGCATATTACCGATATACAGCCCGGCGATCATGTGCAGGAACAAGTACCTACTTTTATACAGCAGATGGACGCTTTGTACGCGGAAAAAGGCTCGCGCATGCATGATGCACACGAGCAGGGAGACTTTGCAAAAGCTCATCGACTGTTCAACGAGCACAGCCTTCTGCATTCGATGCTCACCTATTTTGCATCAGTGGCAGCCCCCTTGAATGGATCGATGTACCGTTTTCATGGCATATCCGTAAGGATTTCGTCCTTGTATATCGCAAAAGCGAAGCGAAGAACGGGGATGATATTGACGAGGATGAGGACGAACCAGCTCCAAAATCGACAAAACCCAAACGCACATTGAATTAAGAGGCGCCATACATGGTGCCTCTTCTGACTTCATCCGCGAGTCTTGCCGTGGAATTTTTTGTGAACATCGCGAAGATGTTTGTCGGTCACGTGGGTGTAAATCTGCGTCGTATTGATGCTCGCGTGCCCCAAAAGCGCCTGCACGCTGCGAATATCCGCGCCGTTCTGCAACAAGTCGGTCGCAAAGCTGTGGCGAACTGTGTGAGGTGTGACTTTTTTCGTGATACCAGCCCCAATGGCATGTTTTTTAACGATGCGTTCGATGGAACGGGTGGTGAGCCGCGTCGAACAGTCTTTGTTCGATGGTTTCCCCGTCTGCGCAAAGAGGGAATCGTCAATATCGTCGCGTTTTTTAAGGTATTCGGCAATGGATTTCTTCGCGTCATCGGAAAGGAACACCACGCGCAATTTGTCGCCCTTGCCACGCACCGAAAGCTCGTCGCGATTCAGATTGATATCACGATTGAGCGACGCGAGTTCGGCAACGCGCAGACCGGTAGAGAAGAGAGTTTCAAGTATCGCTCGATCGCGAAGCGCCGTGAGCGAACCGCCCTTAGGAGCTTTCAAAAGCCGCATCAACTCCTCGTCCTGAATGAACTCGACTTCACGCTCGCCCAGTTTGGCGAGCTCGATCTTTTCCGGCTCGAGCGTTTTCACCGAGCGTTTGCGCAGGTATTTGAGAAACGCACGCAGGGCGATGAGATAATAGTTCTGCGTGCGACGACTGACGGAACCGCTCCGCGCCGGTTGGCGGTTGAGCCACAGTCGGAACTCGCGAACACTGTCGTCAGTGATCTCTGCTGGTTTTTCAATACCTGCGTGCTCAAAGTAGCGTGTTAAATAGCGATCATAATTCTCGACCGTTTTTACCGACCGACCCCGTTCGATCTCGACATATTCAAGAAATTCCTGCTTACATCGCGCAATTTCCGACTTTTCTGCCATAGCTCCTTTAGTATACCGCGCCTACGCTACAACACTGAAAACCCTTGCGCTCTAGCCATGACTGTGATATACTCATGCTATGCTGACAAAGCGAAAGAAGGCAAATGTGATCGGAGAAGTCGGCCGTCATGAAACGGATACGGGCTCTCCGGAAGTGCAGATCGCAATTTTAACGCGCCGCATTGACGAACTTTCGTCGCATTTGAAGAAAAATGACAAGGACAGGCACTCGCGCCGCGGCCTATTGGGGCTCGTCGCAGACCGCCGCCGCCATTTGAAATACTTGGAGAAGAAGAGCAAGCGTTCATACAATGCGTTGGTGAAGAAGTTGGGATTGAAGAAGTAAGTTCGCTCGCTTCATCATTTTCCCCGCACCTCTTTTGCGTAGTAAGATAGTTGGCGGGCAAAGTTTTTTCGTTTGTCAGCAATAGTACGGTGACGCGCTTCGCCCGTGAGGGATGGCCTATTCGGCCGCGCGCGTCACGGGGTCTTTTAATAGCAAAAGTGGAGCGGGGTCTAATAATTTTTAAATTTCGCTTCACTCAATTAACAAATTCTAAGATATGGCAGTTATTAAACATGCAGAACAGCGCGTAGGAGTGTTCATCGACACGCAGAATCTCTACCACAGCGCTAAAAATATTTACAAGACACGTGTCAATTTCGGCGCGATGCTCAAAGAAGCAGTCGCTGGGCGGGAGCTCATCCGCGCCCGCGCGTACGTGGTTACCACGGAGTCGGGCGAAGAGAAGGGCTTTTTCGAAGCGCTTACCAAACTCGGCATCGAAGCCCGCACCAAAGATCTTCAAGTTTTCTTCGGCGGCGCCAAGAAAGCGGATTGGGATGTCGGACTTGCGGTAGACGCCATCACAATGGCTCCGAAACTCGATACCGTCATCCTTGCGACAGGCGACGGCGATTTCGTTCCATTGGTGCAATACCTCCAGATGCACAGCGGATGCCAAGTCGAAGTGATCTCATTCGGCAAGTCAGCTTCAGGCCGGCTCAAAGAAGCGGCCGACGATTTCGTCGACATGGACGCAGACCCGAAGAAATATCTTATCAACTATCGCCCAATGCGCCGCAATTCCCGTACTGACAACACAACGTCGCAGAAAGAAGAGGATCTGGGATAATACAGTAAACGCTAAACGCGTCGCCGGCACCCTGCTTTCGCAGGGTGCCGGCTTTGCTCACGCACTTTGCTATACTGCACGCATGGAAAAAGCCACGAGCGCACACCCCGAACGATTTCCAAATGAGATCATAAAACTGACTGCCGATATTTCCCTTGAAGTTTACAGCGGTGAAGGTAGTCTTGGGTTAGAACTGGTCAAAGTTGACCGCGCGGGAAAATCTACTCGCATAAACCTCAATGCGTTCGTGTCAGGATTCTCGATCCTGCCTGACAGTGAGGGTAAATTCCAACTTAATGTTAATGGACGAAGTATTCATTGTAATTTTGATGCGATCGGTGCTGACCCGCGAGAGATCTTTGCACTACTTCATGAAATGGGGCACGTCATAACACTCAATAAACACGGGAGACTTTACGAATATTTTGTAATGCGCAATAGGGGTGTACGGGGTGCTGGCCGCGAAGTCGCCGATGAGCGACGAGCATGGGCAGAAGCCCTGTGCATTGCTCGAAAGCTGCGCGATGCGGGATATGATCTCTTCCCGCTGTTTGAGAGTAATGAAGCCATTGCGCACTGGTTGAGAAGTCGAGACAGTCTGGGAAGCTATGAGAAGGCACTTGAGATTGCGATCAACGAAACAAAAGGTGAAAGCATCTTGGGTATTTCCGTAGAACATTCGCATACGCCGAAGAAAAACAAAAAATATTCATAAGAGAAAAACGGCCGAGCGAATGCCCGGCCGTTTTTTAGTGGATCCGTCCGCCACACCGGTCAGTAAGTGGTGTGGGGAAGCGTCCTGTGAAACAGGCGTCGCAGGATTGCGCGCATGTGCTGTTGCGCGGCTCGCCATGTACAGCGCGATACATACCATCGACTGACAAATATGCTACCGAATCTGCACCAGTAAGTGCACAGACATGTTCACAAACTACCGCCACGTTTTCGTATGGCTTCGCCACCCTCCGGTGGACGTTCGCTTCGTCTATGCCGTAATAACATCCATGTTGCCATGGAGGACTCGATAGACGTAAGTGCACTTCGCGCGCACCGGCACGCTTAAGCCGCGCGACAATTCGTTGGGCTGTTATACCACGTACCAGACTGTCATCAACCAACACAACACGCTTGCCTTGGACAGCCGCCCGCACAATGTTGTGCTTGAGTGAAATATCACGGTCCCGCTCGTCTGGCGGCTGAATGAACACGCGCCCGACGTAATGATGACGTATGATGCCGAATGCAAATGGAATGCCTGACTCTTGGCTAAAACCCAACGCGGCGTAATTTCCTGAGTCCGGGATCGCACACACGATATCTGCATCGATAGACGCCTCGCGTGCGAGCTCACGCCCAAGAGCTTCACGTGTTTGCATTACACTTTTGCCTTCAAGCGTACTGTCCGGTTTCGAAAAGTATATGTGCTCAAAGATACACAAGCGCGAAGGTTGTTTCACACTGAATGTGTGCGAGGTGATTTTTCCGTCTTCAATGGCGATCATTTCTCCCGGTTGTATCGGCCGCACAAACTCAGCATCCAGACCTTCGATAGCGCATGTTTCCGAGGCAAGCATCCACGCCCCTTTATATCGGCCCAGCATAAGTGGCCTGATGCCAAGCGGATCACAGACACCGATCATTTGCTTTGAAGTCATCACGATAAACGCATAGGCACCCTCGAGCAGTGGGAGTACTGTTTTGAGACGACCAACCAACGTTGGCTCGATCGCCGCACCAATAAGCATCAAAGCGACTTCGGTATCTATCATTTCATCATCGCTCTTTTGTGTTTCAAACACCTTGCCCGTAAGCGCAAGTTCTAATTGCAATGTTTTGGCGTTTGTGAGATTCCCGTTATGCGCGAGTGCGACAGTGCCGAACGGAAGAATTTTTTTGAGCATCGGTTGCGCATCTCGTGCCTGTTTGACTACATCTTCGTGTTTGACGCCAGACGTCGAATACCGGACTTGACCAATCGCCGCGGTGCCGCTCAATCGTGCGACGACTGATTTGTTAAAGATTCGCCCTATAAGACCTCCTTCACGGTGTTCATAAAAATGTTCACCTTCGAACGAAACGATGCCACCGGCTTCTTGCCCACGATGTTGAAGATGGTGTAGCCCCACAGAAGTAGTTTTTGCCGCTTCCGGAGTACCACATACAGCAAATACTCCACACATTGTTTCACCTCTCTTCTGTTTTGAAATGACAACTAAGCCGAGAATAACAACTTATACGAAAAGCGGAAGTTGCTAGCGCGGATAATGTGTGGGAATGTGAAGGTAGTTTAGGAGTTAGGAGAAACGTGTCATGAGAATTGTTCTGGGAGTTTTGTTCCTTGCTGTGGGCGTCGTCGCAGTAGAGTTCGCTTTTCTCTATACCGATCACGCGGTAGCATTTTTCCATATCTCCGGCGAACACGCACAGACTCTTGCTCAGTGGATGGGTATTTTTATCTGGCTTCCCCTCACTATCGTTGGGGCGGCGATGTTCACGAAAGAAAAATGAGCATGCCGGTTTCGCATTCGCGAAACCGGCCCTTGCTTTCTATTTTCTGGAAAAAGATTATAGTCATGTCATATCAGCGTGGTCTTTGGGTAGACAGTATTCAATAGATTGAATGCTGGAATCCGAAGATCACATTAATTAAGGGTTGCGCACATGGATGCAATTCAAGGAAGCGGCAAGCAACAAGCGAGGCGTATTGAATATACGACGAACGCCGTTGCGATGTCGCTGACGCAGAAGTGTGCCGTGTGCGCAAGCCGTACCGTATGCACAAAAAAGAATATTCATTAGAAGTGGGCGGCAAAACACTCACCGCGGAATTTAACGATTGGGCGGACCAGGCGCACGGTTCGGTCCTGGTGCGGTACGGTAACAGCGCCGTCTTGGCGACTGCTGTCATGGGAACAGAAGATTCCGCGCTGGATTATTTCCCGCTCTCGGTGGAATACGAGGAGCGTTTTTACGCCGCGGGCGCCATTCTCGGTAGCCGTTTCATGAGGCGGGAGGGGCGTCCGTCTGACGAAGCGGTGCTCTCGGGCCGCATCGTTGACCGCACCATCCGTCCGCTGTTCCCGAAAGGATTGAAGCGCGACGTGCAGGTCATCATCACCGTGCTCTCGCTTGAGGAATACGACACTGATATTCTTGCGGTCACCGCCGCGTCGCTCGCCATCGGCACATCGCACATTCCATGGAACGGTCCCGTTTCTGCAATTCGCATCGGACTTGAAGAGGGGAGCGACGATTTCATCGTCAACCCGACCTACAAACAGCGCGACGAAGACGGCTCTCCGCGCGCCATTATGGATCTCACGGCATGCGGCAAGGACGGCCTCATCAATATGATCGAAGTGGGCGCATCGGAAATGCCGGAAGACGCACTCACCGCGGCGCTGTCGCGCGCGTCGGAAGAGATCGAAAAGATACAGGCCTGGCAGAACACCATCATCAAAGAACGCGGCGTGGAGAAATTTGTGTTTGTGCCGGCATTCGTGGACGACGAGCGCCTCGCGCCGGCATTTGATGAGATCATCGGCACGCTCATCGGCACAAAGAAAGATCTGCTCGCGAAAGAAGACTTCGGGACACTCAAGAAAGAATGGATGGTGCACGCAGTAGCACAATTCGCCGATGTTGAACCGGGAAAATTGGAAACATATTTCGAACACCGCATGGACCAGTACGTGCACGATCTCGCCATCAAAAAAGGAAAGCGCGTGGATGGCCGCGCGTTTGATCAGATCCGTCCGCTGTTTGCACAAGCGGGCGGTGTGTCGCCGGTCCTGCATGGCTCGGGGATTTTCTATCGCGGCGCAACGCACGTCCTCGCAACACTCACGTTGGGTGGACCTGACCAGGCACAGCTCATAGATACGATGGAGTTGCAGAACGCGAAAAAGCGATTCATGCTCCACTACAACTTTCCTCCATACAGCGTGGGTGAAACAGGACGGGTCGGCAGTACGAACCGCCGTATGATAGGCCACGGTGCGCTCGCGGAGAAAGCATTGCGCGCGGTCTTGCCCGCCAAAATCGATTTTCCCTACGCGATGCGCATCGTATCCGAATGTCTTGCGTCAAACGGTTCTACGTCAATGGGTACGGTCTGCGCCGGCACGCTCGCGCTCATGGATGCGGGCGTCCCCATCAAAAAACCCGTCGCGGGTATCGCGATGGGCATGATGTCGGACGGCGCTATCTTCACCGTGCTGACTGACATCCAGGGACCCGAGGACCACCACGGCGACATGGACTTTAAGGTCGCGGGGACAAAAGACGGTGTCACCGCAGTGCAGATGGACGTCAAAGTGAGCGGCGTGCCGATTCCCGTGCTCGCGGAAGCGTTCGTGCAGGCAAAGAAAGCGCGGTTGGAAATACTTGGCGTTCTGCTTTCGGCAATTGCCGCACCGCGCGAAAATATTTCACCGCGCGCGCCGAAGATCATCACGCTCAAGATCAAGGTGGATCAGATCGGTCTTGTCATCGGCCCCGGCGGCAAGATGATCAACGGCATCAAAGACCGCACGAAAGTAGACGAGATCACTATCGAAGACGACGGCTCGGTCTTTATCACTGGCAAGAACGGCACAGCGGAGGCCGCGGCGAAAGAGATCTCCGACCTCACCCGCGAATATTCGGTGGGGGAGCGTTTCGAAGGCGAGGTCATACGCATGCTCGACTTCGGCGCGTTCGTAAAAATCGGCCCCAACACCGAAGGTTTGGTGCACGTGTCCGAAGTCGCACCGTTCCGCATCGCGAAAATTTCGGATGCCGTAAAGATCGGCGAAGTAGTCCCCGTGGTTATCAAAGAGGTGGACGAGAAAGGGCGCTATAATCTATCTATAAAGGGGGTGGATCCTGAGTTTGCTGTGCGCAAAGGACTCACGGAAGCGCCCCCAGGAAATTATGGCGAACATAGGAACGGACAAGGAGGCAGACGCGAACGCCGATAACGAGCAGGCGATCCAAGACGCGCTCAAGTCCATTCGCTTTACTGATCTTCCGGGAAACGAAACGACGCCTGGGCGGGCAGTGCCAGCACCCATACCCAAACTGCAACCAGTCCTGATTGCAAAGACAGTCCCCACAGCAAAACTCGATGCGGAGATCGTGCCTGCATCCATTGTGATGCCGCATCCATCAGCGATCGATGACACATCGGTTGCTTCCATACATACAGAACCACCCGCTGTTGTTCCGAAACCGCCGCCCCCAATACAACAGGCGTCTCCGCCAGCAACACCGACACAGAGCCTTGTACGCATCGTCGAACAAACCAAACTGCCCGAGCGCCGGAATGCGCCTCCTTCGCCACCACCGACCGGGGGGCCTTTGGTACGTTCTTCTGTCCCGGAGATTCCCAAGACCCCATCCACCGCACAAAAATTTCCGGAATTGGGAAACGTCATCCCGAAAGAGCAGGAGGTGCATATCGTTACCCCCGAAGGCTCGAGTGCGCCGGTCTTGTCGCGACCGGAGACACACACGCCGGTCACCCCACAGACGCTCGCCGAAAGTATTGTTGGAGAACTTTCTCCAACAGCACCCACACCGGCGGAAACACCACCCGTAATGGGCGCCGTACTAAACAAGCCTGGCCTCACCCCAAATGAAGCTCTCCCTTCGGAGAGCCGCCCGGACAAACGACCGGTCGTCACGTCACTCCACACATTGAAAGACGACCTCCGTGATCTGGTGAAGGTCCGTAAGATGTCGCTCATCCATGCGGCGACGCTCGAGAGCGAACGAGAGCGCCAGACCGCTGATGTTGAGAGTGTCGTCGATGCCACTCGTGCACGCCGCCGCCTACGCATGTTCCGTCTGTTCGCGATACTCGCGCTCCTGTTTGCGCTCGGTGGTGCCGCTCTCTTTGCGGTCTTTATCGTGCAGTCTGAACGATCTGGTGGGCAGCAGACTGATCTTGGTTCGTCACTCGTTTTCGCCGAACAAACATTGAGCTTCCCCTTGCTCCCTGACCAGAACCCGCGCGAGGTCCGCGCACAACTCGCTACATCGCGCTATCAGGGCAACCTGACATTGGGTGCCATGTTGCGCATCGTTCCTACGGTATCGACCGCGGGTGGGGAACGCCCCGCGACCACGGCAGAATTCCTGCAGGCGATCGCGCCCACCGCACCAGACGAACTTGTTCGCAGTGTGGGTACAGACTTTTTCTTCGGCACACACACTATTGATGAAAATGTACCCGTCATCATTATTCCCGTCGCTTCATACGAGCACGCATTCGCAGGCATGCTCGCATGGGAACCGTCGTTTAACGATGATATGACTCCGCTCTTTCCCCTCGTTCACTACGAAAAAACGGACGAGCAGGGCATACCGCATCTGGTCAGTTTTGAAGATGTGCTCATCAAGAACTATGACGTGCGTGCGCTCCGCGATGAAAATGGCGACATCAGGATGCTCTATTCATTCCCGTCACGGGACTATCTGATCATATCGGAAAGTCCGCATTCGTTTGTCGAAGCGCTCGCGCGCTTGCGTGCCGAACGCCGTCTCTAAAGCGCCTTGCGCAAGGGTTCTTTTCCCGTGGTGACGGCTCATAACTTTCAGCAAGCTCGGATACCATTTATATTGATTTGCTTTTCTCCTGTACCTTCCATATACCACACTGCATCATTCCGAGACCTTGAGTGGTACGAACACTCCTGCTATACTCGCCGTACACACCTTAATAAAAAATTGTGTAATTGAGCTGGAGTAGTGCGCAGAGAGCTATGCAACCTATCAACAGTACGGGAAAAATGCTTTTAATCCTTGATTTTTCAGTAACGACAGGGGCGTAAACTTTTGGCGCGCGAACAGCGTTCGCGTATGGAATTAAAAATAGTAGCGGTACTGTTGGCCCTCGCGGGCATCGTTGGTATTGGGATAGGATACTTCCTGCGGCTCATCATTTCGCTCGGGAAGCGCGGTTCGATGGAGCTCGAGATCAAGCAGATGATGCTTGATGCGCAGGAAAAAGTGAAGCGCATCACGGATGAAGGCGAGAAAGCCGCAAAGGCAAAAGCCGATGCGATCATCAACGAACACAGGGGGAAAGAACAGGACTTGAAGAAATCCGAAGAGCGCCTGTTGCGCCGAGAAGAGCTTTTGGATAAACGACAGGCGGATCAGGACAAAGAACAATCGGAATTGAAGAACAAGATCGAAGAAGTGAAGCGTGTGAAAGAACGCGTGGATGCGCTCGCGGCAGAACGCGAAGGAGCGCTTGAAAAAGCAGCCGGCCTTTCATCCGAAGACGCTAAAACAGAACTTCTTGCCATGGTTGAAAAGCGTTCGGAAGAAGACATCCTCATACGCATCTACAAATTGGAGAACGCCAACCGCGAAAAACTCGACAAGAAAGCGAAAGAGATCCTAACGACGGCGGTGCACCGCATTGGCAATTCGGTTGTGTCTGACGTACTCGCCACAACCGTGGCACTCCCCAATGATGAGATCAAAGGCAAGATCATCGGTAAGGAAGGCCGTAATATCCGCGCGTTTGAGCGCGCTACCGGTGTTGAAGTCATCGTCGACGACACGCCGGGGACCATTACGCTTTCATCGTTCGACCCGGTACGCCGACAGGTCGCACGTGTTGCGCTCGAAAACCTGATTCTCGATGGCCGTATCCAGCCGGCAAAAATCGAAGAAGTTGTCTTGAAAGCGCAGGAAGAGATTAACCAGATCATGAAAAAGAAAGGGGAGGAGGCAGCGTACGAAGCGCGCGTACCGAACGCCGATCCGAAACTGCTACAGATCCTCGGTCGTCTCTATTTCCGCACTAGCTATGGCCAGAATGTGCTCGACCACTCGGTCGAGATGACGCACGTTGCAGGTATCCTCGCAGAGGAACTCGGCGCAGACGTCGCTGTAGCACGCGCTGGCGCACTCTTCCACGATATCGGTAAAGCCGTCGACCACGAAGTCCCTGGCACACACGTTGAGATAGGCCGACGCATCCTCCAGAAATTCGGAGTTTCCGAAGCCGTGGTCAAAGCCATGCAGGCGCACCACGAAGAATACCCGTACGAAACTCCGGAAAGCATGATCGTGCAGGTTGCGGACGCCATTTCAGGCGGACGCCCGGGCGCACGTCGTGATTCAGTGGAAAACTACATTAAACGTCTCGAGGAATTGGAAGGGATCGCAAAAAGCAAGCCTGGTGTGGAGAAAGTGTACGCTATCCAAGCCGGTCGCGAAGTGCGCGTATTCGTAAAACCCGATCAAGTCACGGACCTCGAAGCGCATAAGCTCGCCCGCGACATCGCCGATCAGATCGAAAAAGAAATGCAATACCCAGGCGAGATCAAAGTCCATGTCATCCGCGAAAACCGCGTCATCGAATACGCCCGATAATCATTAAACGAAACACCCCCGCACGAACAAGCTCGTGCGGGGGTGAAGTGTTTTCTACGCTGAGTTATTGCAAAGTCAAATTGAGGGAGAGGGTTATGCATCCGGAGCGATGCGGTATGGGTCAGAATGGATGTCTTTGCGCGCGATGCTCGTCTGCCCAGGGGTGTAAGATGCGGGCGCTTCCGTACGAATCACGGTTGGTTTTGGTGGGGCCGGAGGGGGTGCAGGAGTTGGAGTCGGCGCAGGGGCGGGGTTTGGCATGGGTGTAGGGGCAACACCTTTTTCAATGTCGGCTGAAAGATCCTGGATGGTCTCCCCCTCTTTTACGGGGGCCTGGGCGTGTTCTGCTGCGAGAAAGCGGTCCAGCTCGTGGCGAATAGGGTTGAAAACTATTTCAGAGATATTTTGAGAAAGTTTGGCGGCTGTTGCGTCGTCCACATGCACATTTTTCTTGATATTTTCTTGGAGTGTACTGACCGGCTTGATACCCATCAACGTCATCATCACTTCGGTTTCGAGCTCTTGCCACTGGTCGAGATGGAGTTGGTTGGTGTCAGACAATTTACGCAAATGCTGTTCCACATCCGCGCTCGTGATCGCTTTCTGCACAGCGTCAGGTAACTGTGCGAAGCGTTCCTCTAATAGTTTTTCTTTGTTATCCATAGTTTAGTGGGGTTTGTCCGCGTCTGGTTTTGTTTTTGATTGTCCACTGTCCTCCTTCTTCTGGAATTCACTAAGCGCCTGGCTTATATCTTTGACCTTTCGCTGACGGCGGGTAAAGCTGAGGACTTTTTGGCGCATCAGTACCCCTTCTTCTCCCGGATATTTCTTCTCGAGGTACTCATGTTCTTTTACGGCCTCTAATTTTGCAATTGCGCCCGACATGTTTTCCAAAGCCTCTCGCTCCCAGCGAGTCTTGTTTTCTGGCGTATCTTCGGCATCCTTCTTTGCTTTTTCGGCAACAAGCGCAGCCTTTTCGATTCGTTCGGCACTTTCCTCCACCTTACGTTGCATCTCCTTGCGCTGAACAGCAACATTCTGCTGTTCTATTGACCCAGCAGGCAAGTACTGTTCTTCCTTGTTAAGATTGTCTACCTGGCGCAACATTTCTTCGTGTGCCGTCGATAATCTCTCAAGAGCCTTTGTTTGTTCAGTCGCATTTTGTTTGCTCGCGTCGACTGTTTCTTTCAATGTGTCTTTGAGAATTTTCGCACGTTCGGTGTCGCTTGCCTTACTTGCCTTGGTCATAGCCCCTGTCATCTCCTTGAGGGCCTCCTCACGTGCAGTTTCTGCTCGTTTATCTGCCGCCGCATTACCACCTTTACCTTGTGCACTAAAACCATAGCGCTTGTCTAGGTTGTCGAACTTCTCGCTCAATGCCTGGGGCAGGCGTGCAGGGTTGAATGATGCTTTGTGCGCCGATTTGAGAGCTTTGTCGGTCATGAATGCAAGAGCCCTCTCTATATTGCCGGCAGGACCACCCACCGGAGACCACAACCTCCCCTTGTCTGCTTTTACCGGCAGGCCAGTCCTTTCTATGGCACGTACCCCAAGGCGACTCGACATGCCAACAGCTCCGCCCGCCCAACGGCCACCAATATTGAGTGCTGCCGTGGCAATATTGAACCCAGTTATCTTCTTTGAGAAGCTACTCGAGATTTTGAGCGATAGATACAGCATGCCGAGCGTGAAAAGGTATACAACCACGGTCGCCATCGCCTCTTGAGGACTTGATGCGTCCGGATGTTGAATGAATGCCCCTAATGAGCCGGTGGGCGCCTTGCTTAATATAACGAGCGAGGCCCAAAGCATGATCATAAGCATTGGTGCGAAAACCGCATTCTGGATGAGTGTCTCGAGCCAGCCACTCCATCCATATTTGCCCTCCCCATATTTTGGCACGAGCCACGCGGCAAATGCTATGGATGAGGTCGCAAGCAGGAAAATGAGAAGTAATGCACGCGCGGTCATCAGATATGCGCCGTATAAGAAGACAGCGGCTGTGGCGATGATGAGCACAACAACAACAAACGTGAAGAACATTGCAAGGCCGACGGATTTAAGCCAGTTCGTCTGGCTATCAGCTACAGACGCGACCATTCCAGCCGTGTCGAAAAAGCTGGAGATACCCATTTTGTTCATAAACGCGCCCGCCACCCCCCCCTGCTTGTTCCAGAGTGTGTCTGCTGCCTGCTCGATTGTGCCCTGAGTGGTTTCTTGGAACACCGCTTGGTTATTCACGACGGCCGCGCGCACTCCTTTATAGAATTGATTCGCCGCGAGGTTTGAGGTATCGATGACCAGTTGTGTAAACAGTAGGCTGAAATTTATCAGGACAGCGACGACCAAGACACGTGCCACGAATTTCTTCGTGCCATAGGTAGCGTTCCCCAAAATCATCGAGATAGCCACAAAAACAAACATCCCAATAATGATGATGTTCGAGATATCGCGGAACGCAGACCAGACGAGCTGTATGCCGTCGAGAATGCCGTACTGTGTGAGGGTCGCACCGAATCCTATCACGGTTGCATCAAGGATCAGTTCGAATACTGTCGATGCGAAATAGAGCACCAAGCTGGTGATGGAGATGATGATAGAACCGATAAGGCCCATCAGGCTATCAATGGGGTTCGTCGCGATGGTGTAGAGCGTGTTGCCGAAGCTAAGGAGAGTAGACATACTTATGACACCTTCCACTTATCGAACCATGCCTGAATGACGTTCGGGTTGCTCACTTCGCACCAATTACCGTTCGAGGTCCATGATGCCTGCGTATCGGTGAGCAGTGTCTGTGTTGCGTCGAAAACCTGTGCACGCTGGAGCTCTGCGCTCTGCGCATCGCGCTGGCTGTGTATCTGGCCGCTTGCGAGCAGATTTTCGAGACGGTCGAGTGCATCGCGCTGTGTGGCGGGGTCGTCGCGATTCGAAAGATCGGTCTCAATGGCGACCAGAAATGCGACACCATTTGCAGAGTCGATGAGATCCTGATCGATCTGGGCCATGAGTGGCGTGATTTGCGCGGCGATGACAGGGTCAGCGAACAGACGTGCGGGACCGACTGCGAGTGACACGAGCGCTTGGGCGAACGGCGCTATAGGATCGAGTGTGATGAGTGTTGTGCCGAACGATAATAACTGTCCCGGATTCAGTTTGATGGCGAGCGTGCCGCTCGAGAAGAACGAAGTTATCGGTGTCTTCATAGTGATGCTCGCCCCGGGCGATATCGCTGTTGTCGGGCCGAGTAGAATGGACATCGTCGCTGTGGTCGTCGTCGATATCCTCGGCGATGATGAGAATGACGCACTTTGGATAGTGGCGGATGGTGTCGCGGAGAGTGTAAATGCGATGCCATTCTGCATGATCGAGCCGGAAGAGAGTCCCAGCGATATCGTACCGCCCGTTATCTTTGTGGAAGATGTGGAGATATTGAGTTGAACTGGCGTACACGTAGTGATGCCTCCGATGCCGCCTATGCCACCGGTCGTCGTGCAGTTTCCTTGTGCGGCTTTTGCTTGTACCGCAGGAATGACCTGCGTCCAACATTGGTCTTCAGCGGAGCCTAATTTATTTGCTCCATCTTGGAGCACTGTTTTTGTCCGTTGTTTGGTTGCCGCATATGCTTGTTCTGTTGCGATCGCACTGCGCACCCGCGCGATAGCGGTGTCGGCAACCGTGTCGCGAAGCTGGCCTAGAGCGAGGTTCGCTAATTGCTCAACGTACGAAATGCCACCCCCCGCGGTGGTTTGTGAAAGACCATTGAATCCACTGGTTGACGTCATGACCTGATTGGTCAAGCCGGCGAATGTCGCGGCAGTGACCTCGCCGAGTTCATGTGAGTTTTGAAGGCGTTCGAATCCTGATTTGAGGGCCTGTTCCGCAATGCGCGAAACGAAATATGACGGAGTGTTAGTGTACCGCGTAAGACGATCTTCCCCCGTGCTTTGCGGCTCCTTATTGACCTCTTCGCGGGGATAAAAACCATTACCCCAATTCCACTGCATGAGAAGAGCTTCGTTTTTGAGCGTTCTTTGGCGGTTACCCTCGACTTTGGTCGCAAGCGATGCCCCCCACGGATTGTTGGCAGGGTTCGAGAACAGTTCCCACAATCCATTCCTACCACCTTTTGCGGTCTGCCCGGCCAAGAACGCCTCTTGATCGGCTGGCGCAAGACCCAAAGAGCAACGAAAGGCACTTACAGGGTCATTTGCGTCACGCATGTATTCGCGCGCGATCGAAAACTTCGCTTGTTCCACAAAAGGGGCGCATATATTTTTGTCAATGTTGTATTTTTTAATGAACTCTACAGTGGACTCTGTGGCACGCTGTTTCAATTCGAGTTCGGGGTTCGCGACGAATTCCGGTGCCCCGCTGCGCCCCCGGTTTGTGCGTTCAATGATACTGCCCGCATAGCGTGTAAGCGCCGCATCCCCCTGTTCGCGCGCGATGATATCGAGCACGCATTCTTTGTAGACCAGTCGGTTCAGGTTATCGATGGTGTTACTGGTGTTGCGCGTTACCGCCATGTCGGACACCGGTACGTACTGACCTTCGAGCACGAAATAGAAGCCGCGTTCCAACGGACTGCCGTCACAATCGAATACGCTCGGGGGCGCGGGTCGGGTTGTCGTTGCCTGTGCGGACGCCATCAAAGGCGCGCCCAGCGCGAGGATGAAAACCAAGAACGATTGTTTAATACATGATGTCATGATGCGACTTTGATGCGGTAGAGGTCGTTGAGTCTGATGATAGTGGTTTCGACGTATTGTTCCGATCGATTGAACACGGAAAGTAGTGCCATCGATGCGAATGGATCTTCTACGCGCGCAACCATATTGTCGATAACCGAGGCGAAAAACGTAAGACCGTTGACCATGGCGAGTTGCGTTTCAGCGAAGTCTTTTGGAACGGGTATATTTGCGATGGATTGTGCGACCGATCGGTATTCTTCGGCGCGCGCGGACAATGCCGCCAGATCGTCGGGGTCTTTTCGTTCGAGATACCGCCCATAGATCAAGATATCCGGGTCACGTATCGTGTGGAGCGGCCTCAATGCGGCCTGCATCTTGGTGCGGTGCGCGAGCGCGGCATCGAGCGATGTGTCAGCGACGACCGTGATGTCATTCATGACATAGGGCGTGAAGGGTGTAGTGACATGGACACTGTCGGCGATTGATTGGCCCAGCTCTTGCGCGCGCGCCGGAGTATACAGCCCCTGGTCTTTGAGCGCCAAGTAACCATCTACCATGCGGTTGATCGTCTGTGCGGTGAGCGAATCATCATCCGGTAGCTTGGTTGCCGCGAACGCATCGAACGATACCAGCGTGGTGGAAGCGGCAGAAGATGCGGGGTCCCGCGGGTCGCTTCCCTGCAATGTTTCCAGCCAGTCAGGAATACCATCGCCGTCAGTGTCACTTTCTGAAACATACACACGATCAGTCAGGAGATCGACGGGAGGTTGTTTGACAATGATCGGTGTTGGCGCGTTGCGTGTTCCCCACTTGGCACCAATGACAGCGAAGAGCAGTGCGACTGAAAGAGCGGCCGCAATGCGAATACTCCCGGAAAATTGAGTTCCAGTGTTTTCCACTCATTAAGTATACAGCGCCCCAGAGAGCTCCAAGCTCGGCACGCCGAGAAACTGTTGAAAAGATTAGAAAGTTTGAGAGGCGTTGTAGACAAACACACTACCAGGATCGGTTTCTTTGAACGTAACGCTGTTCAATGTGAACACGGTCGTGATAGCTAAATAACTGCGCAAGAATTCATCAGCCGATCTATTGTAGTCTACGAGAGCGGCATACAGATCATCATCGGTGATTGCAAAGGCAATTGCCTCGGTCTTTTCTCCTACGGTTTTATATGCTGCCACGAGATCACGATGCTGTTTCGTCATAGCGGACGGTATTATTTCCATACCACCCAAACCCAAACCGACCTCATAAAGCCCATTCCCGAGCTTTTTCAGGGCCGTCGCTTTTTCGGGGTTCCCGCGGTCTTCGACGTAACTGCGATGAATACCGGCTTGTACCGGGGCCCAGATCGAACTGTACAGTTCAATGAACGACCCCGCTTCGTTGCCATAGTTATACAGCTCCTGCTGCGCCTTGGTCATTTTGCTCTGTTCGGAAACACCTACGGACCCGATATTTTTCGGGATAAAGTGATAGATTTCGTCCAGTGTCCCTTCGTCAGCAGTGAGATTTCCGGTATAGGCGGTCGGTTTTATCGATTTCAGCAAAGCATCAACAGCGTCAGCTCCCAGTTCGATGACTCCCTCAGCGGTTGTGGTTCCAAAAAAATTGTTGGACGCCGGAGCCGTGCCACCGGGGCCGAGCGAAGCGTAGACGCGATCGGGGTTGGTTTGTAGCGTGCGGGAGAGTTCTTCGATGGTGATGGGAACTTCGAGCGGGGCATCATTGCGAGAGCTTCCTATAAATTGCTCGGTTGGGACAAAACGCCCCGCCCCATTATAGGTGCCCCACGTGTATGAATCACCGCCGCCGTAGGTGGCGAATTTATTTGAAACCAATACCGCACCTGACAATACTAAAAGGCCGAGCCCGATGCCATAGACAAGCGTGAGGTGTGCTTTCATCCAATCCACAGGGTTATCCTAGCACGATTTCCAGGTGGTATAGTTGTGGTATGCACATACGTACCCTTTCGTTCCGCGCAAGCATGACCGCATTTATTATAGGGACAACACTCATGCCGTTCGTCGCGTACGCGTTTCCGTTCGGCGGGCAGGCATCGATCGTGCGCCCTTGTTACAATGAAGTCATCTATGCATCGCTCGGGCCACCTCGTGGCGGTCCATACATCTGGGCGCCATCGACCAAAACATATCTCTTCGGTCCGCCACGGCATGCTGGGCAGTGGCTCCTCGGTCTCGCAAGCATCAATTATTACTGCATCGTGTCGCGTCGTCCTCTTATCACGTGGCCCGGTTCACTCATCACGATGATGGGGAGTAGCCAGTAGTAAAACAGTGCCTTCGCACTGTTTTGCACTGGCTACTCTGCCGCAGCGATGTTTTTTGTGCATTCGGCACAAAAAACCGCGAGGCGGGTGAGGTGCGAATATTTGGAGCACCGCAAGACCTTTTGAGATATTTTGAAGTGCGGAGCACGAACAAAATATCCAAAAGGTGTACAGACCCTGTAAGGGTCGCGACCGAGCGTGCGGAAGCACGCGAGAGTTGTGACCGTCACTACAATTCCCGCACCAAACACCCCCACGCTTTCAATGAAACATCCTCGGCGCGGATTTTCAGTTTGATGCCGCATGCTTGAAATGCTTTTTCTATCTGCGCGGGTGGGGTGATCTTTTTCAGATTGCCGGCGAGCATCTTACGTTTGCTCGCGAACCCTGCCTTGAGCACCTTAAAAAATTGCTCCTCTGAAATATCGGAAAAGAAATCGCGCGAAATGTTCGTGATCGCAAGTATCGCCGAATCGACATTCGGTGCGGGGGAGAAACACGAGCGCGAAACTGTTTTGACGTATTTCGGCGTGCCATACGCTTTGACGGAGAGGGAGAGGATGCTTTCTTTTTTACTGCGCGCGATGCGCTCGGCTACTTCTTTTTGCACCAAAAGCGCCATCTGTTTCGGCTGTATGTTCGTTTCCAAAAAAGTGCGGATGATATCGCCGGTGATGTAATAGGGAATGTTCGCGGAGAGTACGTACTCATGCGCAGCGAGTCCCAAAGTTTCGGGCGAAACATTCCGGATGTCGTTTCCAATGACAGTCAAAGCGCCGGAAGCGATCTCGTCTCGGAATCGGAGACGCAATAATTCGATGAGTGCTGAATCTTTTTCAACCGCGATGACCTTGCCGCCGAGCGCAAGCAATTCGTGCGTCAAGTTGCCGGTGCCGGGACCAATCTCGAGTACGGTTACTCCAGGCGCAACGCCGGCCGACTGCGCGACAAGCGTCGCCGCCCACCGAGCGTTCAAGAAATGCTGCCCCAATGTAGCCGCACGTTTTTTACTCATGATAGAAGGAGATTCTATCATGGCCGTGCATAAGGGCGATACATGTGAACTTTCTACGACAGATAGCAGATAGTCGTGGCTTCCGACCACCACCACTTTCATACATGAAAGTGGTGGTTAAGGTGGCTTCATATATGAAGCCAGTGACTATTTTCTGCCAGTTCACTATAGTGAACTGTTTTATCTGATGACTCTTTCTATGGGTCCCCCACCAAGCAATCCGGGTCGCTGCTGTTCCGTGTACTCCGGCGATATATCGGTCAGGAATTGAGATGCAACACCGATGGTGCGTGTACCATAGAGCATGCGAGTTGCGGCGTGGCTTAAGAAAACTTTTTTACGGGCGCGGGTAAGTGCCACATAAAAAAGCCGCCGTTCTTCCTCTGTGTCCGCACCCTCCTCATTTCTTTCATGGGGGAACAGGCCTTCTTCGAGCCCGACGACAAAAACCACATCAAATTCGAGCCCTTTTGACGCATGCACGGTCATGAGCGATACCGTATTTTTCTCACCAGGATCGTCGAGTGAATCTTGTTCTCCGAGAAGCGCCGCGTCTTCAAGTAATTTTTCAATACCGGGGACGGCTTTCTCGACATCTCTGTGTACGGAATTGTCCGTTGGCGATGGCTTCATATATGAAGCCACAAGCAGGTCATCGTATTTGAGCGATAGGGTAACGAGTTCGCGGAGGTTTTCGAGCCGCTCCATACCCTCTTCTCCACCTTTGCGCAGGTCAGCTTCGATGCCGGTTTTCTTCAATGCGAATTTTAACGTTTCCGATACGGCGTGTTTTTCTGCGTAGGCGCGCAGTTCATCAAGTAATGCGAAAAAATCATCGACTTTTTTCTTGGTAGCGCCCGTCAGCGTGTCGCGTTCGTCAGTGAGGATCTTGGCAAGTGTCGCTTTACCGATGCCGCGCGGCGGCACGCACACTATGCGCGCGATATCAACCGCGCTTTTCTGGTTGAACGCCGCGCGGAGATACGACAGGACATCCTTGATCTCTTTGCGGTCGAAGAATTTCGTGCCGAGCACGCGATACGGCACACCGATCTGCAGAAAAGCTTCTTCAAGTACGCGCGATTGGAAATTAGCGCGGTACAACACGGCAATTTCTTTCGCGGGGGTGCCCGCCGCGATCAATTCGGCGCATGTGCCCGCGACAAAGTACGCTTCGTCCTGTTCGGTCATAGCATAATAGACCGACACCGGTTCGCCCGCATCGTTTGCGGTCGTCAGTTTTTTGTCGAATCGGTGCTTGTTCTTGCTGATAATGTCCTGCGCCACGGCGAGGATGGTTTGTGTCGAGCGATAATTCTGTTCAAGAAGAACTACTTTTGTGCCGGGGAATATCTTTTCGAATGACAGCAGATGTTCAATATCGGCACCACGCCAACTGTAGATATTTTGATCTATGTCACCGACCACACATATATTTTTCTTGTCGCCCGTCAATAGATGAGCGAGTTCGAACTGCACGCGGTTGGTATCTTGGTATTCGTCGATCGTAATGTGCGACCATCGCGCGCGGCAGCGTTCCAAGACACCTTCATTTTTCGAGAGCAGTTCGAGTGTCGTGAGCAACAAATCATCAAAATCGAGCGCATGGTCGTGCTTGAGCGCTTCTTCATACTGTCGCCATACGGTCGCGACTGTTTGTTCCCAGGGGTTTTTCGCATGCGAGCCAAATTCGGCGAGCGTCACACCGTCGCCTTTTATGCGGGAGATCTTTGAGAGCACGGTTCGTGGCTCGTACCGTTTGTCGTAACCGATATCTTCGAGCGCCTTTTTGACTGCCTTTGCTGAATCAGCGCGGTCCCAGATGACAAATGATCGGGGAAGACCGACAGCCGCCGCATGTTCACGCAACAACCGCACGCCGAGCGAATGGAAGGTGGAGACGAATGGCATACGTCGGTCAACGTGCATTGAAAGAGGTGCGTTCGCGTGTGGGATCGTCGCGAGCAACTTTGAAACACGTTCGCGCATCTCCCCGGCCGCTTTGTTTGTGAAGGTAACAGCAAGGATAGAATCCGAAGGCACGCCGCTTGCGATCAAATGCGCAATGCGGTGCGTGATGGTCTTTGTCTTCCCCGCGCCGGCTCCGGCGATGATCATCAAGGGGCCATCCGTGTGAAAGACTGCTTCTTTTTGCGCGTCATTCAGGCCTTCAAGATACTGCATTGGCAAAATATACCATGCGCACTCGTTGCTTGACGGTGGTTTTTTCCGTACTAGAGTTGAAATGGCCGTTCATGAAACGGTCTTATAGAGAAAGAAAGGAAAGCCAATGAAAAACAGAGTTGGTCCACTCATCCAAGCTCTGTCACTCGGGGCCACGGTGGCGTACATGCTGATGGTCTTTACCTTTGCCTACGGCTGGCAAGGGTATACACCCCTCGCCGGTACCGATACACTCATTGCGTGGGCGGTCGTCGCGACTATCGCGATGGCGTATCTGTTCATCGAGTATGTCGATGCGAAGGTCGAGATGACACCGTTCGAGGCAGCACTCGAAGAGTCCATGTCGTATCTGCCGTTCGGCGCGTTCTGGTGGGTATGCGCTGCATGGTATCACGGCGCTATCCATCCGACTACGTTCCAGATACAGGTCGGTCTGATCTTCTTGATGGTTGTCTTGGTCGACGTCTGGGGCTTCTCGGCCACTTTGTTCAGTAAGATGATGTCGACAATGGCTGTTAAGCCAAAAGCGGCGACGAAGTAACGACACAACGGTACACGGTGACACAAGGGCGCGGCAACATCTGCCGCGCCTCATTTTTTGACTTCTGGCTAATCCACCGTGGTAGCCAAACGGCTATTGACGCCCCTCTTCACGTGAAGGTAGAGTGAAGGGGTCGCTGGAGCTGTTTTTACCGAATTTTGGCACTGTTGAGCCAAAATATGCCAGAAACCCAAAGAAACCGGCGTCGTTTGGCTTATAAAACAACTACATAATGATTCGCCTGCGGAGGTGGCATCTCCGCGGTCGAAGACATACGAACCGATTATCCGGGGAGGGATCCTCTCGGTCATTTCTATTTTGGCTATGATAAGCCCTCTTCTCCCCTTGAGTGCAGACGCCTTTTGGCCATTTGGAACCGGAGCGACCGGCGGTGGCAAGCGGGAGACCATACAAACCATGTCGCTCCCCCTTCCGTCCATGACAGGGAACGACTATTCGGGTATCGGCGGAGGTGGCATCGAGGTGGTGGGCGGCACCGCACTTGTTCCCCAAGAAGGTCCTGCGGGCACCCCACTTGAGATTGAAGAAAGTGCAAAGAGCAGTCAGATCAGCACCTATGTTGTACGGACGGGGGACAACCTTTCTTCAATCGCCAAATTGTTCAATGTTTCCGTGAACACTATCATGTGGGCGAATGACATTTCGAATGCCAAGGGCATTCAGCCGGGGCAGACGCTTGTTATCCTTCCAGTAACCGGCATTCGCTACACCGTTCAGCGCGGCGGTACGTTGCGTGACATTGTCAAGAAATATGGCGGCGATCTGGACGAAGCGTCTCGCTACAACGACATCGATCCTGATCAAGTGCTTGCCGAAGGTACGATGATTATCGTGCCGGATGGCGAGATGGAGGCGCCGAAGCCGGCTCCGGTACGCCGCACAGCATCAACCCCTTTCCGTGGTGGCAATGGACCAGAATATTCCGGCTATTACACGAGTCCGATCCCAAGCGGGTACCATAAAACGCAGGGGCTTCATGGTTATAACGGTGTCGACCTCGGGGCATCGACCGGTTCTTCGGTGGTTGCCACAGCCGCGGGTGATGTCATCATCGCGCGTGAAGGCGGATGGAACGGCGGTTACGGAAATTATGTGGTCATCAGCCACGGAAATGGTACACAAACATTGTATGCGCACCTCTCTCGCGTTTCCACTTCAGTGGGCGAACACGTGGCACAGGGCCAACTTATCGGTGCTGTAGGAAACACCGGCCGCTCGACAGGTCCGCATTTGCACATTGAAGTGCGTGGCGCCAAGAATCCATTCTAGGGCATCCATAGTTGGCGCATTTCTTTGTCGCACTTCACAAAATGAATCTCACCGTACGTTAAGTACGGCTCGTTTCATTTTGCTTGCGCTCCTCGAACTGCATCCAACTATGTATGCCCTGCGTATTGCAAGAGGAAGTCATTTGCACTGTCCCTCGCCTGTTGCCGGTGCTTCTAACCTTTCAAACATGTATGCTTTTGTTCTCTCGATCTCTTTGTGAGTTTCCGATCGGACAAATGATTGAAAATCAGGAATATATGGCGCCAAGAAACGTTCGATTGCATCCGCGTCGGTCCCCTCGGCAAGCGCGCTGAATTCCACCTGTTTTTCGTCAGGAATCAGCTTCGTCGCTTCCAAAAGCACCCGGCCGGAAATATTTTCCGCCAACTGGCCTACCAAATACGCTTTTGCGTCGTCAGACTCTGCCTCAATACCGAATTCCCGCACTACGTGCTGTGCAAAATCACCTGCCAGATTTCGAACGATATTCATACTCAGAGACCCAAGACGCGAAATACCATGTTTACAAACTCTTCCTCCGGGGTGCGGATGTCGTTCCGGCTTTGAGCGATAGCGCGCTCAACTTTTTTGCCTTGTTCGAAAAGTTCTGGAATTCTTTCGCGCAATTTTTCCAACGGGTCGGCTGGCGGTTCAGGCCACGTCTCCTGTGCGACTAGCTTTTCTTTAGCTTCCGCCTCCCTTCGCAATTTCACCGCCATTATTTCGTTATATTCAGGTCCGGGATGTTCCCGTTGTCTTTCAAACATGAAAACAATATAGCACAGCTACCACCCCCGTTCGCGGTAATGGAGTGCCGAGGTTACGCTTGGTTACGCATGTGTAATTTGATGCGATCGATCTCTTTGCATGTTTCTTCATGTAGGAAGCGGTCGTCCGTACGATATCCTGCCTTGTCGTGCAGCCCAGCCGCAAGAAAGCCGTCGCCTTCTTCGCCGAGCCATTTGAAATTGTCGGATGGGTGGCTAACATCGTAATGCATTCCCCACGCGATGATGTCTTCGAGGAGGAAATCCGCCTGCTGTTCCGGTGAAAGAGCCGCACCGTCGCGACCTGCCTCGCGTTCCTGTTCGATGCGGGCGACGTACTCATCCTTCTGCTCTTGGATCTTTGTCGCTTGGTGCGGGCTCAACCCGAGAATAGGATCGATAGTAAGTTTGTTGCGTTGGGGCATGTCGGCAGCGATACATTCCTTAACCATCCGAATTTTCTCTTCGGCTGAAATTTTTTCAGACTTGCCTACGGTAGGCGCTTTTGTGCCGCGGCCGCGTTCCATGCTCATGAAACTAGTGTACCAAACCTTACCACCCCCGTTCGCGGTATTGGAGCGCTTCGAGGACATGGACGGGTTCGATGGTGTCGGATTCGGCGAGGTCCGCGATGGTGCGGGCGAGTTTGACCGTGCGATGGTAGCCGCGCGGTGAAAGATTCATGGAACGGGCGGCGTTACGCAGGTCGTTTTCGGACTGTGTGGTGATGTTTGCGAGCGATTCCAGACGGCGCGCATCCATATCGCTGTTTGTTTCGAGTGTCGTTTCGTTGAAGCGCGCGCTCTGCATCGTGCGGGCGCGCTCGACACGTTCACGCAAGGCATCGGTCTCGCGCGTGGTGCGCTCCGAACGGGTGGCGAGCGCTTCGAGTGGCATTTCGGACACCATGACCCACATATCAATGCGATCGGCGATGGGACCCGACATTTTGCGTTTGTATCTCTCCACCAGAAGCGCCGAACATTCACAGCGCGCTGTCCCCCATCGCCCGCATGGGCACGGATTCAATGCAGCGACCAGAATGAAATTCGCAGGGAACACGTGCGAACCTTTCGCGCGGGAAACGGAAACCACTTTGTCTTCGAGCGGTTCGCGCAGTGCCTGCACACAGTCGCGGTGGAATTCGGGGAACTCATCCAGGAAAAGAATGCCGCGGTGTGCGAGTGTGACTTCGCCGGGGCGCGGGATAGTGCCGCCACCAATGAGCGCGGCATAGGAAGTGGTGTGATGTGGTGAGCGAAACGGTGGATCGAACATCGGGCCTTCGTTTGCGCCCGCATAGGAATGGATGGTGGTGACTTCGATGGTAGCTTCGGGTGAAAGTTGTGGCAGGATGGAACGCATTGCACGGGCGAGCATAGTCTTGCCCGTACCGGGCGGTCCCCAGAGCGCGATGTTGTGCGCACCCGCAGCGGCGATTTCGAGCGCGCGCTTAGCGGTTTCTTGCCCACGAATGTCATCAAAATTCACACCTTCGTACGGTGCCCGCCCGCGCGGCGCTCGTTCGTGCGGCTGTAGCGTCGGCTTGTCTGTTTTGATGTGTGCGATGACGTCGCCCAATGAATCCGCGCCGTAGATAACGATGCCGTCTATAAGTGCGGCTTCATCTGCATTTTCGTGCGGGAGAATGAGCGACTCGTATCCTTTTTCACGGGCGACTTGTGCAATAGAAAGCGCCCCGTGGATGGGGCGCAGTCCGCCGTCGAGCGAAAGTTCGCCCGCAAACATGATGCGTTTTGGACCGCACTTGAGCTGTTCCGATGCGATGAGGTACGAGATCGCCATCGGCAGATCGAACACCGCCCCCTCTTTTTTGATGGTGGCGGGGGCGAGCGATATTACGATCTTTTTGTTGGTTGCTTTAGGTGGCTTGAAATCTTTGTTGGTGTGCTTGATGGCGGATGAAATGCGATCGCGGGCTTCATCAACGGCTTTGTCGGCGAGACCGACTATCGAGAACGCATGGAGCCCGCGCGATACATCCGTTTCGACGTGAACGAGCTTTCCTTTCGGAATTCCCGGCTGTGCAGAGAACACACGGGCAAATGACATGAAGGAGATTGTACAAGCAAAGAACCCCCAGAAGCACTTGACATTTTCAATTATATAATCTATAGTTTAAAAGGCTAAACACTAGCATGTGAGGAGAAACGCCATGACTCGACTAACGGATGAAGAGCGTCGGAAAGGGCGTCGTCAGGCACAGGCGGCGAGAGAGGCGGTTGAACACAAGATCGCCAAGGAAGCTGCCGATCGCGAACGGAGCGATCCGTTCGTGTATAACCGTGTGCGCTCGCGCCTGCGGAACGGCACTTATCACGAATAAAGGCCGTTGCTCACAAATCGAAGAGACCGCACCATGTGCGGTCTCTTTCTATTCAGCGTGTTCGATGCAGGTGGTCGCGGCGGGGTTGGCTTCGAGGCGATCGGCGGGGATTTCTTTGCCACACACTTCGCACTTGCCATAATTGCCGTCGTCAATACGCTTCAATGCGGCGGTTACCTCGCGGTAGCGTTTTTCGAGTTCTTCAACGATAGGAACATTGGTAGCAAGTTCTTCGATTTGGTCGGCGATTTCGGTGAAATCCGCCGAACTCGCTTTTACTTCCGTAGAGGAACCCTGCCAATCGCCTCCGGTTTTCCTGCCGTGCGACGCAAGCTCTTCTTCGAGTTGGTCTTTTTCTGCAACCAAAAGCGCCTGCATGTCATCTAGATCAACGTGTGTCATGGGGACATGATACCAGTGTCCATCGAGTACGCAAATACGGGTGCTGTCGCTCGATTGCTTCTCCCGCAGGGTGCAGGAGAAGCAATCGAGCGATCAGTGTTACGAGAGAATTTTGTCGACGATGCCATAGGCGACGGACTCTTCGGCGTCCATGAAGAAGTCGCGGTCGACATCGGTCTCGATCTTCTTGAGCGGCTGATTGGTGTTCTTGGCAAGTATCTTGTTGAGGCGTTCGCGGATCTTCACGATCTGCTTCGCGGTAATCTCGATATCAGCGGCCATACCTTCGGCGCCGCCGGATGGCTGGTGGATCATGACCTCCGCGTTCGGGAGCACGAAACGCTTGCCCTTGGCTCCGCCTGAAAGCAGGATTGCTCCCATCGATGCCGCCATGCCGACGCAGACCGTCGAAACATCCGGTTTGATGTAATTCATGGTGTCGAGGATGGCGAGGCCAGCCGAAACGTGTCCGCCGGGGGAGTTGATATAGAAATGGATGTCTTTCTTAGGGTCTTCTGATTCAAGAAACAAAAGTTGCGCAACGATAAGGTTTGCGACGTGGCTATCGATCGGGCCGTCCAAAAACAGGATGCGGTCCTTCAACAGGCGGGAATAGATGTCATACGCCCGTTCGCCCATAGTGGTCTTTTCGACCACCATCGGCACTAATACCTGACTGCGCACGTCGTTCTTTTTTGTAGGTTCCATACGGGCGTATCATACCATACTCACAAGAGTTGACAAGTGTATAGAAGGGTAATATAATCATTAGCGGACTATAGATTAACGCCTGCAGGTGTCGAGGGCGTAAAACAAATCGACACATTTCACAGAAGGGACGTATCATGCAGTTCGAACAGGTTAATACCCAGACGAACACTACTCACCCGGATCACCCGAACAATGAGAAGCAGCAGTACTTGGCCCGCCGGGAAGCAGCGAAGGCTGCCGACATTGAGGTCATCGCCAGTGCGGTGAAGCAAAAAAAGGCGTGGCCGGTCAGAAGCGCCGGGCTTCTCAAGGCGTTCGCTCGTGCGTATCGCGATTCGCCTGTGAAGGCGGAGGCAATGCTCGAGCGGGTGCTGAACGAGGTGCGGGAACGCATCCCGACGGTCGAGCGGTTGTTGTTGCCCGATCAACACGACATCGGGGACTGTAAGGACGGTGTCGAGACGCGAATCGTTCTGCCGAGGGGCGATTGGTTCCGCCGCGAACCACGCGTACAGCTCGTCAACCCGGGCGCCTTTTGGCAGGTTCTTCGCGAGCATCGCGAGGTGATTGACTCAGCTTATGCTAAAAGACAGCGGGAGAACAAGCCCGCGTTTAACGGTGATGCCGCGCGGGAACGTGCAGCCAAGCTGATGCCGGTGCCGAAATTCATGCGGAACGGTCGCAGAAAATCACCGCTCGGCAATCGCACCGAAGATAGGCATAGCGTAGAGCGGCGGCGAGAGCAAAATCGTGCTACTCGTCACTCAAAGCAGCCTAAGAAAGGTTCGGAAAACGTGAAGAAAGAGAAAAAGTAAGAACGACGGGAGGCGGGGCGAGCATGGAGAAATCCCTACTCGCCCCTTCTTTTTTCAGCACATGTCGCCCATTGACACAAGTTTTTATTGAGGTATACTGCTCATAGATTTTTCATCTATATTTTCCTTCGCGGCCCTTATGGACGATACGAGAAGAGGCAACTCAACTCGCAGAGTCCCGAGGGTCACGAAAGTGCACCTTGAAGTTTGGAAGCCCGAAAGGGTAAACAGAGAGGAGAACGTCATGGCAAGCCATGATAAGAATACTGATAAGGCGCAGGCCACGCTCGATGCGCAGGTTTGCGTGTTCTGTAATGGCAAGAGTGCGGGTCACGTTCTTTGGAAAAGGGACGGGGAACGCAATCCGAACGCCAGGACTTCGAAGGCCCCCCTCCACACTCTGACTGAGGAGAGTCTCGTCGACGAAGGATTCACCAAGGTGGGGTTTATCCACCGCAAGGCTCGTAAGAGCCCGAAGGTGGGTCCCGATGGAAAGCCGATGGTTGGCGAGGACGGGAAACCGCTTCTCGTCACATTGCCACCCGAGCCGAAGGCGGACAGTGCATGCTGCGTCGAGCAGCTCATGGTCCCGCCTGAGGGCGTTACCGGAGTCTTTTTGTTCACGACCCGGCGCTCGGATGTCCTCAATGAGCTCGATGAAGCTCAGCGCAAGGAGAAGGCCAAGCAGCAGCGTGAGGAGATCAAGAGTGTCAACAAAGCGGCGCTCTGGGGCAGTCCCGCTCTCTCCCAAAAGGACCGTGGCAACACTGTTCTGAAGGACAAGTTGGTCGCCGCCGGGGTGACAGGCTCGGAAGTTCCTCTGTCGGAGCCTAAGCCTGTGAAGAAGGATTGGTTGGGGCGTCCCATCGCGGACTAACTAGGCCAATCTGAGGTAGCGTCCTTACTGTAAAACGCTCGAACTTGGAAAAGCGCCGGGATTCCGCAAGGAACCCGGCGCGATTTTTTTGACAGAAAAATAAGGAGTGAAGGATTTTAATCTGCGGAAAGCGGAGCCGCCCCATCCCTAAAAATGACTAAAGCTTGGGCAAACGCCCTCGAGTGGTCATTTTTAGGGATGGGGCGGCGGAGCGGTTTATTTCTGTCCTTCCAACCAACTGAATACCGCGTCAGGAAGCAGTGCCGATTCGACGTGCATGCGCAGTGTCTGTTCGTCCACATCGCGGTGGTGCGATTTCATGTGTTCGACTTCATGCGAAACGACGGCAGGGTCTGCTTTGATTTTTTCTTTCGCGGCTATCTCATGCACGATGACCTGCACTTTCGCGCGTTTTTCTGCGGGCTCGCGCCATTCTGTGCGCAATGCTTCCGGTGTTTTTCCCGTGCTTTTCAAATACGCTTTAATGGTCGAGCCGGCCTGCTCTATATCATGCGCGAGTCGGTCGAACATGCGGTCAAGCTCATGCTCGATGAGCACAGCCGGCAATTTCAATGATGTTTTCTCAAGAACGCCTTCGATGATAGCGAGGCGCATTTTTTCTTGCGCTTTGCGGTTCTTGTCTGCGAGCATATTTTCGCGCATGCGGGTGACGAGCTCGGCCGCGTTCGTAGCCCCCAACGATTGCGCGAATGTGTCATCGAGTGGCGGTAGGGCATTCTCTTCCAATTTTTGTGCTTCTTCGTACGCGACATCCGGTTCGGCACCTTTTTCCACCGACTCGATACGCGCTCGCTCGCGGCGGAGAAACCGTGTCATGTCCACGACCTCTTCGTCCGAAACCGCCGGTTTCTCCAACGATGCTGCATGTTTTTTAGCGATCGTTATGTAGTCGGGGAGTGTGACCTCGGGCATGACGGTTACGAGCGCGGTGAAGCCAATAGGATTCCCCGCGGCGAGTTTCGTGATGGTCACTTTCGGCGTTTCGATGGCGATGATCTTTTCCTGCGCGAGTATTTCGGGGAGTTCGTCAGAGATCGCGATCGACGCGGTGTGTTCCATGATGGCGGCTTCACCGAGGCGCTGAACTAAGATATTTTCGGGGACACTGCCCTTGCGGAAGCCATTGATAGTGACTTCACTGTTTATCTCGCGGAGTGCTTTATTGCGGTATTTCGCGACGCGGTCGGCCGCGATCTCTGCGCGAACCTCGACAGAGGATTCATCAGGTTTCTTTGTAATTGTTGCCATTGCGGGAGTATAGCAATTCGAGCCTGTTTGGGAACCCCAGACGGGTCAAAGCTCTTGGGCGAACGAGGCGATGTCCTCGGGCGTTTTCAATTCTTTCAGTCTTTTTTGGTATTCGGCATACGTTAATACGTTGTTGTTCATAGGTTTTTTGATTGATCGGCCGGCAACCAAGCTGTCACGCAACCCGTAAGCAATTTTGCTTAACTGGGCCCTTATTTGGCAACCGTGTTTCCGTGTGTACTATTGACAAATATGACGTTTAGGTGTATGATGGTGGGCATAGTTCTTTGATAAGACTTGCGATTGGTCATAGCGAAAAGTGGCTT
>JACQKA010000060.1 GCA_016204805.1 Candidatus Kaiserbacteria bacterium | reverse complement strand
CTTTTTTTATTATGTCCGCCCGAAAACCCTCCCGACGGTACCGTCGGGAGGGATGAAGGGCGAAAAGTCAATGAATCGGCGGAGCCGACTCCTCTCATAAAGAACCCGCCCCGATACCGCGCCCTACAGGGCGTGGTCGGGTTCATAAGGAAGTCGGGCGAATTCATAGCGGCCCTTTTCTATGTTATACTGCATGATATGGCGAAGGGCCTTGGTGTCTTTGTATCAGGCGTATATTACGGTAAATACGAAAAGTGGGTCCATGCGTTCGTAAGTTTTACGTTAACGCTTGCGGGCTCTGTTATATTCCCGCCTCTATCGGTTGCGATCGCCGTTGCGTGTATCGGCATTGTTAAAGAAATGGTAGATGCTTTGAAGCCAAGCGACCATTTTGACCTTGCTGATCTTGCGGCAAATATCGGCGGTATTATTGCGGCACTCTTTGTTTTGCTCATGATTGCCTTTGTGCAGATCTGGCGATCGCCTTTTCTTTCAGACTGATTGCCACAAGGGCACTAGCGTGACGCATATGGAGGCGAAAAATAAAAACAAATCTCACAAGGCATGGGTCGTCAGCGTGGATATGGGGTATGGTCACCAGCGCGCAGCCTACCCTTTGAAGCGTATCGCGTATAAAGACATCATCAACGCGAACAGCTACGGCGGCATTCCGCCCGAAGACCGGCGCGTATGGCGCGAGACCCGCCGCTTCTATGAATTCATCTCGCGATTCAAGCAGGTGCCGTTCATCGGGGAAGAAATTTTTGATTTCTACGATCGGCTTCAGTCGATCCCTCCTTTTTATCCGGAAAGAGATCTTTCGCGGCCAAGCTTCCAGGTGCGTCAGGTGATGAAGCTTATCAGAAAAGCACACTGGGGCAAACACTTAATCACGCAACTTGCAAGAAAACCGCTGCCCTTGATTTGTACCTTTTTTGCCCCGGCATTTATGGCGGAATATTTTAACTATCCGGGCGACATTTATTGCCTCGCGACCGATACGGACATCAGCCGCGCGTGGGTGCCCGAGAACCCGGCTCGCAGTCGCATACGGTATTTCGCGCCGACCTACCGCGTGGCGGATCGGCTTCGACTCTATGGAATAAAACAAGACAATATTTTTTTGACCGGGTTTCCGCTGCCGGAAGAAAATCTCGGCGGACCTGACTTGCGCGTGCTCAAGCGCGATTTACTCTTCCGGTTGGTTAATCTTGATACCAAGGGGCGATATGTGCGGCAATATCACAGCGTCATTCATCACCACTTGGGTCGGCGCGCGCTTCCTGTAGATTCATTTCACCCGCTGACGCTCACCTTTACGGTGGGCGGCGCAGGCGCGCAGCGAGAGTTGGCCATCACCATCCTCCGCAGCCTGAAATCAAAAATCCAGCAGCATCAGATCAGCTATGTCATGGTTGCCGGCATCCACAACGAGGTCGCGAGTTATTTCAGACAACAGGCCGTGCGTGCCGGACTTCGGAACGAAATCGGCAAGCATCTCCATATCCTGCACGCAAATACGAAAGATGCATATTTCAGCGCATTCAACCGCATCTTGCGGAACACTGACATCCTCTGGTCAAAACCGTCTGAACTAAGCTTCTATACCGCATTGGGTATCCCTCTGATTATTGCACCACCCATCGGCTCACAGGAGCGATTTAATAAACAGTGGGTGGAGTGGGTCGGATCTGGCGCTGCGCAAGAAGATCCGGTCTATACGCACGAGTGGCTCTTTGATTGGCTTGAGAGCGGTTGGCTTGCTGAAGCTGCGATGCAGGGGTTTATCGAGGTCACCAAGGACGGCACCTTCAATATTGAAGAAATCATTTCGGAGAAGATTACTGCTGTAAAAGAGGTGAGAACGCTGCTGCCCTATTAGTTCAAATGGTATTGTCTTGGATTTAAGAGGATAGCAGCACGGTGCGGCGATGGGGCGAGTTCTGTAGAGATTTGGCTACTCAACGAGAGTCGAAGGATGACCCTGCATGCGAAGGGTCAAAAACAAGCCCCGAACCAGAACGTACTTTTGTTCGCTCGGTTCAGGGCTTTTGCGCAGTGGTGCCCCCACGGGCTGCCTAACAGCGACAGCAAGCGTCGGTGATGGGCACGTCATTGGCGCAGAGGAGTACAGGCCGCCCATGCGTCTCGCCGAGCGTAATCTCTCGCAACGGCTTTGTTCGCTGGATCGGCTCAAACGGGCCGAGCTTGACTGCGTCCGGGTACTTCCACCGCTCTCGCGGGGCAATGTGCGCGTAGCGTATGTTGTGGCCTGCGTAGTAAATGAGCTCCATGCCTTAACCTCCTCTCTTAAGGAATACGCTCGATACTAGGGTACCATGGGTTGTCAACGCATGTGAAGGGACAAAAAACAAGCCCCGAACCAGAACTTACTTTTGTTCGTTTGGTTCAGGGCTTTTGCGCAGTGGTGCCCCCAAGAGGCTGCCTAGCAGCGGCAGCAACAGTCGGTGATGGGCACGTCGTTGGCGAGAAGGAGTGGATCCCATCCACCAGTCTCGCCGAACGTAATCTCACGGTGAGGCTTCGTTCGCTCGATCGGCGCAAACGGGCCGATCTTGACTGCGTCCGGGTACTTCCAGCGCTCCCGCTCGGCAATGTGCGCGTAGCGCTTATCGTGGTCAGGGTAGTAGATGAGCT
>JACQKA010000059.1 GCA_016204805.1 Candidatus Kaiserbacteria bacterium | reverse complement strand
TATGTGAAAAATATCCCTTCCGCTCTTGATCTGGTGCTCGAAAAAGGCGATGGCGTGTACAACGTAGGGGCAGGCGACGGCTACACGGTAGTAGACCTTATCAAGAAGGTGGAGGAAATAACCGGCAAAAGAATAGCGACTACCCCCGAGCACCGTTCGGGGATGGACATGAAGTATCAAACCGATTCGACGCGAATCAAAGCATTGGGATGGAAACCTTCATACACGTTTGACGAGGGCCTGAGAGAGTATCTCCTAACGAAATGAGAAAGACGAGGATTATTTTTGTCGTTCCGAGGTTTAGTGTCGGCGGTGCCGAAAAGCTGCTCGTGCATTCCCTGCGCGCGCTCGACCGAGAGGTGTACGAGCCGACGCTCGTCACCATCTTCGCAGAGCAGAAGGATTCGTGTGCAGATCAGGTCAGCATTGACCGATGTTTCCATTTTCGCTCGACGTGGGACATACCCGCTTTTTTCCGGCTGTATGTGTTTATACGAAGAGAGAAATTCGACGTCGTCGTGACGCATCTTTTTGTCGCCAATTTGCTCGCACGCATGGCGGCAATTTTTGCCGGCATCCCTATAATAGTGAGCTACGAACACAACATCTATCCCAATAAGAAACGCTGGCAGATATTCATCGATAGGATGCTCGCGAAGAGAACGAGCAAAATAATCGCTGATTCGGAAGCCGCAAAGATTTTCACCGCAAAGCAGGAATCGATACCATTTGAGAAATTCGAGACTATCTACATCCCGCCGCTTTTTGATGAGAGGCCACGCAGACCCGCCGGGGAGCTTCGGAAGGAGCTCGGCATATCAGCCGATGCGTTGGTTGTGCTTTGTGTGAGCCGGCTTGTTATCGACAAGGGCCATCGGCACCTCATCGAGGCTGCTCCAGGTATCCTCGCAAAGCATCCGCAGGCGTATATCCTCATCGGAGGATGGGGGCCCCTGAAGGAGAGTCTCGAAGCCAAGGTGGTGGCGCTTGGCGTGAGCGAACGAGTGAGACTCTTGGGAAGAGTCGATGGGCAGGAACTTCTCGCGCTTGCCGATGTGTACGTTGATCCCTCCATATCGACGGATCTTCCCGTTGGTATCATGGAAGCGATGCGGGAGAAAAAAGCGATCGTGGCGACTTCCGTAGGGGATATTCCCACCTTCATCAAAGACGGCGAGACCGGACGCCTTGTGCCGCCCGCTGACGATAAAGCTCTTAGTGAGGCCATCGTACAGCTTCTGGGTGATCCCAAACTGCGCGCGCGCCTTGGCGAAGCGGCAGGAGAAAGTGTGCGCGATTTTTCTCTTCCAGCGTACATGAACAAGTTTGATTCCTTGATACGAGAACTACGCACCACATGATTTCACGTCTTTCGTTCTCCCTCTTGCTTTCACCACCCGCCCTCCTCTTGTTCGGAGCCTTTCTTTTGCGCGCCCTTGGAATTGGCTACGGCCTGCCGCTTACAGTCGTGAACGACGAGTATCCCTTTACCTTCGCCGCACTGCAGATGCTCGATACGCGTACGTTTATACCAGCGCTCTATCCCGAAGCGTTTGCAAGCATTTTGCCGTATCCGCCATACCTCTCGTACCTCCTTCTCATTCCATTTGCCGGTATCATCGGGATAAAAATGCTCTTATGGAATGGCGCGCAAGATCTTTTCGCGGCCTCATTGCTGACCGATCTCTCTGCTTTCTTCATCACGGCACGGCTCTTTCATGTGATCTTGGGCACGGTTTCCGTCTATCTGCTCTATCGCGTCGCCGAAGCACTCTTTCGCTCAAAAATTGCAGCGGTCGCGGCAGGTTTTTTGCTTGCAACGAGTATTTTGCATCAGGCACTCTCGATGGTAGGTCGCAACTGGCTACCAGTGTCGTTCGTTTTCCTTCTCATACTTTTCATTCTCACACGTGACATCCGCAAAGATCGACGCTACCTGTATGCATTCATTACGGCAGGCATAGGCATGGGGATCTCCTCGATCTCGGCTCTCGCGCTTGCCCTCATTGGGCTGTACTACCTGTGTTTTGATGCCAAGGATTTGAAGCAGACACTCCAAGACATGCCGAGAATGATCGTGGGCGCGTTCGCATTCGCCGCACTTGCCCTCGTCCCGTCTCTCTTGTGGCAGGGAGGGAATGTCTTTCTCGGCGCGGCAACACTGTATGAGCAGAAATCTGTCCTCGGGCTCCTCATGAGCCCATGGTCAGCACTTTCGCTCACACTTTTCTCGGAGCCTGTTCTTACCTTGCTATTTTTGTGCGGGCTCGTACTTCTTCTTGCGCGTGAGCGAAAGGCATTCTTCTTTGTCTCTGGCTTCTTTCTTTTGTATGTCGGCGTTTTTTACACGCTTTTCAGATTCGACGCACGCTTTCTGCTTCCACTCCTTCCACTCTATGCACTTCTAGGCGGATACGTGATCTCCAGACTATGGAATCGCAGCAGCGCATTGCTTATTTGTATTGTTCTCCTAGTTCCACTCGCTGCATCGGTTCGACTCGCATATCTCTCGTTTCAGGGTGACACGCGAGAGCACGCAAGAGCATGGGTACTTGATAACCTTGGTCCGAGTGATCACATCCTTGTGTATTCTTCCGCGCTGCACATACCGACGCAGGCGGCGGCTGTTGCGGAATTGCGCGCCATTGATCCCGAGGTACTGCGAAAAGTAGATGAGGCCGACGAGCTCCTGAAGCGGGAGGACGTTCCCCATGCGCTCAACAATCTTACCTCTCTCGAGGGAACTTCGTTTATGCAGAACCTTGTTCTCTATGCCCGCGAGCATGGGTACACGTACGCGATAGTCGAGCCACGTTCACTTGAAGGCTCTACTGAGACGAAGGATATCTTCGCGGCGCTCACGCAGAACGCCAGCGTCGTTGCGCACTTCTCGGGTTTTGAGATGGAGACTTCGATATGGGAGAGCGCCTTTCTCGAACCGCTTCCGAATATATTTGCCGATAAAACACTTGGACCTGAAATTGTGATATATCGACTCGCCGTTGATCAATAGGGAAGCTTCACGGTTGCGGGGTGCCGAAAACGCCTCCACGTCTGTGTGAAAGCCATGTATATGCCGGATATGCCGAGCAAGAGGAGGAACGGCTCGAGCGGCATGCGATACCGTGTCGTATCGCTCGAAGGGCCTGTCATGAAGGCAACCGCGTGAATGAAGAGGAATGCGACGAAGATCCAGATACTTGTAGAGTCGCGGTACCGAAGTGCGCGGTATGTCGTATAGAGCATTCCCAGATAGAGCGTGGCCCACAGAAGTCGCTCGACGAGACGCGGGATGTGCGTGAATGTTTGTACGAGCGCATCACCATAGCGTCCTTGCAGAATCATGCCCCACGCGCCTTCGCCGTGGACTTGCTCACCTGAGAAAACGCCAAGTCTTCGCATGTGGTAGGAAAAATTGACCATACTCGAGCCGATGAAAAGCTGCATCGATTTCACGGAATGGAAGACTGCATACTGAAAGGGGTGCGCGAGGATCACTTCGCGCGCGATCGCGCTCTCTTGCTGTGAATATTTGAATGAGCGAAGGATGTCCTCCTCCTGCGTGCCAAAATATTTCTCATTGTACTCGCGCTGAATCTGTTCGTAGGAAACGCCGGTGCGGGCTTGCTCGAAGATGGGCATATTCGCAAAGTAAAGATTAAACGCGCTGCTCGAAGAGAACGCAAAATGACCGGAGAGTACATAGTTGCGCGCCATCCACGGCACTACGGTTGCAGCGACCACGATGGTGAAGATCAATGCGCCGCGCACAGCGGCTTTCCACGATACCGAGTGTGCGAGCGCCATACACGCGATAAGCGGCGTGAGGTAGAGGCCGATAGGACGCATATATATGGAAATACCAAGAAGAATCCCTGCCAGTACATACGGCATCCATGCTCGTCGAGCAGGTATCCCCAGGCAATAGATGCTTCCCGTCAGAAACAGCATGAAGAGCGGTTCGGAAACGGGAACCCATGTGGCATATATAACGACCGGATCGATCATGTAGACCACAGCCGCTGCAAGCGCGACACTGCGCGGGACGTAGCGTGCACCGATAAGATATATGAGCGCGACAGTGCCTGCAGTGACGATGATCTGAATAAAGGGAACAACGGTAAGGGTCCCGAAAAGGAGAAGCATGAGCGCGAGAAACGCCGGGTACCCCGGCACGCGCAAGTTTTCCGGCCCGATAGCGGGGGAGATCTCAAACCGCCCAGTCTGAAGCATGCTCTCGGCGAGGTGCACGTATTCGGTCACGTCGGAGGTCTCGCTCGCATTCAGCTCGAGCATCGTCTCAAAGCTTGTGCCATTTTGGGTGCCGAGGTAGATAAGTACGCCAAAGACGAGAAGGTAGACAATGGCGCAGCTCGAGGCAAGTAGCAGCGCTATCTGCCTATCGGAGACTGCAAACATGGCGCTGATTGTCACATGGATATAGTATTACGACAATGCGAAAGGATTTTCTTGCGTTTGGTTCGCCCTTGATCGGTGAGGCCGAGATCGAGGAGGTCGTAAAAACACTGAAAAGTGGGTGGGTTTCGACTGGGCCGAAAACGCATCAGTTCGAAGAAGATTTCAAGAAGTACGTTGGCGCGAAATACGCCGTTGCGGTCAATTCGTGCACTGCCGCCATGCATCTTGCGCTTTTGACGATCGGCGTAGGGCAAGGCGATGAAGTGATCGTCCCCGCCATGACGTTTGCTTCAACGGCAAATGTCATCGTGCACTGCGGAGCCAAACCTATATTTGCCGACTGCGACCGAAAGACCATGAATATCGATCCAAAAGACGTAGAGCGGAAGATCACGCCGCACACAAAAGCCATCATGGTCGTGCACATTGCCGGCCGACCGTGCGACATGGATGCGATCATGGAGCTAGCCAAAAAACACGACCTGAAAGTCGTCGAAGATGCGGCACATGCCGTTGAGACGAAGTACAAGGGGAGGTCGGTCGGCACGGTGGGCGATATCGGCTGCTACAGCTTTTATGCCACAAAAAATCTGGTCACAGGAGAAGGCGGTATGGTCGTTACGAATAACGAAGCGTACGCGAAACGCATTCGCGTACTCTCACTCCACGGCATGAATAAATTTGCGTGGAACAGATACGGCAACGAAGGCTACCAACACTACGAATTCGTCGAGGCAGGTTTCAAGTACAACATGTCTGACATTCAGGCGTCTCTCGGCATTCATCAACTGGCACGCATCGAGAAAAATTGGAAAAGGCGCGAGGAAATTTGGAAAAAATACAGCGCCGCCCTCAAAGGTTTACCGCTCGTCCTGCCGGCACCAGTAGAAGAGGGTGATCGACACGCATATCATCTCTTTACCGTGCTCATCGATACTGAAAAGACGAAGGTTACCCGCGATCAGTTTTTAGAAGAGATGACAAG
>JACQKA010000063.1 GCA_016204805.1 Candidatus Kaiserbacteria bacterium | reverse complement strand
GTCAGCAACACGACGCAAAACGGGGACATCGCCTTTTTCCTGTTAAGCGACGGAACCAGCCACTCTTGGGAGTTCCTGCGTTTTGACGCTTCCGCGAATCTGACTGTTTTCAACGAAGCCGGAAGCGACATCGACTTCCGCGTTGAGAGCGACGGGAACGCCAACGCGTTTACGATTGACGCGGGATTCTTCACGGGAGTCGGGGCTATCGCATTTGGCACCACCATCAATGCGGCAAATAGCCTCTATTTTAACGTTTCCAACCCAGCATTTACCGCAGTCGCTAATCAAAGCACCTTTGCGGTAGCGATCAATCCGGGCACGATTACTGTTCCCGCTGGAACAGCCCCATACGCAGCTTCTTTGTGGGTGGAAGTGCCGTCCCTGACGGCAACCGGAACCATTACTGATGCAGCTACGGTTCTAATAAACAACGTACCTACGGCCGGGGGCACGGGGAATTACGGCCTCCTTGCTCGTATGACCGGAACGACCGGGACGATAGCTCGATTTGAGAATACGACGAACACAGCTAGCGCGGCGCATTCGATCCTGGACGTGGCCGTGGGCGGAACGACCTCAACGGGCGACCCCCAGCTTCGGCTCACGATCCCCGGCGGCACGAGCTGGTACATGGGGGTGGATAACTCCAGTCTTGGCGATGGTCTGTGGATTAGCACGGGGACGACAGTGGGTAGTTCAAGCGGTCCCACGATTGCATCTGGGGCATCGAACGTCTGGCCAGCGTTGACTATTAACTCTGGAAACTTGGCCTACACAGGCAATACGGGCGTCACAACACTTCAAACCTTCTTCTCTTTTGGGCCGGGAATTATCTCGGGCGATACGCCGACCGTAACAGTAACCAAGGCAACCTCGATTCACACGGTAGGGCCCCCCGCTTCCACAAACGCGGCGATTACGGACTCGTCGGCAATTCGGATTGGTATTCCGGGCGCGGGAGCGGTGACAAATTACCACGGTATTTATATCGAGGACATGACATATGGTAGTACTGCTGACTACGGAATTACCATTGAAGGCGCGGACACTGCTGCGATTTGGGTTTCTTCTGCTGTTGATACCACCGACGCCGCGAACGGCATCGCTTTCGGGGCGAGCAGGGACACGAATCTGTACCGCAGCGCGGCGAATACGCTGAAGACGGATGATGCATTATCCGTAAACGCACAACATATTCTTGCTCTCTCGGGCGAGGTCGCGTTCAACGAAACCTCGGCAGACATCGATTTCAGAATCGAGTCGGATACTCAAGCAAATGCGTTTCTGCTAAACGCAGAAGATGCCAGCAATAATACCTTTACGTTTACCCCTTTTCATAGCGGCCTCAACGGAGCTAGCAATCCGGGTGGCATTTATGTTGATAATATCTTGCAATATAGCGGTGCAACGAATACTGGTATTGCTCGTGGAATTCAAGTTAACACAACCCTCAGTCTTGGTAGTAATGAAGTTCAGGCCGCTGTTGGTATTCGAGGGTTTGAGTCTACTTGGACTGGTCATGGTGGATCTGGTTCAAACGTTACAGGATATGCCGGATTCTATGCCGCAAACGGTACTACTAGTGGCGCTGTTCGCCTCAATAATTACGGCATCTATGTTGAGAATCAGACTGCGGGTACGACAGCTGACTACGGCATCTATGTTGCGGGAGCAGACACCTACGCCCTGTGGGTAGACGCGGGAACGAGCAGGTTTGATGGAGCCATTGCTTTTGGAGACGAGACAGTGGATATAGGGACTACAACGGTTGGATTGAATGATTTGCATTTTGGTTCCGGAGGCATCATCAACTTCGATGGAGGAGATGTGACATTAACGCACGCTTCCAATGCTCTGACTATTGCAGGTGGAGATACTTTTGTCGCAGACGGCAATGGGATGGTCATCGGCCACACGGCTCAACTCGCCTTTGATACCATAACTGTTGAAACTCAGATACTGGGAACCGGCAACGAGGACTCACGACTCGCCTTGCTTCGCGGCTCGGCAGATGATAATGGACCATTAATTGTTTTTGCAAAAAGCCGGGATGCTATTGGAACATTCACAACTGACCTCTCAGTTGATGACGACCTTGGAGGGCTCATATTCATAGGCTCTGATGGCACGGATGCCGATCTGGGCGGGGACTGGGCGCGTATAGTTGCAGAGGTTGACGCCGCGGCCGCTGGCTCAAATGACCACCCGGCACGGCTTGTATTTGCGACTGCAGCGGATGGCGCAAATAGTTCCACCGAGCGGATGAGAATCACAAGCGCTGGCAACGTCGGCATCGGGACAACGGGGCCGCAAGGCATTCTACACGTCGCGAGCAGTTCTACGATTGATGACCTGATTCTCAATCAAGCCGCAACCCCGAACCTGGTTACAAACCCAAGTTTTGAAGTAGACACCACGGGCTGGACGTTTCAGGCAACCGGCGGAGCAGCCGGGAGCTTTGCCCGCGATACTACAG
>JACQKA010000058.1 GCA_016204805.1 Candidatus Kaiserbacteria bacterium | reverse complement strand
TGCGTCTCGCCGAGCGTAATCTCTCGCAACGGCTTTGTTCGCTGGATCGGCTCAAACGGGCCGAGCTTGACTGCGTCCGGGTACTTCCACCGCTCTCGCGGTGCAATGTGCGCGTAGCGCTTGTCGTGGTCCAGGTTGTAGATGAGCTCCATGCCTTAACCTCCTCTCTTAAGGAACACGCTCGATACTAGAGTACCATGGGTTGTTAACGTTGTCTATTTTTTTGGTATCCAGGCCGCGGTGAGGTCAATCCATTGCTGTTTGTCAACGTAACTTCCGTGGTTCAGTACGCTGTATTACTTGAGCCTTGAAAAATTCGTGTAATGCTTGTATCTTTTGGGTACTCAACACACTTAGCCGCCCATTTTATTTCCCTGCCAATGCCCAAACGAATCCTCATTTTTTTGCCCTGACGTATTTGTTCTGCGATCCGTGCTCATGTCACTAAAAGAAGAACCCCACCGGCGAAACCGAGTGGGGTCTTGGGGAGAGGGGAGTTCCCCCTGAAAGAACCAGTCTAACAGCGACAGCAGCCCTTCGTGATAGGCACGTCGTTGGCGAGAAGGATTGCAGACACTCCTTGTGCCCTCGCTTCTCCCAGGGTAACCTCCTTGGCAGGCTTCTTCCGCTCGATCGGAGCGAAGGGACCGAGCTTGAACGCATCCGGATACTTCCACCGTTCCCGTTCAGCGATGTGGGCGTATCGCTTGTCGTGGTCATGGTAGTAAATGAGCTCCATCTCTGACCTCCTTCACGTAGAGAGGACGCATTCCTACTTTACCAGAGAGTACAAAGTTTGTCTACTTCCTTATCCAGCGTGCGGTAAGCTCAATCCATTGCCGCCTGAAGTACTCGACCCTGGCCGCAATGTTGCTATTCACCAGAAGAAGGAAGCGTTGAGGCTCGCTCTTCCAAATCTCATTCAAGTCTGCGACAAGTCTTGATGCACCAACAAGACTCTTGCCGCTAAGCCTCTTTTCCTTCTCTGCGTAGATAAGCACGGCCCGCTCGCTTATCGGTACGAAAGGGGATTCAAACTTAAAGATCGGTACCTTCAGTTGCTCCTTAAGATACTGTAGGTACAGGTCGAAGAACCCAAAGTTGACAGCATTAACGCGTGCCTTCTCTTGTATCCGCTCCTCCAGCTCGCGGTACGCCAGCCTTCCTTTCCAGAGGTTCAACACATTGTTCTTCTCGCGATAGAAGACTGCACGTTGAATCATCTGCGTGAGAGGGTCTCCGACCGAATCCATACCCCGGAGTACGTTCCAGAGCCACACATCATCTCGAAGAGCAAATGTATCTTGATCGGCAGGGTTAAATTGCTCTTTCGTGATGATCTCACGCTCGAATGCTTTCTCGAGAAGAAATCGCGTGAGTATTTTAATCGCTACCACCCGATGGTGGAAATGGATCCATACATGCGTACGGTAGCGATCGAGTAGCAATGCCTCCATTGAGGTAAGACCCTTCTCTGAATACGCAATGAGCCAGCCGCTTTTGTCTTTTTCTATCACGACCGAATCGCAGAGCCTCCTTGTGTCGTAATTGCCGTATTCCCTTCCTGCCAGAAGACCATCTCGTTGAGTAGAATCAATGCGGTCAGCATCAATTTCAGAATCAACGAGTGACTTCACCACACAGAGGGGATCGTCGGGAGGTATGGTTTTTTCAGCCATGAGGCGAGTAAGCATTTGGCATAGTTCCCGGGGGAGGAGAATACTGGGTATCATTTGCTTAACGATCACTGCGCCGAATGCCTCGTGAAGCTTCTCGAAACCGGCTACGCCAGTCCATTCCTCTGCAAGTTTTTGATTACTAATGCGGGGTGTTTTCAACACTGCGTACTCTTCGACAGCTAGCTCAAAGAGGTGGCTCAATGGCAAATGGCCGACGTCATGGAGAAGTGCGTAGAGCCGCGCCAGCTGGACAAATTCCTGCTTTGAGCTAATCCCCGTTTTTCCTTTCAAATCTCGGAGGTATGCTCTCCACTTCGGACTGTTAGTCAGACTTTCTGCCATCATGCCTGCGACACGACAGGTCCCGAGCACGTGTTCAAAACGCGAGGTGTTGAGCGAGGGATACACGTAGAAGGCAACGTCATTTTGCCTCACCC
>JACQKA010000065.1 GCA_016204805.1 Candidatus Kaiserbacteria bacterium | reverse complement strand
GTTATACTTAACTCAACTGGTGTAATTCAATGATAGCAAAAATACCGCAAACAAACAATGTCGCCCAAAAAATTTTCGCCGTGGGAGCGAGGGCGCGGCGGAAGGGGGGTGGGGGGGGAATTCCGCCGCGCCCGAGCGCAGAAGCCTCGCCGCTCCGCCCGAATACTTGGAGGGCGGAGGCGGACGGCGGGGCGGTTCAGTCCATTTTCCGCTCGAAAAAGGTCCACGCAAAGGATATAATTTCACCGCCAATAGAAACTTCACGATTTGAAAGGGTTGCCCCGCGCGGCCGCGCTCCGCAAAATCCCTCGCCGCTTCGCGGCGAACTGGCTGAGTGGGAAAAAATCAAAGACGGCAGATTTGTCACGAACCCGCTGGTTCGTGACAAATCCTCCCATTTCGCCGCATCCGTCCCGTCCCAATTCGTCGCTACGCGACGGGCTCTTTTGCCCACTCCCGCGCCTTCGGCGCGGGCTTCTTCCCACCTTTCGGATTCGGAAGTTTCTTTCTGCGGAGAGGGAGGGATTCGAACCCTCGGTACCCTTACGAGCACGCCGCATTTCGAGTGCGGTGATTTCGACCACTCACCCACCTCTCCATTTGTAAAACCATACCACACTTTAAAAACGTCTCAAAAATGCTATAGTACCGGCACGGCCCTATCGTCTAGTGGTTAGGACAGCAGGTTTTCAATCTGTTAACCCGGGTTCGATCCCCGGTAGGGTCATGGCATTTCAAGATGTGGGAATTTGCCAATGTGGCAATGGTCTGAGTCTTGGTGAAATAGCATTGCTCATATGCTATACTGTAGCTCTATGGATAAAAGCGATCAATTTAAAAAATTAGAGACGTCGCTTGAAAAGGTGGCGGAATCCGTTTCAGAAGACATTGGTGAATTGCGGGAAGAAATACAAGGAGGGTTTGCTTCGGCGCAACAGGAAATGAGCGACTTGCGTCAGGAAGTGCGCGACGGCTTCACCGCAGTCACGAGCAAGATTGGCGGAATTCATAATCGTCTTGATGAGGAAGTCGATAAGTGCAAGATGCTGGAAGTACGAGTTGAGCGGTTGGAACGACACAGCGTTACTAAGTGATACTCGATTTTCGTTGAGATTGCGCGGCAATACATATAGAGATCCTTGTGGACAAAAATATCACTCAGCTTGAAGATAACTATCATTGAAGGCCGCAAAAGCCCTTATTATGTGTGGAATCTGATTCCAATTTCGGCTCACTTGGGGGAGTCACAAAAAATCCATATAAAAACCGGTGGTCAGAAACCACCGGTTGGTGCGATTAGAATCGTCGTTCGAATTTGTGCATGACTTCGAGGAGACGTTGTACGTTTTCCATCGTCTGACCGTTGTAGAGTGACGCACGTAAATGCGGACCGTAATATTTGTTCGCACCGGCGTGTCCATTGATACCGACGATGTCGCTCTCTTCGCATGCATGCATGAATTTCTCATGCTGGTGTTCGTTGCGCACGCGAAAGATAACATTCATGAGACTGCGATCGGCTGGCGCCGATATACACGCGAACACATCGCTATGATCAATCGCATCGTAGAGAAGCGCGGCACGTTCTCGGCTTCGTTTCTCCATTTCGGCAACACCACCGGCTTCTTTGATCCATTCGAGTATGTAGTGCACACTCGCGATAGCCAAGATGTCCGGCGTATTGCGCAGACCGCCATTGGCCTTCTTCTGTTCCGCATACGAGAGCGGCGCGGGAAGTGCAGGATGCGGCGCATCGAGCAGATCGTCACGCACTATGACGAGTGCGAGACCCGGTACTCCGAGATTCTTTTGAACGCCCGCGTAGATGAGACCGAACTTTTCGACCGGTACCGGCCGAGACATGATGTCTGATGTCATGTCGGCAGCGCGAATGACTTCCCTTCCGTCCGGTATAGCGTCGAGCTTTATCTGTGTTCCGTTCACCGTTTCGTTCGAAGTGTAATGGATGCAGACGACCTCCGAATCATGCGCGAACATATCCGCCGGCAAGGAACGGTACATATCCTCTTTCGACGTTGCGAGCATGTGCACGGTGCAAAAATTCGCTTCGGTCAACTCTCTCGCGGCTTTGATCGCTTCTCCTGCCCAATGGCCAGAGTCCACATACCCTATTTTGAGAGCCTTGCGTCCAACAATGTTCAGTAGCCAACCTTTGAATTGCGTCGTTGCGCCACCGGGTACGAACATCACCGAATAGCCTTTCGGCACCTTCAACAATTCGCATACGAGTGCGGTCGCGTCCGAGCAGAATTTTTCGACGACCGGATGTCGATGTGATATGGACCACACCGGAAGTCCCGTACCGGCGAAATCGTGCGTCGCCCTTCGAAGTTTCTCTTCGACCGGCCGCGGCAATACCGCAGGTCCTGCAGTGAAGTTTGCTTTCTTCATGTTTTCACCTCTCACTATTTCCCTATGCGCAGTTTTCACTGCGTCTGCTCGCATAGTGTTTGTATTCACCCAAAAAGTCAACTTTTTCATCAAAAAGAAAAAACCGCCCGAGGAGAGGAGGGGCGGTTTGTGGTTCATTCAGCAAATGCCGGAGCCGTTACTTTCGCGCGATGTCTGAAGAGCAGAATCGCGAACATCGGAAGGATCAAGCTGATCATCGTCGCAGTCATATACAGCATGCCAAGCTCGCTATAATCGGCGGCCTGTGTCACCTGCCCCGCCGCATCGCGCACTTCGCGCGTTACGGTATATATCTGATTGAGATATTGTGTCCCCAACTGTGATGCTGAAAGTGCCAGGTTGGTGAATGATGCAAAGACCGCGAAGAAAGTTGCCTTGAGGTGTCGCGGCGCGGTGTGCGCTATCCACGCAAGCATGGGAACCATCGCGACCTGCCCCAGTGGTGACTCGACCGCGGTATCGACGAGCGCGATCGCGCGAGCATCGATCAGCCCTCCGGTATGCGCTGCGGTCCATTCATGCAGACCGTAGTACATGCCAATGATGGGTAATGTGATGATGGTGCCGATGACGGTAAGGAAACCGAAGATGTAAGGAATGCTCCGCGACGCCATGAAATTCCTGAACAAGAAGATGCCCGCAAGCCCGAGCGCGCTACCGATCAGTCCCAGACGAGCAAGAAACTCCTGATCGAACTTAAGCGTGTCTATCATCCACCATGTCGAGCCCGGGCCGGGGCCAGGCATCGCGCGAAAAACGAAAATGATGATCGCAATCCCCACGATGGTGCGCCGCGCATCCGGAGATAATTCCCGGGCAAGTTTGGCCATCATAAAGATGACGATCGCCATGGAGCCAACGAGCATAGTTTCCTGTCCGAACGGCATCTGACTCAATCCGACCATGATCGACAGCACCGCAAAGAGTGCACCTCCGCCCAATATCCACCAGTTCACCGGCGGACGCTCCACGCGTATCGTTACGAGCCCGCGCGCCTCTTCGGGTGTGCGTCCATCTGCAACAAGGCGGGCCATAAATCTTTTTCTTGCCCACCATGCGACCCATATACCAAGTACCGATAGTACCGGAATGACGAGTGCCAGTTCGTATACGAACAGGTATACGGCTGTCTTTCCCGTTTCCGGCAGATCGGCGACGCCTTGCATCAGGAATACATTCGCGAGCGCGACCAGAATGCCGCCCGAAATGATCGCGATGCGGCCGAGCGCCTGCATCGTCATGTGTTCGGACTTTTGTTTCTCTTCGCTTATGACTACACCGCTCTCATCAACACGAGGCACCGCCTCGACCGTCATTGCGTCGGCAACCACGTCTTGAATGACATATCCTATCGGGCCGAGCAGAGACGCGAGTACGAACCACGCTTCGACAGATGCATACGGAGTCATAGTATCGGTATAGCCGATGAGACCGATCATGATTCCGAGACTTGTAGCCAGCAATCCTGCGCCAAGATATATGAGCAGACTTTTGAAACGCCACATGAGGTCAACGATGTGACCCATGGGCATTTTGATCGCCCACGGCAATCCAGCCCAGAACGCGATCATGACCAAGAATTCCGCCGACAGTCCGAGCCGCTCTTTAACATAGAATGTACCGACAATACCGGTTAGACCGGATATGCCCGCAGCCATGTACACCATGAGCGGCGGTAGGTAGCTTAAACGAAAAGTACGCCGCCATCCCATGATGGTCTGTAACAGAGTTTTCATATTCCACCTTTTCAAAGTGCTCTACAGCCACTCTTCCACGTATGCACAGAGGGTGTCAACGGATGCTCTGTGGTGTGCTATGGTGTCTATATGGCAACTGAAGGAGGAGGCGGTGGTGGAGCAGATCTCACGACATTCGTGATCGGAATCATCATTTTGGGTGCGCTCGCCCAAGTCGCATACACACAATTTGCAAAATTTGGCTCGGTACCTGCACCCACACAAGAAACTACTGCGACTACGGCCGCTACAACGATCACAAACTAGTGGCGATCCTGCGGAAATTGGTTTATATTGCAACTACTTTCTGCGATCACATTGCGGAAGTACAGTGGGCGGTTAGCTCCTGGGGATGATGCCTTGGCAATAGCCCCTTCGTGGAGCATCGTGTGTAGTTCGAAAAGTAGATGCGCGCTTAGCTCAGTGGTAGAGCGACCCTTTGACGTAGGGTAGGCCGGGGGTTCAATCCCCTCAGCGCGCACATGAAGATTTTGGGCATAGAAACAAGCTGTGACCCCAGTAGGAAAGCGTAGCTTCCTACGGGGCAGGCGAAACTACTATTTGTATGAAAGTACTCGGAATAGAAACTTCTTGTGATGAGACCGCGATATGCTTGATTCAGGCAGAGGGTGATTTGGAACACGGCAATATACGATTCAAGACACTTGGTAACGCATTGTATTCACAAATCGAAACGCACCGACCATACGGCGGTGTATTTCCTAATCTCGCGAAACGCGAACATGCAAAGAATCTCGTACCGATGCTCGTCTCGACACTGGAACAGGCCAAGATGCTTGTTCCTGCTGACCGTCCCGCCGTCACCAAAGAAATGCTCGATGAGTTGAAGATCGTGCTTGAACGTGAAGAGGGACTTTTTGCACAACTCGTGATGTTTTTTGCGCAATATCAAAAACCTGCCATCGATGTAATCGCGGTTACCATCGGCCCCGGCCTTGAGCCCGCATTGTGGGTTGGTGTGAATTTCGCAAAAGCACTTGCTATCGCGTGGGATGTCCGCATCGTCCCCGTGAACCACATGGAGGGTCATATTGTGGTATCTGCCGTCGAGGGAAACGCCCTACCGCATACGGTACTTCCCGCGCTCGCGCTTTTGATTTCCGGCGGGCACACCGAATTGGTGCGTATGCCTGAATGGTTCCACTATCAAAAGATCGGGCAGACGCGCGACGATGCCGTGGGTGAGGCGTTCGACAAGGTCGCGCGACTCCTCGGTCTCCCCTATCCTGGCGGCCCCGAAATTTCTCGTTTGGCAAAAGAGGCGCGCGCCAAAAATATCGCCGCACCGTTCACACTTCCCCGCTCTATGTTACAGAGCGGCGATTTGGACTTTTCTTTTTCTGGTTTGAAAACAGCGGTGCGGCGCGAAGTAGAAAACCGCAGCACGCTCACCGACGATGAGAAATGCGGCATTGCGCGCGAATTCGAGGGTGCTGTCGCTGATATATTTTCGGCAAAAGTTGCAACCGCAATCGACGCAGTCAATGCATACACACTCATCATCGGCGGCGGGGTCGCGGCCAATACATACATCAAACAGCATCTGGGGACCATGCTCGAAAAAGATTTCCCTACCGTCGCCGTCCGTGTCTGTCCGCCGGAGCGCGCCACCGACAATGCTCTTATGATCGCGCTCGCAGGATATCTCCGCGCCCTGCGCGGCGATTTCGCAAAGCCGGAAGAACTGTATGCGGATGGGAATCTATCATTAGCGTAAAAAGTGAAGAACCCCCACCATTTGGAATAGCGAGGGCTTGCAACCTATTTTCTGGCGCAGTACACACCGCGGATGTGTTCCACCGATCCCCGAGAGGTTGCTGACGACACACAAGAGGTCGCCATCGGGCATCTGTGAAAAGCATACTCCTTATCGTACTTTTGTCAAGTCCCCTACCTGAAAATTCTCATGCTACGATAGATGGATGCAAAAAGATGGCTCAAAGCAAAGCATTCCTGAAGCATTCTTGAAACCCTATGATCCGATCGCAGAGGAGCCGGCGATGTACGCACTGTGGGAAGAGAGAGGCTATTTCAATCCTGACAATCTGCCCGATCAAAGCGGCGAGCCGTATACTATCATCATGCCGCCGCCGAACGCGAACGGCTCTCTCCATGCCGGCCATGCTGTATTCGTGACCATTGAAGACCTCCTCATCCGCTACAACCGGATGAAAGGCAAGCGAGCGCTGTGGCTTCCTGGCGCAGACCACGCCGGTTTCGAAACACAGGTCGTGTACGAAAAGAAATTGGAAAAAGAAGGCCGCACACGTTTCGGCATGGATTCGGAACAGCTTCGTAAAGAAATTCTCGACTTCACGCTCGCGAACAAATCATTTATGGAAGGCCAGCTGCGCCAGCTCGGCGCATCATGCGATTGGAGCCGCGAGAAATTCACGCTCGACCCGGATGTCGTGAAGACTGTGTACGCTACGTTCGAACAGCTCTACAAAGACGGACTCGTCTATCGCGGTTCAAAGAGCATCAACTGGTGCACCAAACACCAGACTTCCCTCTCCGAACTCGAGACGATTTCGGAAGAACGTATTGATCCGCTGTACTACATGCAATACGGACCGTTCGTCGTTGCGACGGTGCGCCCCGAGACGATGTTCGGGGACACTGCAGTCGCAGTGCATCCCGAAGATGCGCGCTACAAACAATGGATCGGCAAAGAAATTGAATTCGAAGGCCCTATCGGCCCGATGAAATTGCCCGTCGTTGCGGATGAATATGTCGATCCTGAATTCGGCACCGGTGTGGTGAAAATAACGCCCGCGCACGACCCGAACGACTTTGCAGTGGCACAACGTCACACGCTGCCGGCAATCGCAGTCATCGACCAATACGGCAAACTGACCAACAAGACCGGTAAATTCGCAGGAATGAAAGTAGAGGAGGCGCGCAAGACTGTCGCCGATGATCTGGAGAAAATGGGCATGCTCGCCAAAGTCGACCGCGAATACAAACACGCAGTCAAGAAATGCTACAAATGCGAGCGCGTGCTCGAGCCGCGCATTCTTCCGCAATGGTTCGTGAAAATGAAACCGCTCGCGGAACGCGCTCGGGAAGCCATCAGCCGCGATGAGGTCGTGTTCTATCCTGAACACTATGAAAAAATAATGCTCCACTGGCTCGACAACATCGAAGACTGGAATGTGTCGCGCCAGATCGTGTGGGGCATCCCGATTCCCGCGTGGTATCACGAGCTAAAGTGTATTCCCAAACCGGGGCGCGAAGCTGATGTAAGCACGTGTGAAGAGGTCGTCATTTCGGTTGAGAAGCCGGTGTGTGCGTTCTGTGATGCAGAGTACCTGAGAGACACCGACACGTTCGATACGTGGTTTTCATCCGGCCAGTGGCCGTTTGCGACGTTGGGCTACCCGAACGGCAAAGATTTCAAGAAATTCTATCCAACGCAGGTGATGGAAACGGCGGGCGAGATCATCTTCTTCTGGGTCGCGCGCATGATCATGCTCGGCCTCTATCGCACTGGAACAGTTCCCTTCTCTACCGTATATCTCCATGGCATCGTGACAGCAAAAGACGGCCAGAAAATGAGCAAGAGCAAGGGTAATGTCATCAGCCCGCTTGAACTTTCCGAAAAATACGGCACGGACGCTCTGCGCATGGGGCTCACCATCGGCAATACACCAGGTACCACAACCGCGCTCTACGAAGAAAAAATTCGCGCGTATAAATTATTCGCGAACAAACTCTGGAACATCACGCGATTCGTACTCGAAAATACCGATGCGTCTGCTGACAGACCGGAGCTTGCCGAGGCAGATGCGATTCGTCTGAACGAACTCAACGATATGGTCGCGGATGTGACGAGAGACATCGACGAATACCGTTTCTATATGGCCGGCGAAAAACTCTATCACTATGTCTGGCACACGTTCGCTGATCTTGTCATCGAAGAAAGCAAGTCGATTCTCGGGGGAAGCGATGCGACAGCACAAGCATCGCGACAATGGTTCCTCTACCATGCGCTCATTACGTTCCTCAAGCTCCTCCACCCATTCATGCCGTTCGTCACCGAATCCATCTGGCAAAAATTGCCGAACAAAGACAGCGATGTGCTCATGGTTTCCAAATGGCCGCAATAGCCGTGATACGATAGAAAGATGAACGAGTTTGGGGTTATCGCTTTTGCTGCGTTGGGCGGTGCGCTTCCAGCGCTCACATGGCTGTGGTTCTGGCTCCGCGAAGACAGCGCGCACCCGGAACCGCGCCAACTGATTGCGCTCGCCTTCCTCGCCGGCATGCTCACCGTCGCTATCACCATCCCCATCCAGAAGTTCGCCGCCACGCTCATCGTGGGCACCACGTACATCTTTATCGCGTGGTCATTCATCGAAGAGATCCTCAAATACCTCATCGCGCGCTTCACTATCCTGTGGCGCAAGGATGTAGATGAACCGATCGACATGGTGATGTACATGATCACCCTCGCGCTCGGATTTGCGGCTGTGGAAAACACGCTGTTTTTGCTCTCCCCTCTTGCCGGCGACGGATTTATGAACACGCTCCTGACCGGCAATCTCCGCTTTATCGGCGCAACACTCCTCCACGTCTTTACATCGGCTATCGTGGGTGTATTCCTCGCGATTTCCTTCTACAAAAAGCCGCGCGTGCGCAATTTCTATGCAATCGCCGGAGTTATCCTCGCCGCCGTTTTGCATAGCTCGTTTAATTTTTTTATACTGAACTCATCGGACCAAAACTTGTTCCGCATTTTTGCAGTCGTGTGGGTTGGGGTCGTAGCGGTGCTCGCGATCCTCGAATACATCAAACGCATGCGTTAAAAAATCTGTTACACTATATCTATGGCGAATCCGAAAAAACCATCCCTGCTCGAACGACTTACCGGCGGCATGCCGGAACACGGCTACGACGAATTCGAGGAAGAACGTGTTGCATCTGTGCAACTGCCTAATGCTTCTTCAGCGCCGGTAAAGGGCGCTACCGGAAAGGATGAACATTGGAATGACGACGAGGTCGGGGAGCTCGCTGTCGATGTATATCAGACTCCAACACATGTCGTCGTAAAGGCACTCGTGGGCGGCGTCGTACCTACCAATGTGGACATAGCGCTCACCCGGGAAACACTCACTATCCGCGGCACACGCGAAGACGAACGTGAAGTCGAGGACGACAATTACTTCCAAAAGGAGCTCTATTGGGGTTCTTTCTCGCGGACTATCATGCTCCCCGAAGAAGTCGACGTGGATCAGGCAGAGGCCTATGAAAAGCATGGTATTCTCGTCATCCGTTTGCCAAAAATAAATAAATCGAAACAAGCTAAGCTCAAGGTCAAGAGTCGTTGAAAGTATTGAAAATTGCGGGCTGCTTCGTTGCGGGGCCCCTGCGTCTCAGTCATCGTACTATTCGTACGCCTCCTTCTCCGCTTTCCCCGCGCCTCGCATCCCATCAATTTTCAATATTTTCAAGATTGTGAGGTATCGACCTACATGCCACTATAAACGCAGACACCTGAGAGGAGTTCGATGCGCAAAAAATTGTATTTCGGGCACCCAAAAGGTGCCTACAACACCGAGCTCGAAAAGCAGATCTTAAAAAGGATTCGTGAGCATCCCGATTTGCTGGAATACGATGTCCTGAATCCAAATCAACCCATCTATGATCTGCGTGCCGAAGGTATCCGTTACACGGCACCCGATGGCAGTTCGATGGAATTTTTCCGGGCATTGGCACGGTCGTGCCACGCGGGAATCTTCCTCATCTTTCCTGACGGCAAGTGGGGTTCGGGCATCTTTGATGAAGCCGAGGAAATTTTTTACCAAGCGTATCCTGTGTGGAGCATCGGATTCGATGGCCGCATCTCTTGCATCAATTGCCTGAATCTGTCGTGGCGATTGAGCCGCGAAGAAACCAGCGCGCGCAATCGTGAGTGGAGAGAAAAGTTGAAGACATGAAGCACCGCTCTCGAGCGGTGCTTTTTCCTGTGCTTGGGCCCGGAAGTGCGCCGGGGACCTTCCGCTCTTCAGGCGGACGCTCTAACTAACTGAGCTACCCAAGCAGGTGAGAAACATACTACCACAACTTTTTATTGACCGAAATTGCCGAAGCCAGGGATGTTTTTCACCTGCTCGAGGAGCTTGTTTATATCACTGCTGAACTGTGCGCCTGCGCCTTGCGTGTTCTGTATCTGCCCCTGCATCTGATTCAAGGTGGACATTGTGTTGTTCAAGACGGGATACAAATATGTTGCAAAGAACCAAAGTGGAACGCCGACGAACAAGATGTAGATAATGAGTTTGAATACGCCGCCGATGAATGAATTGCGACGCATCGCGTGAAGCATGCGGTTGTTGTCCCGTGCCAATTTATACGTCTCCTGCAACAATTCATCGTGATTCGGTTCTGCCATATGCAAAATATACCATAAAAACCCCACGCTAATTGCGTGGGGTTTAATTCAAAATGCATTTTCACCGGTGATTGCCCGCCCGAGGGCGAGCATATGTACATCGTCCGTACCTTCGTAGGTATAGACACTTTCGAGATTGCACATGTGCCGCATGACATGGTATTCGGCCATGATGCCGTTTGCTCCGAGCATTCTTCGCGCTAGGCGCGCAACATCGCATGCCATGTTAACGTTGGCCATCTTGCCACGTGAAATGTCGCGCGGAAGCAATCTATCCACTTCTTTGAGCCGGGCCATATCGAGCACCCGGCGCTGTGCGGATTCGATGCCTTCATCCATCCAGACAAGTTTCTGCTGTGTAAGCTGTTTGGCTGAAAGTTTTTCACCGAACATCCCGCGATTGCTCGCGTATTCGAGTGCGGTTTCGGCACAGAAACTTGCTGCGCCTATAGCACCCCACGCAATGCCATATCGGGCTTCATTGAGACACGCAAGATATGCTTTGTCTTTTTCGAGCGTACCCGGCAGGATGTTTTCTGCCGGTATGCGCACGTCTCTGAAGAACAATTCGGCCGTATCTGACGCACGCAGTGAAAGTTTATCTTTCATGGGACATGCTTCGAATCCGGGCGTTCCCTTTTCAACAAGGAAGCCGCGCACCACACCATCGAGCTTTGCCCACACGACAATAAGATAGCCGACACTGCCATTAGTGATGAATTGCTTTGACCCGTTGACGATGTAATCGCCACCATCTTTCTTGGCATGCGTTTTCATATTTTCAGGATCAGAGCCGCCTTCAGGACCCGTGAGTCCAAATGCGCCTAGTAGCTGTCCGGATGCCAGTGATGGCAACCAGAAACTTTTTTGCCGTTCGCTTCCGAATCGTTCGATCGGATACATGACCAGCGAATTCTGCACAGAAACGAAACTACGCAGTCCACTATCGCCACGTTCCAGCTCGCGGCAAATGACACCGTATTCGAAATTGCCGAGACCGGCGCCTTTGTATTCAGGCGACGTTTTAATGCCAAAGAAGCCCATTTGTGCCATTTCCGGCACTAATTCCATAGGGAACCTGCCGTCCATGTAGCAACGCGTTGCATGCGGCATGAATCGTTCTTTGACCCACGCCCGCACCGAATCGCATATCTGCTGCGCTTCCCATGAAAGCGCCTCATCGAGTTTTGGGTATGAGAAACCTGCTTCTCTCACGCCATGCTCCTTCTCTCTAGACTAGCAAAACCGTACGTTTTTTTGAAAGTGCTGTCAATGCCTATGTTCTTGAGCGTGCTATGCTGTGCATGATGAAGCAATTCAACATCACAGAAGGCATGTCGCCACAAATTGTCAACCTGATTGCTCGCCGTATGGGAATTGAAGATCACAACCACGTGCATCCTCGCGAAGATTTCCACGCAGTGTCAGACACATGCCACATCTACGTTGTTGCGGATGGCGTAACGCTTATCCAATACATACTAGACCGCAAACCATACCCGCATCCGTCTCCTGCGGGAGATGTAGCTCGTATCTTTTGCGAAATGGCGCTTGCCGCAGCCGAAGAACGGTATGCGTCATTCGAACCGAACGATATCAACGAAGTTTTCCGCATCGGAAACGATGCCGTGGGTGCCTACAATACCGCGCACGGGCGCACAAAAACAACCGTCGATTATTGGGACATGGACTTGTATGCGGCCACAGCCGCACTGGCAGTGATCAAGGACGGCATGTTGTACTGGGGCTCTATCTGTGATTCGTATGTGGCACAGCTCGATAATGCCGGTTCAATACAATTCCAATCACCTGCATGTAGCGCACTTAAACAAGCGGGTGCTCCTGCATTTGTAGGCGACCGAAAGAACGATAAGGAATGGAAGCGATATGGATGGCGCACGAAGCGGAACGGATTGAACGAAAAAGGCGAACGTGTCGGCTATGGTGTAATCACCGGTGAGCCCGAAGCGTTGCAGTATCTGTGCTCAGGCGAAAGGCCAATTGCCACAGACGACACTGTCATTGTTTTTACCGATGGATTTGAGCACTATATGCAATCTGCAGAATTTACTTCTCTCTTCGGTGCATGGCCGGACGATCTCGAAAATCAAGTAAAACTTTTCAGTGCGAACCGAGTGGACGCGGAGCCGGAAAAATTTGGTTTGGAGCGAAGTCTGATTGCGGCGCGGGTTTGAAACGGTGCCCTCGCGAGGAATCGAACCTCGATTGACAGCTTAGGACGCCGCCGTTCTGATCCATTAAACTACGAGGGCTTATGCCCACTCTAACATAAAAGTATTTTACAGACCGAGCGATGTACGGAGGTGGTCTTCGTCGTACCCCACAATGAGTTCGTCGCCGACGAAAATGACCGGCACACCCATCTGACCGCTTTTTTCTATCATTTCGTTGCGCTTCGCCATATCGGTAGAAACGTCGTAATCGGTGAACTTGATCTTGTGTTCACCGAAAAATTCCTTCGCCATGTGGCAGAAGTGGCAGGTTGGCGTGCTGTAAATGGTGACTTGTTTCGCGGCCATACGTTTCTATATGAAATATTATTAATACAATGATTATATCATACTGGTTGTGCGGGATACGAGAATCGAACTCGTATCTATTGCTTGGGAAGCAATCATTCTACCACTAAACTAATCCCGCGTAAGGACAATATAGCAGACTAACTACTGCCCAAAAAGGTGAAGAATCATCGAGGGAACCATCCGCTTCCACATGTTTGTAGTGCCGGTATTTACGGCCCCCTGTTGTGGTGATGTCTTGTCGCGGTCAACGACCACGATGACTCCCTCACCTTCCTTGACCATGTCGAACTGCTCACGCAAGGCGGCTTCCATACCGTCGGCGCTCTGCAAACGGACAATGTCTGAATGCAGCGCTATCTCCCTTTGCTTCATAGTGGCGAGCTGCCGCTCCGCTTCCATGCGCCCGCTCCATGTTTCCTGTTCTTTGTGGTAAATGGACCACACCCCGTGCACCAACGCAAATGCAATGAGTAGTATCGCGATGGTAAAAAGCCGTAGGGAGAGGATGTACATGGGGTGCCGGCGTTGCTCGAGCTCGCGCATATGCTATCATGCTAGCACATTAAACAATTGTAATTATATGAGTTTCCTCTTTCATCACCGCACAAAAAAGATCGCCAAGTACGCATGGATGGTCATTTCGGTATTGATAATCGTCTCTATGGTCATCTTCTTCGCCCCCGGCCTGCTCACATCATTCGGGATCTAACGTGCGTATTGCCAAAATGCTCCGAGCGTGGCTCGGGTGTTTGACACGACATGTCTTCTGTGCGACAGTTTGAATAGAAATAGGAGTAAGAAAAATGCAGGCGCTGTCGTTTCTGTCCGGCGCCATATTGCTTGGCGCCAATCTTATCTACATCATACGTATCTGGCAGGGCGAGACCAAACCAATCCGTGGAAGTTGGATCACATGGGCGGTTCTAGATATTGCGCTGATCGCCGGCATGTATATCAAGGACGCTGTGAATGGACAAGTCGTCGCCGGAACCGTCACTTCATCGATCATCGCGGGTATGTCGATCTGTTGGGGAAAACCCGGCTGGTCCACACTGCGTTTGCGTAGTAAAGAAATCCCGATCGAGAAAATATGCCTCTGGGTATTACCTTTCGGACTCGCACTATGGTGGTTCACGCGGAATGCGGATTGGAATATTATCGTGAGTAACACGCTCATCGCATTTGCATGCCTGCCGACATACGCATCAGCGTGGAAAGACCCCAAGCGCGAAGACAAGACAGCATGGACGATGATGCTCATATCGTCCCTTGTGATGCTCCCCGCTATCCGCGCGTGGACCATCGCCGATGCAACACAGCCCATCGTCTGGCTAGTGACCCAGATTCCGATGGTGTACATAGTCTGGCTGCATCACCCGAAACAGAACCGCCTCGTCTAGAGGCGGTTCTTCTACTAATATTAAGAAACTGCTAAAAAGCTCCAGCTGCTAGGCGCGGGGAAAGCGGCGAAGGAGACGTATTGAAAATACGATGACTGAGCCGCTGGGGACCCCGCAACAACGCAGATGGAATTTTTCAGCAGTTTTCTATTCATCGCGCATGACTTTGAGGAACACGTCGTGCGGGATATTGACCTTGCCGCCGCCGAGTTCTTGGCGGCGCTTTTTACCTTTCTTTTGTTTCTCAAGGAGCTTCATCTTGCGCGTAACATCGCCGCCATAGAGATAGCCGGTAACGTCTTTGCGGCGGGCTGATTTGCGCCGTGCGGCAATGATGCGACCCATCGCTTTTGCCTGTATCTTGAGCACAAAGAGCTGTTGGGGTAGAAGTTTTTCCAAACGCTCTACCATCGCTTCGCCTTCTTCCTGTATGCGCCTGCGCGAAACGATGCGGGTAAAAGCCGGCATCACTTCTTCGGACACCAGAATATCGAGCCGCACCACATCGGCTGGGCGAAGCCCCAGCAATTCATAGGAGAGCGATGCGAATCCTGAAGATACGTTTTTGAGCTTATCGAAAAAACCGCGCATGAGTTCGCGAAGCGGCATGACCGCATCAATGCGCATGCGACCATCCGGAAGCGTCTCGGTCTTTTCGGTCGTTGCTTCGTGGTCATAGAGCAACTGCACAATGCCGCCCAAGACCGAGCCTGGAGAGAAGATCGACACCTGCACCCATTGTTCACGGATAGGTGCGATAGATCCATCATCAGGAAATTTCGCGGGTGAATAAACGTTTTCGACATTGCCATTCGTGCGCGTGATCTCATACATCGTCGTCGGCATGGTGACCACGAGGTTCAGGTTGAATTCGCGCCGCAATCGCTCGCTGATGATCTCAAGGTGGAGCATACCGAGGAACCCACAGCGAAAACCGCGCCCCATAATACCGGACTGTTCTTCTTCATAAGAAAGCGATGAATCCGAAAGCCGCAGACGCTCAAGCGACTGACGCAACAGCACGAAATCGTCCTGCGATTCCGGATAGATACTTGCCCAAATGACCGGTGTCGGTTGTTTGTATCCTTCGAGTTCCGGCGCGGGATTGCGGGCAAGGGTCACGGTATCACCCACGGATGCAACGCCTGGCCGCTTGATGCCGGTCACCACGTAGCCGATCTCCCCTGCTTCAATGCGTTCCATAGAGTGTTCGCCCGGAGACATGACACCAACTTCGAGTGCGATGAATTCCTCGCGCGACGCGGTGAACATCAATCGGTCTCCTTTTTTTATTTCGCCATCGAATACGCGGGTATAGATGATGACACCGCGGTGGTCGGAGTATGCAAAATCAAAGATGAGCGATCGCGCACCTGTTTCTGATTTTCGCGGCGGCGGGATGCGATCGATGATCGCCGTGAGCAGTGCCTCAACACCCTCGCCCGTTTTCCCTGACGTGAGCAGAATATCCTCTTCTGTACAATTAAGAAGCAGTTCCATCTCGCTCCGCACATCGTCGAGACGTGCGTGCTGTGCGTCTATTTTTGAAAGCACGGGGATGATGACGCGGCCGAGTTGCCGAGCTTGCGCTAGGACAGAGAGTGTCTGCGCCTGTACGCCCTGCGTGGCATCGACGAGGAGCACGACGCCCTCGACAGCGGAAAGCGCGCGCGAGACTTCATACGAAAAATCCACGTGTCCGGGCGTGTCGATGAGATTGATGATGTACGGCACCCCGTCTTTCTTCCATTCCATGCGGACGGGTTTCATCTTGATGGTGATGCCGCGCTCGCGTTCGAGATCCATGCGATCCAAGACCTGCTCACGCATGACGCGCTTTTCTATCGTGCCGGTGATCTCGAGCATGCGATCCGCGAGTGTTGATTTGCCGTGATCCACGTGGGCGATGATAGAAAAATTCCTAATGTGGTTCATGTGGTGATGGATTCTTCGGTAGACTGAACCGGTGCGATGATCTTTACCTTGCGGGTCAATGTGATGACGGTTTCGACAAGCTCCGGGCTCCTGAAGAACCCATACACCATACCCGTTGCGAACACTCCGGCAAGCCCTCCCGCCATCCCGTGCATGATCGTGGCAAACGTCGTCGTCGCGGGACCGATACCGCCCAGATACGCGAGCACCGCATATGCCGCCATGCCACCGATACCAGCCGCGGTGAGACTCTCCCAGAATATGCGCGCGATGCCTTTGACGAAGCCGCCGAAATGCCGCTCGAAAAGACACACGAAAGCAATGCATCCGCCGATCGCCGAGAGCGAGCTCACGAATGGCAGAAGTAGCATGGTCGTGCCGGGGACGTCTTCGACGCGCAAGAGCGATTCGATGAACAACAGGACGGCCGGCGGCTGTGTGTACAACAATATGACGATCAGCCCCAATGTACCCCCTCCGGAAACCAGCGACACCGCGAGCGGCAGATACGAACGCCCCGCGGCATAATATGCGCGAATGATGAGGAGTGTAAGCGCGCTCGCCGCGAGCGAGAGACTTAGAAATGCGAATGACGCGGCAGTGAGTCGCGTGTCAGTCCAATCGAATCTGCCGGACCCCAAGATCACACGCACGATATGTGCGCGCAGGACGATCATGAGCGCAACCGCCGGCATGGACCAGAAGAGGATGTGCCGTGATGCAGTCACCACCTGCTTCACAAATAATTCAGTGTTCCCTTCCGAGATCATTTTGGTGAGCGTCGGAAATGCGGCAACGGAATAGCTCGCGCCTATGACCGCGAGCGGTACGGCTTGCAAGTTGAACGCGAACGTAAAGACCGCGATCGATCCGGAATTCAAAAGCCCTGCGATAATGATCGTCCCTGATTGCACGATCTGTGTCATGCCCAATGCAAGCGTACGCGGCAGAGAGAGGGTCAGGGTCTCCCATAGTTTGGATGCGTCTCCCATGCGCGGCATGCGTATAAAGAATCCGTGCGTCATCGTGCCGGGAAGCTGGATCAGGGCATGGAGCAGAGCGCCGAACACAACGCCCCAGACCAATCCCGTAACGCCCATCATCGGATATAACAGCACCAGACCGAAGATAATGCCGATGTTGTAAAGCACGGGCGCCACCGCATAGAGCAAATATTGGCGATAGGTCTGCGTGATCGCAGCTAGAATGTTCGAGAATCCAAGCAACATCGGCTGAATCAGGAGGATGCGGCTCAAGAGCACGAGATCCGGTGCGGAATTGCTTACGACGAGCTTGGGGAATAGGACGGGCATGATATAAGGCATGAGTATGTACGCGACCGCGGATATCGCGATCATGACGCCCCCGAATCCAAAAACTACCGTGTCGATATAGCGCCATCGCCCCGACTCATCTTCACGCGAAAGCATCGGAATGAGTGCGTACGCGGAAAAGAGCGATGCGATGAGCACGAATATCAGATCCGGTATCCGAAATGCCGCATAATAGACATCGAGCGTCTCTCCCGCCCCGAACGCATTGGCGAACAGCCGGTCGCGGAACAGCGCCAACATCGATGAGGTGAATGCTGATACGCCGAGCACATATGCGGCCGCGTGCAATCCATCGATCTCGCGCCCTAGAAATCGCGCAGCCCTAAAGATCATATTTGGAATTCCCTACTTCTTCTTTTTGGTCGTTGCCGGAGTCGTTGTTGCCGGTGGGTTCTCAAGTGTATTGATTGCGGCTTCCACCTGCGCATTCCCCGGATTGAGTTCTAGCACTTTTCTGAATGATGCAAGTGCGTCGTCTTTCTCGCCGAGCGCGGCATCGGTAAGACCAAGCATGTAGATCGCATTAGCGTAATTGCTGTTCAATGCAACCGCCTGCTTCAGCGCCATCGCGGCGTCTTGATATTTACCGCCCTGATAGAGTAACGTACCGAGTTGGAACCACGCAACCGGCTCTTGCGGCACCGCGAGTACCGTCGCTTGGAGCGCGGCAAACGCGGCATCGTAATTACCCTTCGAATATTCTAACTGCGCGAGCATGAAAAGCGCTTCAGCAAAATTCGGTTTGAGTGCGAGCGCTTGGCGGAGATAATTTTCACTGCCTTGCAGATCATTTTTCGCTACAGCGAGCTGTGCAAGACGGAAGTACGGCAGAGGATTGGTCGGGTTCGCTTTGATGGCGCTCTGATATGCTTTCTCCGCATTCTCATACGCACCCTGCACCTGTGCCCCGACGAGCTGTTCATACACGCGCGCGAGTGAAAACCAGTTCTGATAATTGCCACCATCCTGTGCGACTGCAGTGAGACCGTGTTGTATAGCGGCGGAAACAGTTGCTGCAAGATCAGCACGCAATTGCTCTACGTCCGGACTGGTCGATGCGGCCAAGCTCGCGATCTGAAGAATACCAAGCTCGAGCGCAGCGCGGTTCGCACGGTCATTGCCGCTGTCGATCTTAAGCGCAGTGTCGAGCGAACCCTGCGCGGTCTGAATGTTCTGTGTCTGGTTATAGATCACGATACTGCGATTAACGTACATGTCGGATATAAGCGTACGGATCATGATAGCGGAGACGATGCAGGTGCTTAAGGCGATCACGATGAGGAAAACCGACCACACAAAGCCGAACCGCGGAGTCTCGGATATGGGGCGCTGGTACGACGGCATACTGCCGGCATACATCCCCCACCCGACAAGAGCGCCCGTAAAAAGAAAAGCGAATGTGAGGAGTGTTATTCCTGGCGCATATACCGTGCTCAATACCCACAGGTACGCGATGGCTCCGACAAGCACCGCGACGAATGGTTGCACTTCGAGAGACCGTTTGAGTAATGCCGCAACACTTTCGTAGACGATACTCAAAAGGAACAATATCCAAGCGAGCGCGGCCAAAAGCCCCACCGTCACGATCGAGGTCGGAATGAATCCGACACCCTGCGTGAAATCTGCATTCCAGAACGCTGTTTCGTTCACACCGGCAGGCTTGTAGAGGCCCCACTGGCGGATGAACGTGTTCGGGCCGGAACCGAAGAGCGCGTTTTTACCCTCGAGCGTCTGCGATGCGATGGCGAATGTACCGACCCACGAAGGACGGACTTCAACATATGCGATGTTGAGTCGCTGTGGAAGCATGTTGTGAATCTGTGCACCATATACGGCAAAAAGGATGGAAACGACAGCAAGTGCGATGAATGGCAGCACATTAAAGGAGAATGTGCCGGTGGTCTGCATGGGGTCAGCCGCACGTATCCAGCGGATAGTGAGATACGCGAGCGACAAGACTGAAAGTATGCCGAGCCCTACCCATACATCGAATGTGTTGACGATGATGAGCATCACGATTGCTGCGAGCACCAAGATGCGTAGGAGCCACCGCGTGCGCTCCGACATGCTATGCACGGGATTGCCGAGGAGCGCCGCTGCAAAGAAAGCTGCGAGGCCAAGGAAGATGCCGAGGTCGTGCCAACTGCCGACAATGCTTGCTGACGGACTCGTGAACGAACCGCCGAACGTGAGTGCATCAGGAAAAAACAGCCGCGCGAATTGGAACAGAAGTACGAGCCCGCTTCCGATCAAGAATGTATACTGCATGCGCAACAATTCCGCGCGTCCACGGAACACCATAGCACCGAGTATGACCACCGCCGCCCACAAAAACATGATCGCAACCGTGTGCGGTTCGATACCTCCGCCCAAGAGCGACGAGCGGCTTGCACCGGTTGCGACTGCCGAGATTAGATACGCGACAGGAAGCAATATCGCCGCAAACACCACCCAACTTTTCGGCAGGGATAGATTACCTTCGAGAAAACGTGCGAGTACGAATGCGACGATGCCGATCCCCGTAAAGATAACAAGGAGTCCCACTTTCGCATGCGGGAGAGTTGCCCACGGCACAGGAAGAAATGCTACAGGAAGAAGCACGAGGAGGCCGATGAACATCAAACGATAAATTCGTTCGAGATAATACCCTAATCTTTGCATAATAAAAAGATGTGAGCGCGGTAAGACGCATGAATAGTAATGTCTAGAAAGTATACCCGCACACCAACTTTAAATAAAGTTGGTGTGCGGGTATAGCACAGCTGTGGATATGTGTATAGAGAGGTGTGTATGCAAAAAAGACCCCTATTCGGGGTCTTTTTTGACTTGCTCAGCTTTGCACCTATAAGCCGGGTTCTGTGCCGATTTTGCCCACCGCAGGTGGATGCAAAATCGAGCATCCTGAGCTTGTCGAAGGATTACCCCTCAATTTTGCTCAAGGCGCTAGATTCTGCTACTCGCGGTAATCAAAATCAGTGACAGCCATTCATCTGGGAGCATTGTTACCAATGCCCTCAAGCGGTACGAATCGATCTTGCGACCGAAGCACGACCTTGCACACGGGTAAGGATTTTGCCGTTTCACCCCCTCAGTCACCCGAGGGGCTCGTCTCCCGCCTTTCGGTCGGGAGACGCTTCCTACCTTTCGTCGGAAGCGTCTCTGCTCGCACCTCTCATCTTGCGATGTGCGGGTGTTACCCGCTACCGTGCTACGGCTTGCGCCGTGTGTGCCCGGACTTTCCTCTATCCAGCACCACTTTTGCACGCCAGAGTTGAGCGATGTCACTAGCAACTGGACGCATGCGGCTGCTCCTTTGCATAACCATTGCTGGTATGCAAAAGTGGTGCTGGGCAGCAGCTGTCCAGTGCAAAGCTAGTATTATTATAAGCTGCATTGACTGCCTGTCAATACTCTGATATTACTGTCTCGGGTATTGCATGGGCAATGCCCATTATAGAGGAGAAACTGCTGCGCAAAAAGGAATGTGGCTAACTGCCATGCTGGTGTTAGTTGTTGCTCCGGCTTATGGAGCCGATAAGGCTGACATCGCAAAAATTGAGATGGCGGTGAAAGCCAGTCCGACGAAAGAGACCAAACCGCCCATCACGAAGGTTGTTCTCCCGCGGACTGACAAAACTCTCGGCGACATGACACTCTACGTTTTCGAGAAAGACGGGAAAACTCACTTCGGCGTGCAGGCTCTCTACAATGTGGGTGCAAAAGAAAGCAACTACGAAATGGACACTCCCTGCTGGCCACGACTTACTGACTATGATTCGAGAGGGGTGGTTTCGGGTATCGAGTGGGGATGTATCGCATACACCACCACGATGCAGGAGTTCGTAAACAACAACGCCCAACGCGTCTTCGACCAGTTCGTCGCAGAAGCGAAAACACTGCTCAACATCAAGTAGTAACGAGGCTGTGAAGCACCCGATTGCAATGCATCGGGTGCTATTTTACACAATCTCACACACTCCGCCCACACACGACAATTCTTTTTTCTGTTCGGTCTCGTCTTTCTTTTCGTAGGTCACGATTTTTGAATAGTCGATGTGTTCGAAACGTTTGGCAAGTTCGTCATAGGTTTCTTTGCTACATTCTTCCATCGGCGCCAATCGATATGCGTGATCGGAGCGCGGTAAGAACGAAAGGCCGCCCAAGATGTCCCAATTATCGTACAGCCAGTTCGCGACGGTGATCCATTCGTCATTGCTCACTGAAATGGTGACGGACGGATTGTGTTCGGTGAAATTGAGTTTGACCATCTTCCAGTATTCCAATTGCTCGATTGCCGTCAGGTCATTTTTATACACAGACCCCTTCGGCGCTTTGACCGGAAATTCAAGAACATAGGTGTTTGCATTTTCGAGCGTCTGCCCCACTTCCGGATGGAACGGCACACCCTGGTCTTTGAGCATCTTGAACAAGGAATCGGTTGCAGAAATGCGGATGCGCTGGATGTAGTACGGCGCGAAGCGCGGGTGCATGCCGGACGCGTTGTCGAACGTTTTCGAGACCGTCCCCGAAGGCTTCACGCACGTGACTGACATCGACGCATTGATACCGAAGCGCTTTGCGTATTTCTTGTTCTCGTTCAGTGCCGCTTCGCGCATTTTTTTCATTGTTTTCGGATTGCGAAATGCGGAAGAGTCCCATTGCCCCGTCACCGATACTCCTAAGAGGCGTTCTGCCTTACAGTTTTCGGTCCATTCTTTGGAAAGATAACCAAATGTGGTCAAGGTCGACTGGTATGTGCCCAAAAGCGCGGCGACTTTTGTCTTGCGGATGAGCGATGCCTCGGTGTCGTTCGAGCGGGCGATGACTTCGGAAAGGTTGCAGAATTGCTTGCTTTGTAACGTGATCTCGCCGCAATTGTGCAACATAATTCCATTTCCGTCAAATGCATGAACGCCGGGAACCGTGCAGTCATACACCGCTTCGATGCCCTGTGGAACGACAGCACTAACGGTCGCTGAGAAACGCTCACGATTCGGTATACGCCTGTATCCTTCGAGGAGACTCTTAAGCTTGAGACGCTTTGAGGGATCGGTGAAATTGACCCTGTCGGCAAAGACTTGCATGTTGTCATTCGCTATCACGAGCTCGTGGTATTCTTTGCACTCATATTCTTTCTTCCCCCCATGTCCATCGGGGAGCATGCGGGTCCCCGCCTCGCGACGCGCATTGTATATTGTGCCGATGACGCCGAGACGTGCGAGCATGCGTTGTGCGCGAACGAGGCATGGCAACGATATCGAGGTGAGACGGACGCTCACTCCCTTCTCCTGTGTTCCTTGTACGGAACCATCCGCATCAAACCATCCGCGCAAGAAACCTCGGTAGAAATCTGATGAACTTTTTTCTATTTCATCAGTGACCATTTTGTTTGCGTGCGTCATGCCATGCGCCGTTGCGAGAGTTTGTAGCCCTGTAGACCCGACACGTGCATAGCCCGTCTTCGCCATGTGACCCGCAAGGTCTGCGCGCCCACCTATAGCTTCATGCACGAGAGAGGCGGCATATGCCATCATAGTTGAACGGTGTTCACCCCAATAGTCTAGATTAGCCCTGCCGTTCTTTGTAATATTCCCATCGCCAAGAAGACTGCCCAAAAGCCATCCCTCCGTCTCTGTTCCTGTTCCTTCCCACGAGAGATCGCGATGGCGATGTAGGACGACTTGATCACCCGGCTTCAATTCCTTGACCGTCTTCCAGGCATTGCGCTGAACTTTTCTGCTTCGGTCATCTACAGTAAGCACCTGGTGGTTGTCGGTCGCCTTGAACACAAATCCTCTGTCAGTTTTAACCTCGAAAACCTTTTTATCGCCGGTCTTAAAGAATCCTTCGGAGCCAAATCCGGATCCGTTTACCACTGCGGTAAAGGGTTTGCCAATGAGGTCGTGGACCCGTCGTGCCCCTTCATCGGTCGTGACCCACGTGTCTGCAGTCACGCACGGATTCGTGCCTATCTGCGGCAATTTGCCGCCGTATTTCTTCTTGAGGTACTCTAAACGGCGCTTCGGCATGGTCTTTTCAAGCGCCGCGCGGTTGAAAATGCCGCGCTCGCCGGTCTTTGCTTTCATTAATGACACCCATTCATCCATGAATTCCTCATTCGTCGGCTTCACTTCATACACTGCCGAGTTATTTGCAATCGAACGGTGTTGGTCAGTGAGATAGAACTGACCTTTTTTGGCATCGCGAAGAAGTTCGTCGTCGAGATCAGAAAGCGATATCATCGCACTGCGGCGCACACCGCCGGCGACAACACATTCGCCTATCTTGCAGATGATGTCGTGTGCGTCGATGGTGCGCAGGCGCCTTCCCTGCCGCGCCAGAATCTTTTCGCGGGCGAAATTGAGAAGACTGATGAGCGGATCCGGGCCGGAGCTCTTGCCGCCCATGGTCTTGAGCCGCGATCCGGCAGGGCGCAATTTAGAATAGTCGAACGCGAGGTCCTTGCCCGCATACCACGTGCGGAGCCCGAGCGTGAGCGCATCACCCCACCCCTCCGCAGTGTCTGCGACGATATGCGTTGGCAGTTTCTCACCGCTCTGTTTCTGGATCTGTGGAAGTTGTTCGATATTCTGGTGTTCAACACTGTATCCGACGCCGCATCCGCGCATCGAGAGGTACATGATCTCGGCGAAGTCTTCGAGTTTCGTCGGTGCGATGAACGAACAGTTGTAGAAACACGTGTTGCATCGCTCTGCGGCGGGGCCGGCGAATTGCATCGCGCGCATGCTCGGCATCACTTCCTGATTGAGGATAGCTTCGCGCACCATCGCGTATTCTTTCGCGGTGAGTTTGTCACCGAGATTCTTTTTCATAAAGTTCACATAGCGATCGACTGTTTCGATCCATGTCTCGCGGCGCTGCTCATGTTCGATCCATTTTGCGTAGGTGCGCAAATAGACGAATTCGCCGAGCGGATTGTTCTTGAAATATTTTCTGCTTTCCTCGGCAAGTTTCTTCACGTGCGGAGGCACACTGCCGTGTTCCTTGCGCTGGCGGGCGCGTTCGGCGCGATAGAGGATGTATGCTTTCGCTGTAGTGACGTAATCCGAGAGGATGAGCTGTTTCTCGACTTCGTCCTGACACGCTTCCACGTTCGGCAGGAAATTCTTGTATTTCCTGGCGATTTGCATCATCTCACTCGCCACTTTGTGTGCAACCAACAATGCTTCCTCGGGGGAGCCTTCGCCAGTTGCGGTCATCGCTTTGCTGATCGCGCTGACAACTTTTTCGAACTGGAACGGCATGATACGGCCGTCCCGTTTTTGAATGCGGGGAAGATATTTTTCGTACAGTCGAACGGGTGAATTAGCCGGCATTCGTCGTGCCACGGGGGCTCCTACACTCCCTGCCGATTTTGTTGCAGTCTTTGTCATGCGCAAATCAACTAGCTGTTAATGATTTAATTTTATCTCTGCTACAAAAAAACAGGATGTGGATATCGTTATGCGTCACGACTGCAAAAAAAGTAAAGACATTTCATGCGTATTCGGGCATGTCTTTGCTCCATAGTCGCTCGAAGAAAGTACATGTGCAACATTTACTTTGCTTCTCGCTAGCCGTAGTAAATACTTTTTAGGCATGAGGAGGTGCTTTAGGAACGCTCCACCAACTCACAAAGTTCCTTAGTATTCCCGCACCGTAGCAACCCTCGATATGATTCGATAGTTGCCTCGTCGGCCCCAATCACCCGCTTAAGCATCCGGCGCTTCGTACTCGTCCTCAGTACGCGATGATCCGAAAAATGAACCCAACCGAGAAAATCAACGCCGGAGGCGAATGTTTTGATGAAGACTTTGTCGGGGTGAAGAATGAGATGAAGCCGTTC
>JACQKA010000056.1 GCA_016204805.1 Candidatus Kaiserbacteria bacterium | reverse complement strand
TAAGCCCTTGGGGATAGAAGTATTGCGCGATAGTATAACCAATCCGCATCAATTCCCGTTTCCATAAGGGGAGCGACGGTGAATATTTCTCTATGAAGTACAGGATGTTCTCCATAGGTTCATCGAGCTCGCCTGCGCGTTTCGATGTGCCATGCGCGCCAGGCACGCTACCGATAGCCACTGATTCGAAGTTTTGATCGACGTATTCGAGCCGCCGCCGAGCGCGCTTGCGCGCCTCATCCGAAGTCATTTCCTTGGAACGTTTGTAGTGAAAGACGCCATGCGGCATCAATGCATGTATCGCGTCGAGCGTTTCTTCCACTTCCGCATAGCCGAAACGCGCTTCGCATTTCGTTACGTACCGTTCCGCAAATGCCATGTATTCCACGATAAGATCCGGATCCGTCCATTCCTTGAACAAATAATTGTTCTTGAAAAAGGCGTTATGCCCCAGATTTGCATGCGGGAAGACGGTAGCTTGCGCCGTCATCGAATTACTGTCGATGAAGTACGAGATGCATGGGTTCGTGTTTGCCACGAGTTCCAATGCGAGATTCATCTTGCGCGTACGGTAGGCGCGCTCGATCTGTGCGAAACGTTTGCCGAATGACCAATGCGGATAATAGAACGGCAGTGCGTACGCAACATAGGCATCGATCATCTGCTCCGAAGAGATCATCCGGATCTCAAATGGGTAGTATGGGATGCCGATCTCCTTGTCGTAGATCTCAGTGCATGCATCGACGACACGTGCGATCTTATCGAACGTCCACTCTTCGTTGTCATAGAGTAGGTTCATCGTCTCACTCCTTTTTCTTCAAAGAGATCGCGGAATACCGGGTAGATCTCCTCGGTGTCCGCAATGTTTCGCATGGCGAGATGCTCATGTCTATCAGCCACGGGCTTCATGGTCCTCCAGAGCACGCTCGGCGCCTCAGGACGACTATTGATCTCTGCATAGGCGAAGTACTGCACGATCGGGAGGATGATGTCTTCCAAGAGCATCATGGCGTCATCCATATCTTCGAGCGCGTTGTCGCCATCCGAACACTGTGCACCGTAAATATTCCAATCCGCGATCGGATATTCATTGCGGACGATCTCAAGCATTTTTTCATAGGCGCTCGATATGTTAGTGCCGCCGGTGCGACGCGTCTTGAAGAACTCCTCTTGGGAGACTTCGAACGCTTCGGTCGTGTGCTCTATGAAACGAATGACCACACGCGAATATTTCTTCGTATGCTTCAGGAAACGGTACAAGAGCAGGATGAACAAGTATGAGATCTCCATCTCTTTGTCGCCCATCGAGACCGATGAATCGCGTATCGCGAACACTACTGCATTGGTGACCGGCTTTGGCACTTCGATAATCCCACGGAAACGCAAGTCCATCGGATCCAGCCGGATGTGATCGATCTTGCCTCTGAAAGTAGTTATGTGACGTTCAATCTCGCGTAGACGTTTCTGCCGTGGATCATCCACAAGAGAACACGACTGCACGGCAAGCTCCGCTTCGAGCTCGCTACGCTCCTTTTCAAGCGCTTCGAGTTTCCGCTGCCATGTTCCCATCATCGCCTTCCGGCGCACACGGGCTTGGTTAAAGCTGCGTACGATGTTCATCCGCGGATACGGGCCTTCTTTGACGATGCCCGCTCGCACCTGTGTGACTTCTTCAGAACCAGTCAGACGCCTTTTGATCAGATTCGGCAGACCGCAGCGCTCGAACAAGATGTCAAAGTATTTCTCTTCGCTCATCTCCAGTTCGATGCCACCTTCATCACCTTCAAGTGAACCCTGTTTGCCGCCTCCGCTTCCACTGCCGTCTTTATTGATGGGTACCCGGTCGCCCGGATTGAATTGCTTATTGCCGGGAAGCACTCGTTCGAATATGCCCTTGCCCGAATGGCGGAATGAAGGTTCCTGCATGCTCTTCGCAGTCACTTTCACGCGACGAGACTGTTCGTCACCCGCCTGTGTCATGTCCTTTTTGCCAATACCTTCGCGCACCGCATCCCTGAAAATGGTCTCTTCACGTCGTGCGAATCGATCACGGTTGGGCACACTGCGCCCACCCATCGATTTCCGCTGGTCAATGATAGTGCTCATTGTTTTCCTTCCAATGTTCTGTCTCTGGCCATCGTAGCTTTTAGACACTCATTGTCAAAGACATCTTCTGTCGCAGTAAAAACAAAAGCCCTCTCGAAGTGAGAGGGCTGGCATGGTTAGCTGCTTATCTTATTCTGTCGATACCATCGGAGCAGGTGTAATGTGGCTTTCGCCGTGTACCCCTTGCTCTTCATCTGTGCCATGAACGCATTGTGCGTCTTCTTCTGATCGTCAGTACCGCTTTCACCGCGCTCCATCACCGATTCAAATGCGTTATCGAGGCCTTCGTAGACCTTCTTCTCGATGGTGTTATTGAGGAGCGGCAATAACTTGCGGTCGGGTAGCTTGCCACCATGTTTCGACATATGTTTCAAGAACAGCATGACGACCTCGTTACGGTAATCTTTCGGATTCGCGATGCCCGAAGGCTTCTCGATCTTCGAAAGCTCCCGGTCGAGATCGGCAACTTTGAGTATGTTGCCCGTCCCCGGATCCCGGTACTCGGTCTTTTCGCGCCAATTGCTTGCGAGCCAATAGTATCGCTCGAATTCGTTCTGGGCGAATTCACCGCCCTGCGAATTGAAGTACGCTTCCCGCAATTCGTTCCCGATGAATGTATGGAGCTGCACTTTCAGCGGATCGTTTAGCAGCTTCCCCCACTCATCTTTCTCCGCATCGCTATAGCCATCGATCGAAAGTATCTGTTCACGCAATATATTGAGCAGATACACCGGATCAGTGCCGCTCTCTTCGGAATTAGCTTCGACCGCTCGTTCGATCGCCTTGAGGCCGAAACGCACACCCAGTCCGCGAATACCTTCCTCGAATTTCTGGAGGCGCGCTTCATCCCGATAATCCTGGATGCTTTTCGCACTCACCTCTTTATCACTCAGGTTCTCGCCGTCATAGACGCGGACCTTGAGCGATATCGGGGAATTTTTAGGCTGCAGTATGCGTGTCATTATGGCGAATTCCGCCATCAGTGCATGCGTGCCTGGAGTGAATGTGGCATTACGGTATTTGCTGCCGCGAATACGCTTCTCATAGATCTTCACTTCATCCGATACGCGCAGGCAATACGGTACGCGAATCGTTGTGGTGCGATCGAGCAGGGCGCGGTTCTTGTCTTTGCATGAAAATTCATGCCACTCTGCATCGTTAAAGTGCGCGATGAGAATACCATTGAACGGCAGAAGACCGATCTGTTCACTGCCCGCATAGAAGTGATCCTGTGTCGCAGTATAGAGCGGGTTGATGAGCTTTTCCGAGGCCTTGAAGAGCTCGATGAGCTCGACCATGCCATTGGTGCCGCCATTCAACGCGCCTGAATACACATACGCATCCGGATCATCCTGCGAAAGCACGTCGAGTTTGCGGATGTCCGTCTTGCCCACGAGGACCGAGACGTCCTGTGTGTTCTCGTCGCCAGGGATCATCTGTGTGATGCCGACCTGATCCACCACCGACGGATACAATTTAACGACACGGAACTTTCTGAAGTCGCCGTTGTATTGTTCGAGCCGGCGCTGTAACCAACGTGTACGAACCACTGGTACAAAGTACGGATCGATTTTGAGATCGTCCTCAACGATGTTCCGATATTCCGGCCCGGCAAACATACCCAATGGCGATTCGCCTATGGGTGAGAGGTTGCCCTCTGCGTCCGCGAGCACGTAATAGGGTTCGCGTTGGAACAGTGCTTTGAGCCGCTCCATGATGGAAGATTTGCCGCTACCAGGGCCGCCACGCATCGCGATGATTTGTTTCGCACCCTCGCCACCTTTTGCAGCACGGGTGAATGCCGACGCGAGCTCTTCCATAACATGCTCAACGCCGAAGAAATCTCCGAATGAATCAGGGTAGGTCTTCAGTGTGCGATTCTGATAGATCCGGCCGAGTCGCTCATCTGTGCGCGTGTCGACAAGCACTGGCTCACCGATTGCGCGCGCCATGCGGCCATGAGCTAATGCATACGTGTCAGGATCTTGGCATCGCTCCAGATATTCGGCAAAAGATATTTCCTCTTTTCGCCGACTGGCTTGTGTCTCCTGGAACTTATTAAAGAGCTGTGGAGTTCCGATCATCTACCTTCCTCCTCAAAACTTCCTTGCATTACGGTACCACGATCCGCGTTTGCGCACACTTGCGAGCTGGGGGTTTTGGGGTCTGGTTAAAGCTCGTCAGTGATGGGTCTATCTATCGCCATCACTTCCAATCCGGCGGATTCGCCGGTAATGCGGAGGATATCCTTGTCTATCTTGCCGAGTTCTTTTGAACCCGCGTTCCAGTGGTTCACCGTCGTTGAAAGCGTCGATCCGACTTTGCGGTGGAAATCCTCGTAGGTCTTCAGATGCTTGCCGAGCGCGTCGATATTCTTCTGAATTTCTTTGAAATTCTCTTCCACCTTGAATGCTTTGAGGCCATTCGCGACCATGGCGAGATATGCCATGAATGTCGTCGGCGATACGATGATGACTTTTTTCTCGCGGTAGGCGTAGTCAATAAGATTGCGCGCATTCACCTTTCCGGGGTTCACTTCGCCGACCAAGAGGTCATAGTAGATGGCTTCAGCGGGAATGTACATGAATGCTATCGGCAACGTGCCTTCTTTCGGCCGGACGTATTTGGAAGTCTCGTCGATGCGGAGTTTAAGGTCGTTTTTGAATGTCTTTTCAAGTTCGAGACGCTGTGCCTCATCGATCGCATTCACGAGCCGGTTGTAATTGTCGAGAGAGAATTTCGCATCAACGGGAATGATGCCCTCTTTGGTGAATATCGCCGCATCAACGCTTTCGCCATCAGAAAACTGATGCTGCATTTCGAATTGATTCGGCGGCAGGAAGTTTCCGAGAATGAGCTCGAGCGATGCTTCCCCCCAATTGCCGCGCTGTTTCTGGTGTGTGAGAACTTTTTCCAGATTTGAAAGTTGCTCCGCGATAGACATGAACCGCGTGGTTGCTTCATTGGTTTTCGTCTGCTCTTTCACGACTTCGGAGAGCTGGCGAGCCATGGCTTCTTGGATATTCGATATCAGGCGCTGTGATTGATCGGACTGCGCGCGCATGCCTTCGAACATCCTATTCGTACCCTCTCCGAGCTTGTTTTCCATCGTACGCGAAAGGTCTTGGAGTTGATTTTGGAGGAGCGTAAGACCTTCCCCGCCCGGTTTCTGCTGACTGCGCCAATACATGAACGCAACCGCTCCCAGATTCGCCAATAAAAGTACGAGGATGACCCATTCCATGTAGTTAATCAGCGACTCCGCCACAAGCAGACGGAGTATGGCGCGTGGTGATGTGGGTCATGTTAATAATTGTAAATGATGTCATGGGTCATGAGGACTTAAAATACCAAGCAACAACCAAGATAATGACGGCCAGCAAAGTTAGCCACGAATACACAGTCCAATGTATTAGGGCCGTAAACAGCAAAATGATAGTTGCGATTGCGGTTAAGATTTGATCTTTGCTTAGTGTATTCACAAGTCCAGTATAATCCATGTGGGTTTGGAAATAAAGAGTAAGTTGACCGATCTTCGATGCTTCTGAGTCGAGGTTTTTCTTTGTAAAATAACGCCCAGTTTTGCTGGGCGTTTCATTATGTAGTAGGTGCCATCGAATACTGTTCACATACAGGGCAATGATTTTTCTCGTCACCTTCGTATCCGCATCCAATTGTGGTGCACCGGAATTGCGGTTTTTTAGGTCGAAGGTCGCGATAGCGGATCGATGTGAATGCACTGCATCCGTTTTCACATCTGCCTCTGTCTCCAACCTCGCGTGCATCGGATTGCATCATTCGCCCGCCACAGCGCCAGCACGTTTTGCCCGTAGGCGTTGCCATCACCATCGCATGTCCTCTTGAGTTATTCCTAGAGGGCAGTATGGTAAATCTATGGCCGCTGTCAAATCCCTTAAAGAAATACTCACCGAATCGGTTGCCAAAAACGAAAAGGATCAGCACATGATCACGGAAGCGTACGAATTCGCGCGCATCGCGCATGAAAAACACGAACGCTATTCGGGCGAGCCGTATTTCATACACGTAGCAGAAGTCGGCTATCAGCTCGCGCGTTCGGGCATGGATGCACAAGCTGTGAGCGCGGGACTTCTCCACGACACCATCGAGGACGCGGGTGTGTCCGAAGACACCATGCGGGAAAAATTCGGGGAGGAAGTGCTCGCACTCGTGGACGGTGTCACGAAATTAGGCGCACTTCGTTACCAGGGATTGGAACGCCACGCGGAAAGTCTGCGTAAACTTTTCGCCGCAACGGCAAAAGACATCCGCGTGCTCATCATCAAACTGATGGATCGCCTCCACAACGCGCAGACGCTTTCCCATGTGCCGGAACAGAAACGGAAAAGAATCGCGCTTGAGACCTTGGAGATATATGCGCCCATCGCCGACCGTTTGGGCATGAGCGTCGTCAAGAGCGATCTCGAAGACGCGGCGTTCCCCTATGCATACCCGCCGGAATACGAGCGCGTGCGCGCTTTGCTCCGAGAGCGCCACGCGGAAACGGAGCGGCGCTTGGAAAAAACCGAACGGCATCTCAAAAAGGCACTCGCCGAGGCGGGCATCCGTTCATTCCGCATGGAGACGCGCAAGAAAGGTGTCTATAGTTTGTACCGGAAACTTGAGCGCAAGAAATGGGACATCACACAGATACACGACATCATCGCGCTCCGCGTCATCGTCGAGAATGTCGCCGATTGTTACACCATCATGGGCATCGTGCATGGCGAATGGCGGCCCGTCCCCGGCAAGATCAAAGACTACATCGCATCACCGAAGCCGAACGGCTATCAGAGCATCCACACCACTATCTACACCGGCGATGGCGGTACGCTCGAGATCCAGGTCCGCACCGAAGCCATGCACCGCGAAGCGCAATTCGGTATCGCATCGCATTTGTCGTACAAGGTAGCGAGCGGTTACGGAGGCGGCACCAAAAGCGCAGGCATCGAATGGATGCGCCAACTCATGCCTGGACGGCTACCGCAGAAGGTCAAAGAAAGAGAAGCGGGAAAACTGCGCTACGGCATTGCGAACATTCCGCGCTGGATCAAAGAGCTCGCAGAGGCGCGCGAGGTTTCGGAAAATTCGGAAGAATATCTCGAAGACATCAAAACCGACTTCTTTTCTTACCGCGTGTTCGTGCTCACCCCCAAGGGCGATGTCATTGATCTCCCCGCCGATGCAACGCCGATTGATTTCGCCTACGCTATCCATTCCGAGATCGGTGACCACATGGCGGGCGCCAAGGTGAACGGAAAACTGGTGTCGCTCGATACGAAACTCCACAACGGCGACATCGTAGAAATAACGACGAAGAAAACCAGCAAGCCAAGCAAGAAGTGGCTCGATTTTGCAAAGACCACCATGGCGAAAAAGCACATCCGCGCGGCTATCGGGGGGTAGCTACACGGTAAAGTTTTTTACGGAATACAAATCGTCGTCAGAATCTTTGAAAGAAGCATCGGGGTCAGATGCAAGCTCTTCACTTTTTGGGGCGCTTTTTTGTGCCTCTTCTTGGCGCGCGGCGAGCATGGTGAGTAATACATTGAGATCGTCAGATGAGAAGAAATCGATCAGCACCTTCCCGCCCTGCTCTTTCTTTTCGATACGCACGCGAGTGCCAAGTTTTTCCGTGAGCTGTTTTTCAATCGAAAGCAATTCCGGCGGTAAGTCAAATTTGCGTGCACGTTCGACGGCGATGCGCCGTGCTATCTGTTCCGCTTCGCGCACCGTCGTCTTTTTCTGGATGATTTCCTTGAAGAGAACGCGCTGTTCTTCGGGCCTATCGACAAGCATGAGGAGCGGGCGTGTGTGACCTTCCATAATGCCGCCGTCAGCGAGCGCCTGCTGCATATCTTCGGGGAGCCCGAGGATGCGCAAGGTGTTCGTCACATACACGCGGCTCTTGCCCACTTTCTTGCCGACATCGTCGTGCGTCATGTTGAATTCTTCGGTGAGTTTCTGGAATGCTTTCGCTCGGTCTATTGGATTCAGATCTTCACGCTGGAGGTTTTCGATGATCGCGAGTTCAAGCTTCATCTTGTCGGTCTCTTCGTGACTGCGGATCACGACGGGTACCTGTGTGATACCCGCGAGTTTGGAGGCGCGCAAACGTCGTTCCCCCGCGATGAGCTCGTATTCGACGAAGATCCCCTCGCCCGGCCGTTCGATTTCTTTGCGCGTAACGGTCAGCGGTTGAAGTACGCCATATTGACGGATGGAATCCGCGAGCGAAGCGAGCGCCGCATCGTCGAATGTGCGGCGGGGTTGGTATGGATTCGGTTTGATGCGATCTACTTCAACCCAGAAGATCGAGTTGCTGTAGTAGTGCTGTGAATCGTCGGTCATGGTGAGTTCGATGAAAATCGCGAATTGCTTCGTTGCGGGGCCCCTGCGTCTCAGTCACCGTACTATTCGTACGCCTCCTTCGTCGCTTTCCCCACGCCTCGCACTTCATCAATTTTCACCAAACTCAAGTATAACATCTTCTTTGTGCCGGAGGTGAGACTTGAACTCACAAGCCTTACGGCGGCCGATTTTGAGTCGACTGCGTTTACCATTTCGCCACTCCGGCATATTTCCCAACTTTCTCAACCCACGCTTCGATCTACTGCCACGATGGTCCGCCCTACCATTCGCCACTACGGCAATGAGCTCAGCATACTTCATTTTTGCCCTTGTTTCCACAACGTGTTACTCTCATTCAAGAAAAAAGAGGAGGAAACATGAGTGGAGACCGCATCTTCGTCGCCTACGATTGGCCTTTCTTTGGACCAGTGCAGATGCGAACATTGGAGCAACTTATGCCGCATGTTGGTGGTATCAAATTCGACATGACCACCAAATGCGCCGAGAAATACAGCGATGGACACATCACTACGGTCTGTACCGAAGCGCGTGAATTCTCTCGCCGCATCGGATTCAAACGGATATTCGCGGACGAAAAACTCAAAGGCAATCCGGATGCTGTGGCGAAAGCAGTGCGAAGCATCGCATCGACCGGTGCATGGGGCTTCACGTTCCATGCCGATATGCCGAGCAAAAGCATTGAAGCCGTCGTGAAGAGCCGAGGCGAATCGCTCGCCTGCGGCGTCACGATCCTCACGTCATACAGCGAAGTCGATTGCTACCAACTCTACGGACGTACACGAAAAGACATGACGTGTTATCTGGCGGCGAAACTCCGCGATGCAAAGGCAAACGCACTTACCTGTTCGCCGCGCTGGCTTCTCGCCCTCGCTGAAGCGGGTCACATCGGTTATGACAAACTCATAACCATCACGCCGAGCGTACGCCTCGAGAACGATCCGAGGCACGACCACGACGACACAATGCTGGTCGCTGATGCAGTCCGCGCCGGCGCCGATTATCTCGTCATCGGACGTCCCATCATGGACTCACCCGATCCAGTTGCTGCCGCACAGCGTTATGGCGAAGCGATCGCAACCGCACGCTCAAATCGATCGATGGTGTAGGAGGGATCATGGCCGAAAAATCACAGTGGTATTGTGCGCTTGAGATGATCGGTGCGATTGAGGAAGACAGTCCCGAACATCCGGTGCACGTCAGACTCGCTTCAGGTTTATGCAGTGATCTCTATGTGAACCTGTGGCAGCTATTCGCCTACCCGCATATGTATGAAGCGGCATGCGTGCATCTTTTGGAAAAGGCGAATCTCGGAAAACTCAACTGCAATACGTGGTTCATGGGGCCTGAACGCGGCGGCATTCCGCTCGCGTTTGAATTGGGGCGGCAATCACACACCTGCGCAGGATTTGTATCGAAAGACGAAAAAGCAACCAGTGGCATGCGGCTCAAGGAATTCTATCCTGAAAAGCATCAGGAGATCATTCCAGTCGAAGACGTGCTCACCTCGGGCGGTAGCGTCGTGCGCATGTGCCATGCGCTTGCCAAAGCGGAGTGTCGCATCAGACCCATGGTGCTCACGCTGGTGAATCGGAGCGGACGGGATCACCTGTATCTCCCGATGGCGCATACATGGACGCCAATCAAGGTGCCCATCATTGCACTGCTTGAATTGGACAAGCCCGGTACCTTCCGTAGCAACTGCGCAAAGTGTCAGAAAAACCAACCGCCAATACGGCGTTAAGAGCGGCGCAATGTCGCTCTTTTCTTTTTGGCTCTCGCACCGTAAGGTGGGCACATGCGGAAAATCATTGTTATCGTGGGGCCCACCGCATCCGGAAAGAGCGCATTCGCGGTCGAATTTGCACGCATGGTCGGCGGCGAGATCATTTCTGCCGATTCGCGGCAGGTATACACAGGGCTCGACATCGGTACGGGCAAAATCACGAAGCGCGAAATGAAAAACATTCCTCATCATCTGCTCGACATCGCGTCGCCGAAGCGCATGATCACGGCACATGATTTTGCGATCCATGCCCGCAAAGCTATCAATGAGATCGTCGCACGTGGCAAAGTACCCATTGTTGTTGGCGGCACGGGATTTTATATTGATGCATTGGTGGGGCGTATTTCCCTTTCCGCAGTGCCCATGGACAAGAAATTACGCGCACGACTTTTGAAAAAGACTCCTAAACAACTCTTCGCACTCTTGACGCAACGCGATCCGAAACGCGCCGCTTCTATCGCCGAGCGCAACGAATGCAATAATAAACACCGCCTCATTCGCGCGCTCGAAATCACCTACGGCACGCTGGCTTCATATATGAAGCCACCTGAATATCGCGTGCTGTGGATAGGCATCAAACCGGATATGCAGGGGCTCAAGAAAAAAATCCGCGAGCGGCTCGTCACGCGTATCAAGAAAGGCATGTTCGCTGAAGCGAAGCGTCTCCAGAAAAATGGTCTGTCATATATACGCATGAACGAACTCGGGCTCGAATACCGCTACCTCGCCCTGTACCTGCAAGGAAAAATTTCAAAAGAAGAACTTGTCGAGCAACTATCAGCAAAAATCTGGCAATACGCCCGCAGGCAGGTCATCTATTGGAAACGCAACAAAGACATTCAATGGGATTCTCTTGCCTCCCTTAACAAAAAGAAAGCCGCGATGGTCCGCGACTTTCTTGAACGTTAGCATCCGAGCTCAATGAGCTCTGTGAGCACGACAGGTAGCGTGTCATGGCCGCTGGCCAAATTCAGATGCCCGCCGCTTTCGATCACGACGAGCCTTGCCGCAAGTGCGTCCCGAAGCTTTTCACCATGTTTAAACGGCACATACGGATCGTTGGTTGATTGGATCGCAACGACATTACGCCCGACAATCTGCCGGATCTTTCCATAATCGAGCGGTTTTTCAAAAAATGTGGTGATCTCGGGACGGTTGATTGGTTCAGGAAATCCTGCGACCAATACGATGCCGCCCACGCGCATCTTTTTAGGCAGACTTTCGAGATACCGAAGTATCGCGATACCTCCGAGACTGTGCCCGACAAAAAACGTGTCCTCGTCCGGCATGCGGACTGCTTTTGTTATCGTTTTCACCCACGCTTCCCGTTTGGGTTTTTCCGAATCGGGCATGGTGAGTACCTGTGCCTCAACCGGCCACAAGCGAAGTTGGGCCTTAAGCCACGGGAACCAGTTGGAACTTGGTTTGCTTTTCCAGCCATGTACGACAAAGACTCTTTTCATGACCCCCTCCTCTTTTCTAATCTAAAAGGGACTCTATCAAAAGCGCTTGGATGTGCAAAGTGCCTGCATTGCGCTACTCTGCGGGCGATGAGGGAATCGAACCCCCGACAGAGATTTTGGAGATCCCCATTTTACCACTAAACTAATCGCCCCGTGCGGGAATAGTAACATGCGCAAGAGTCGCGTTCTACTTTTTCACTTCTTTGTGGGAGGTCTTCTTGCGACAGTGTTTGCAGAACTTGTTGAGCTCGATCTTGCGCTCGACGAGCTTCTTGTTCTTGCGTGACCAGTAATTAATCTCCTTGCATGTACTGCACGCTAGTTTTATCAATTGTTTTTGAGCCATACCCGTACACCTATGTGCGCCTTGCGGCAGAGCCGCGGCGACTCTTAGTAAAGCCGAAACTGGGTGGTGAAATTTTCATAGTGACATGATATCAAAAATATTTTCTTATCGCCCAGGCGCACATAGGTGTCCGGGCATGGTGAAAAGACTATACCTGATAGAGCTTCATCCGTCAATCATTTGATGAAGCTCGCGGTATTCGAGCACCCCAGACTATTCCATGGACCGAATTTCGCATCATCAACGACCGTCTTCATCAGAGTATCCACTCCCACCCATGCGCCGAGGATGATGATAAGCCCTATCGCGACACTGGTGAACATTTTGCGCGCATCGGTCGCCTTGCCCACGTCCCCGCCTGCGGTCATGTATTTATAGCCTGCAAAAGCGAATGTCATCGCCGAAAGAGCGATTGTGATGAAGATGCCAATATTGATGAGATTCTGCGCAAGCTGTACCAGATCACACAAGCCGCAGAATGTACCGCCCTGACCGCAGGGAACAATGTATTCAGACACATCGCCCTGCGCCAGTGTAAATGACGTCGGAACCAGTATGATCGCGCCTAGCGCCATGACGACCGCAAACCCTTTCATGCATCTACTATACCACCATTTGTGCGCCGGGCTGGGTTCGAACCAGCGAAGGCGTAAGCCAACGCGTTTACAGCGCGTCCCCTTTGACCACTCGGGCACCGACGCAACAGGCATATTCTACCAAAAGATAGGGCAACAGAAAAGCCGATCTCGTGTCCGACTTTTCGTTTTTTTATATGCTTAACTCGCGTTCACTTTCGCACGAGCGCGGGCGGTGCGGATTTTATCTACGCCGGGCTTTCGTTGCATGGTGACAAAGACTTCACCATCTTTCATCGCAACAAGCACGATGCCGCCTTCGAGCATCCGTTCGTTGATCATTGCATTGGCGACAGGGTTCAGGATCTTGTTCTGGATAAGGCGCTTCAGCGGACGCGCACCATATTGCGGATTGAATCCTTCCTTTGCGAGATAGGTATAGACGTCTTCGGATATGGTGAGCGAGATATCCTTTGCGCGAAGTCGCTCTTCCACAAGCTTGACTTGGAGCCCCACGATCTCGCGAACGGCCTCGGGCGAAAGCACGTTGAAGAGAATGATCTCGTCGAGACGGTTCAGAAATTCGGGGCGGAAATATTCTTTCAATGCGCCGAGTACTTTGTCTTTCACCTGTGCATATTTCTCGTTATCGGTCGTGCGTGCGGCACTCATAAATCCGATGCTCGACATGCGATCGATGAATTCGGAACCGATGTTCGAGGTGAGCACGATGACGGTGTTCTTAAAGTTCAC
>JACQKA010000057.1 GCA_016204805.1 Candidatus Kaiserbacteria bacterium | reverse complement strand
TCCTTGAGCTCTCCTTTGAGACGCATGATGACGCGTTCTCTTCGTTCGCGGTCTTTGACGCGCGCGAGTACGCGGTGCGCGTGCATCAAATCAAGCTGGTCAAGCACGGCAACGATCTCATCGTCCGAGAATTCTTTAATGATGTTTTGTTGCACGTGCGGCGACAGAATCTCAAATGCCGCGCCTTGTTCGGAAAGAGGCAGAGCGCGAAACAACGCCATCCGTTGTTTCGGACGGTAGGTAATCGTACGCGCAACCTGTCTTGTTTCGTCCTGCATTGCCGTAAGTATAGCAAAAGAGCAATGAAGTACAGAAACAAAAATCACACAAGAGGTACGGGCAAGAGGATTTTCTTTCCGCATGCGTGCGTTCGCCCTCGACCTTGACTAATTTGAACATATGGTTTATAAGTAAAACTGGTTCCGACAGCGCCAAAGCATCGTTGCTTTTGGAAATAAACGGTCGGCGAGCTCTTTCACATAAACGGGGAATCTCCAATGTATGTTGAGACCTCAACATTGGCGTGGGTTCTTGCCGGTTCATTATTGTTTCTTTTGGTGAGCGCCCTTTTGGGCGGGCACCACGACGTTGATGCGCTGGGAGATTGCGGTCTCGACTTTGGGACCGATGGCTCCCATGACGGCGTCACGACATCCGAAATTTTCAACTTCCGCAACCTTGCTCTTCTCGCCGCCGGCTTCAGTGCCGTGAGCCTTCTGGCGCGGAATATGGGGGCGAAAGACCCGGCAGTATATCTCTGGGGAATCGCCGGCGGCGTCCTTATGATTACGGTCGGCGTTTGGCTCTTCCGCGTCGTACGGCGGCAGGAAGCGAGTTCAGTAACGAGCAATCAAAAGCTCATTGGGCATGTCGCCTTCGTAACGGTCGCTATACCGGAAAAAGGGTTTGGCGAAATTTCGCTCCGCAATGTCGCGGGCGTTGCTACAGCGCTTCCCGCTCGGTCGGACACCGGTGCTATCGCAACCGGTTTTGAAGTGAAAATCACTGCCGTTGCCGGCAACATCGCGACGGTTGCACGGGCCGCGTAAGGCTCTTTTCGGAAAGGAGATAAAGCATGATTACCACCGGAGTGGTCACTCTCTCCCTTGTCGCGGTTTTCTTCATTCTTCTCGGTATCGTTGCGCGATACTACAAAAAGGTTCCGCCGAATACGGTTGCCGTTGTCACCGGTCGGAAACATAAAGTCGGCGAAGTCGTGCGCGGGTATCGCTATGTCGTCGGCGGAGGGTTTTTTCTCGTGCCGATTGTGGAAGAAATGCAGACCATGAAATTGACGGTCATTCCCGTCAAGGTCACGGTCAAAGGGGTTCCCGATGTGAACGGCGCGCTCGTGAACGTGGAAGGCATCGCCAATATCAAGGTGGTGTCCACGGATGACCTTCTTCCTCTTGCTATTTAGCGGTTCCTTGGCAAATCGCATGAAGAAATCATGCAGACCTGTCTTGATACGCTTGAAGGAAACCTTCGCGGCGTTATTGCGAAGATGACCGTTGAAAAATTGCTTAAGGACAGGGAGGCGTTCCAGAGTGGCGTGATGGAAGAGGCGGGAGTTGACCTGGGGAAAATGGGCATCGGCGTTGACACATTCAAGATTCAGTCGGTGACCGATGACCGCGATTACATCAAATCGCTCGGAAAGAAACAGACGGCAGAAATCGTCCGCAATGCGACCATCGGCGAAGCCGAAGCGAAGCGCGATGCCGACAAGGCGTCAGCGGAAGCAAGAAGGATTGGCGAGACGGCACAGGCAGGGTCGCAAAAAGCGATTTCGGACGCAAATCGCGACCGGGACGTTGCCATCGCCGAGAACGAAGCGAAGGTAAAAGCGCAGCAAGCGCAAATCCCCATCGCGGCGAAGGTCGCCGAAGCGGAACGGACTCAAGAGCTCAATACCGCGACAGTCGCCGCAGAACAGGCGCGAGTTGAGGCGGAAATCAATCTCCAAGAGGTGACGGAAAGGCGCAATGTCGCCGAACTTAAGGCGACCATCATTGCGTCGGCAGAGAAAGAAAGAGAAGCCCGCGTCATCAAAGCAGATGGCGAACAGCAGGCGGCGGAGCGGGAAGGCGAAGCAAGCAGGATTCGGGAGGAAAAAGATGGGCAAGGCAAACAGGCGAAAATGACTGCCGAAGCGCTTGGCCGCATCCAAGCCGCAACGGCGCTCCAGAAAGAACGAGAAGCCGAAGCCGCGGGCGAGAAAGCGAAACTTCTTGCGGGTGCCGAAGGCACCAAGGCGCAATTGCTCGCCGAAGCCGAGGGTATCCTCAAAAAGGCAGAGGCATTCAAACAGCTTGATGAAGCCGGGCGTCTCCTCATGATTCTCTCCGCGCTCCCGCCGGTCATTGAAGCGGTAGGCACTGCGTTGGAGAAAGTCGTGAAGCCTGCCGCAGAAGCGATTGGCGAAGGCATCGGGAACATCAAGGAAGTCCGCATCATTGACCTTGGCGGCGGAAGCGGAGAGTCGGGGCGATCCGTTCTGTCCCAGTTCTCCAATTTGCCGGTAGAGACCATCTTCAAACTCTGGCAGCAGACAAAGGCAGTCGTTCCTGCTCCGGTGCTTGAAGCGATGGCCAAGAAACTCGGCGTGGACCTAGACGCATTGAGTGCTGCACTCGCAAAAAAAGTTTCGGCGACCGAAGAAGATCCGGAAAAGAGCGCATAGGGATTCCGGAACAAACCGGTGCAAGCAGGGAATGATCCTTAAGCACATTTTCAGTTAAATTTTTGTAAAGCATCACCCGTTGCGTAGAACTACGCAACGGGTGATTTTTTGTATGTATAAAAAAACGGGCTTCCCTTCAGTACTGAAGGGAAGCCCGCGCGGGTCGTGTACGTTCTATTTCTCCTTCTCCCGCAAATTGACTCCTTTG
>JACQKA010000055.1 GCA_016204805.1 Candidatus Kaiserbacteria bacterium | reverse complement strand
TCTGAGAACTGACCTCTGGTCTGTCTGCTGTCACGCCAGTGGCACGCAGAGTAGCTATGTCGGGAACGGATAACTGCTGAAAGCATCTAAGCAGGAAGCCAGCCCCAAGATGAGGAATCGTTAAGGTTCGTAAGAGATGATTACGTTGATAGGCGCTAGGTGGAAGCACAGCAATGTGTTGAGCCGAGGCGTACTAATGAACCGAACGAATTTCCTGTTAGAAATTTTGCGAATCGCTTTTTGTGGCGATTGTTACAATTGATTCTCTTGTTCATTTCCATTTCTATTTTGCGTTGCAAAGGCAGAACATTTCAGTGTTCTGTGTTGGTGCTTCATCGGAGGGGGTGAGCCGCGAATACTTGGAGCGGCGCAAGACCTTTTGAGATGTTTTTGAGTGCGAACAGCACGAACAAAACATCCAAAAGGTGTACAGTTCCTGTAAGGAACACCCGTTCTCCGAATCCGGCACCAGAATTGAACTTTTTCTGTTGGTGTTTTGTCGAAAGGGGTACACCCGTTCTCATTCCGAACACGGCAGTTAAGCCTTTCAGAACCGATGGTAGTCTTCTGGCAAGAGTAGGTAGACGCCAACATAAAAAGTTCAATTCTGGTGACGGACAGGCACGGCAGTTAATCCAGCCCCACTTTTGCAGGCAAGAGTTTATTTGCAAAAATGACTTTCGCATAACGCGAACGGTTATTGCGAAAGATAACCTTTCGAATGCAAAAGTGGGGCTGGAGATGGTAGTCTTCTGGGCGAGAGTAGCTCGGCGCCAACACAGAGCACTGAAACCGAAAACCCCGCCACAAGCGGGGTTTTCGCTTCTCGTATAGCGCGTTACAATAGATACATGAACTGGGCGTCACGGCGGAGATTTCTCTATATAGCGGGGATATTGATATTCTTTGCGGTGCTTGCCAGCATTCCCATCACGGCGTGGTTGTATGAACCGGCAACCTGTTTCGACGAGATAAGAAATCAGGGGGAGACTGCCATAGATCGCGGCGGTCCGTGCAAATTGCTCGACGCGCGCAGGCTGATTCCGCACTCGATCCTGTGGTCGCGTCCGTTTCTTTCGCGCAAAGGAGTTCACAGCGCCGTCGCGTATATCGAGAATCCGAATCAGGGTGCGGGCGTGAAAGAAGCGCCGTATCGCATCCGCATTTATGATGATAAGAATGTCCTGGTAGGAGAACGCGAAGGCGTGACGTCCATCATGCCCGGCACCATCACCCCCGTATTTGAAGGAGAAATGATGAGCGGTGAGCGTCTCGCATCACGCGCGTTCTTCGAATTCATCGCGCCTCTGGTATGGGAGCGCCTGCGTGATCGGTCATCGAACATCACGATTACCGACCGGCAGGTCAAAGACATCGAGTCTGCGCCGCAGGTATCTGCGATCGTGACGAATGACGACGTGGTCAATTTCCGCGACGTGGAGATCGTGGCTGTTGTGTTCGACACGGCAGGCAATGCATTTGCCGCGTCGCGCACCGTGCTCCCGCGGCTTGATGCACGCGACGTCATTCCGGTCACGTTCACCTGGTCGCAACCGTTCATCCGCCGTGTGTCCCGCGTCGATATGATGGCGGTCGTTCCTCCGGCAGACTGATATGCCCGCACACCAATCAAGGCACTGCGAAGCGTGACGTGTTTATACTGGTTAACCATGTGCTATGGCATTCAATAACAACCTATTTTCCCCCCGACGGTGGCTCCGCAAGTGTCACCGTGCCTTGATTGATGTGCGGGTATGAGGTCATCGCCTTTTGGACGCGTCCTGCGCACGTGGGCGCATGTTGATTGGGTTCTGCTCGGGGCAGTAGCATTGCTGTCGCTCGCAGGGCTTGTCACCATGCATTCGTTTTCAGCCGAGAACCCGTTCTTCGACAAACAGGTCATTTGGATCGTTGCCGGCATCACACTCTTTCTCATAGCGAGTCTTGTCGATTATCATTTTCTCCGCGCAACGACTCCGGTCGCCATAGTGTTCGGTAGCGTCGTGGTGATGCTCGCGCTTGTCTTTTTCCTGGGGGACATCACCAAAGGTGCACAGAGCCGTTTCGATTTGGGTGCATTCGCGGCGCAACCCGCCGAACTCGCCAAGCTCGTACTCATCATCGTGCTTGCCAAATATTTTGCACGGCGTCATGTTGAGATAGCGCACTACAAACACATCATCGTCTCCGGTGCATATACGTTCATCCTCTTCGCGCTCATCTTTCTTCAGCCCGATCTCGGTTCAGCTATTATCATCGGCTCTATCTGGCTCGGCATGATATTGGTTGCGGGTATCTCTAAAAAACATCTGGCGATGGTGTTCATCCTTGCGGCATTGACCGGCATCGGTATGTGGACATTCGTTCTGCGCGATTATCAGAAAGAGCGCATCACCTCGTTCCTCTATCCGCTCGCGGACATCCGCGGTGCCGGCTACAATGCATATCAAGCGACCATCGCGGTGGGGTCGGGTCAAATCATCGGCAAGAGCATCGGATACGGTACGCAGAGCAAGTTGGAATTCCTTCCTGAATACCAGACTGATTTTATCTTTGCGGCGTTCGCCGAAGAATGGGGGTTCATCGGCGTTCTACTGCTGTTCGGACTTTTCGGTATCATGTTCGTGCGTATATTGCTGCACGCGCTCCGCGGTGCGAGTAATTTCGAAACGCTATTCGCGTCAGGCGTCGCGATATTATTTTTGAGCCACTTCATCGTGCATGTGGGAATGAATATCGGTCTTTTGCCGGTGACGGGGACGACCATCCCATTCATGAGTTACGGCGGTTCGCATGTGCTCACCGAATTTCTCGCACTCGGTATGATCGTGGGTATGAGCAAATATGCACGTTCGGTTTCTGCGCCGCGCGCGACGCGTGAATTAGGAGCACTTGTATAGAGCAAGCGTTTGTTCGAGCATGTGCGCGAGCGAAAACATCCCCATATTTTTAGCATCGAGTATCTCTGGAACACCACCAACGCGATTAGCTACGATTGGGAGACCGGCGGCTTTTGCTTCGAGTAGCACATACGGCAGACCTTCTTTCAGAGAAGGAAGGGCGAATACATCAAAACCGCGCAACACTTCGCTTGCGGGCATAAATCCAAACAGCTTTACGCGGTTCTGGAGTCCATATGCTGCTATTTGTTTAATCAGATACGGACGATCCTCGCCGTTGCCAACGATCGCAACGTACATAGCAGGGTCATGTTTCGCTTGTTCGATGAGTGAAATTTGATTTTTGTTTTTTGTAAGTTCCCCGATGGTGCCGGTAATGCGGACGTCACTCGGGAAGGAATGACGGACCGCATCTCCCGAGCCGAGAGGAAGATGAAGATCGATACCGTTATAGATACGAATTGTTTTGTGCCCGACAAAAGGCATTTTTTGCGCTACGGAGAGATCATAATCGGACACCACGATTATTGTGTGAGAAAGCAGAGCGGTCAGCCATGAGAAGAAATATATGATGCTGCGCGCAATAGGGTTACGTTGCTCCCAAAAGGGCCAACCGTGGGTGGTAAAGATGATCCGGGGAACACCTGCGAAACGTGCTGCGAGTGCGCCGATACCGCCAGCTTTTGAAGAATTGAGATGCACGATGTCCGGTTTTTCGGCACGGAAAAGTCGCAGAAGTTCAAAGAAACTCCTCACATCACTACCTATAGATACATCCCGCTGCAGCGTCTTGATAGGGAAGATAGTGATCTGGCGTTCCTTCAGTTTTTTGGCGAGGAGTCCCTCCTGCCCAAATGCGATGCTTGCTACAAACTCATTTTTAGGCAGGTTTGTCGCAAGGTCGTAGACGTAACGTTGCGCCCCGCCCCAATTTGACTTGGTGATGAGGAATAAGATCTTTTTTTGTGACGGTTGCGCCATAAAGCTCACATGTGTAAGATGAATTTAATCATATGTCAATTGTGCCTAAAAGGGAATACCTCGCATTGCTTCTCGGGGATGTGTTCACGTTTGCGATAGCATTGTGGATCACGCTCGCGCTCCGTACGCTCTCGGTGCCGAGCTGGGACTTTTTCGCGACACACCTACGACCGTTCACCATTCTCTTCGCGCTGTGGGTATTGATCTTCTTCATGGCGGGACTCTATGCGCGCTATACGCGTCCGCGGCGCGCGCGTTTGCCGCAACTCATTTTTTATACACAGACCGTGAACGTCGTCCTGGCCGCGCTCTTCTTCTTCCTCATCCCGTATTTCGGCATCGCGCCCAAGACCATTCTCGCCATTTACCTCATCGTCTCGTCATTACTCATATTCCTCTGGCGCATATTCTTGTTCCCGTTCGTGCGTCCAAAAGAGCGTTCGAAAGCGGTCATCATAGGCAGTGGAGATGAGATAGAGGAGCTTAAGGACGAAGTGAACCAGGACGAACGGTATCCATTCATGTTTGAGCGTGTGCTCGATACCGACCACGCTGAAAAGCACGAGGCGATACAGCAACTCTCCCGCTTTATAGAAGAAGACGACCTGTCTATCATCGTTGCTGATCTGTCGCATCCAATCATGCATTCAACACTGCCATTCATCTACACTGCGGCATTCAGCAAACGGCGCTTCGCGTTCATCGATATCGCCGATCTGTACGAGGATGTATTTGAACGTTCAGCGTTGCCGCTCTTGCGTTATGGTTCCATCCTCAAAAATCTGATGGCGCCGGCGAGTTACGATGTGCTGAAGCGCAGTGTCGATGCAGTACTCGCATGCGCGATAGGTGTGGTGTCAGTCGTCGTGTATCCGTTCGTGGCACTCGCCATTAAAATAGACGATGGCGGTTCGATTTTCGTGGTACAAGAACGCATCGGGCAATTCCAGAAACCGATACGCATCGTAAAGTTCCGCAGTATGAGCGGGAACGACGGAGGCAACTATGGCGGCAATGGCAAGACCCAGCTCAAAGTGACACGTGTCGGCAGGTGGCTGCGTCTTTCACGCATCGATGAGTTGCCGCAGTTGTGGAATGTGGTCAGAGGCGACTTGTCATTCGTGGGGCCGCGACCGGAATTGCCAGCGCTCGTATCGCATTATTCTGCACGCATTCCATTTTACGACGCACGGCATCTGGTAAAGCCGGGGCTCACCGGTTGGGCACAGCTCAATCATCACGCGCATCCGCACCACGGCGCTGATGTCGAGGAGACCAAGAACAAACTCTCCTACGATCTTTACTATCTCAAAAACCGCTCGTTCCTGTTGGATATTTACATTATGTTCCAGACTGCTCGAGTCGTATTGTTTGAGAGGGGTTCATGAGGTAGGTTGAAGAGAGCAGAGAAGGAGAGAGAAAGTGGCGACAGTCGTGGTAACTGGCGGTACCGGTTTTATCGGCTCGCATCTCGTTGATGCGCTTGTGGCGCGCGGCGATGAGGTGCATGTGATAGAGAATCGCGTCGATGACAAAGCAGATCGACTGAATAGGAGAGCCCGATACCGTTACTCTGGCCTCATCAGTACGGGTACGGTTCGCGCATGCAAGGGGGCCGATGTTGTGTTCCATCTCGCCGCATTGCCACGCGTACAATATTCGATCGAAAACCCCGAAGAAACTTTCCTGGTCAATGTAGTTGGAACGCAATTTTTGCTGGAAGCGGCACGACAGGCGAAAGTGAAACGGGTCGTATTTGCCTCGTCGAGTTCGGTCTACGGCAATTCGCAAACATTGCCGCTTTCGGAAAACGAGTCGCCACAGCCGATGAGTCCCTATGCGGCGCATAAATTGATGGGCGAAACGCTTTGTCAGACCTACCATCGCACCTATGGTATGGAAATTGTATGCCTTCGGTATTTCAACGTGTACGGCCCGCGGCTCGATCCGAACGGTCCCTATGCGTTGGTGATCGGCATCTTTCTGCGGCAATGGTTGGCAGGGCAGTCGCTTACCGTGACCGGTGATGGTACCCAGACGCGCGACTTCACGCACGTACGCGATGTGGTGCGTGCAACCATGCTTGCCAGTTCCTTCAGAGAACTTGGTAAAGGCGAAGTCATTAATATCGGAGCGGGGCGCGAAGTATCGATCAATGAGCTTGCGAATATGTTCAGCGATTCGGTGAGATATATTGCGCCGCGTCCAGAGCCGTATCGCACGCGTGCTGACAACCGTCTCGCTGAGAAACTCTTAGGCTGGCGACCGGTGGTGCGTCTCGAAGATGGCATCGACGAGCTCAAACGGCTCGCCAAATCTTAAACTGAAGCTCCGCTTGAAGCGGAGTTTTTTTCTGCTATGCTCTCAACTATGTTGAAAATACGGCTGGCGGCGGTAGCGGCGCTCCTCGTGGGAGCGACTGTGGGTTATGGGGTGTATGCCAGCCAGATTGGGCATATCCGGCCCTTCAAATTGGGCCTTGATCTCTCCGGTGGCACCCAGCTCGTCTATCGCGCGGATACGAGCGCGATTCCATCCACTGATGTTGCCGACTCGATGAACTCGCTTCGCGACACCGTTGAACGCCGCGTGAACTTATTTGGCGTTGGCGAGCCCATCGTGCAGACAGAAAAAGGAGGTACGTTCGCAGGGCAGACAGAAAATCGTCTTATCGTGGAATTGCCCGGTATCACCGACACTGAAAAAGCAATCGCGATGATCGGGCAGACGCCGGTTCTGGAATTCCGTCTTCTCAAGAAAGATGCGCCGACTCCGAAAGAGGGACAGCCGGCACCGAGTATCAACGACACCTTTGAAAACGCGGTTATCACCGGTAAACATCTCGACCGTGCAGAGCTCCAATTCGGCAACGGGACCAACCAACTCTCGAACGAACCGGTTGTCATTCTTCATTTCAACAGCGAAGGCGCAAAGATTTTCGGCGACATGACGATGGAAAATGTCGGACGCGTATTCGGTATCTTCCTCGACGGTGTTCCGATTTCAACACCGGTCATCAACGAACCCATCCCCGGCGGCAGTGCGGTCATCTCTGGCAACTTCACTCCTGAATCTGCGAAAGAACTCGTACGCAATTTGAATTTCGGTGCGTTGCCGGTACCCATTGAATTGCTCACCACTGAAACAGTGGGTGGCACCTTGGGTACGCAGGCGGTTGAGCGCGGTGTCATGGCCGGAGTGTGGGGTATGTTTGCCGTGATGCTTTTCATGATTATTTGGTACCGTGTGCCCGGGCTCATCGCATCGGTTGCGCTCATGATCTACGTTGTCGTATCGCTTGGCATATTCCAACTCATCCCGGTTACACTCACTGCGGCTGGTATCGCGGCATTCATCCTCTCTGTCGGTATGGCTGTCGACGCGAACATTCTCATTTTTGAACGCATGAAAGAAGAATTGCGTGGCGGGAAGCACGGCGAAGAAGCCATCCGCGACGGCTTTGCACGAGCGTGGCTTTCTATCCGCGACTCCAACATCTCGTCTATGATCACCGCAGTCATCCTCTTCTGGTTCGGCACTTCCATTGTAAAAGGGTTCGCGCTCGTCTTCGGTCTCGGCGTTCTCATTTCTATGATCACTGCGATTTCCGTGAGCCGTACGTTCCTCTTGGCGCTCGGCGTTTCCGCCGAGAAAGGGGCGGCGCGGTTCTTCTTCGGTAGCGGCATTAAGCTATAAATCGTATGTTAATTGTTACTTACAGAAAAGTATTTTTTACGATAACGGGCGTTCTTGTCGCCGCCTCGCTCGTCGCGCTTTTTGTGTTTGGTCTACATCTATCGACAGATTTCACTGGCGGAACCCTCGTTGATATCCATTATGATGGCGGACGTCCAGGTGCCGTGGCGCTTTCTGATGCGATAGGGCAAGCGGGCGTCAAGGATTTCACCGTGCGTGAAGCGGGGGAAAATGGTTTCTCGCTTCGTGCGGGCAATCTCACATCTGAAGAACGTCAGGCGCTCACGCAGACACTTTCCATGGGTGGGCAGAATCCGGTAACGATAGACCGCTTGAGTGAAATAGGCCCCACCATTGGTGTTGAGTTACGCAATAAATCAATCCTCGCCGTATCGCTCGTCTTGCTCTGCATATTGCTTTTCATCGCATTCGCATTCCGCAAAGTTTCGCGGCCCGTTTCATCGTGGGGATATGGTTTGATCGCACTCATCACCCTCGTCCACAACGTGCTCATCACGCTCGGATTTTTCGCGCTCTTGGGGTATCTCTTTGGAGCTCAAGTTGACACATTGTTCGTCACGGCGGTTCTCACGGTGCTCGGTTTCTCCGTGCACGACACCATCGTGGTGTTTGACCGTATCCGCGAAAACCTCCGCCGCAATCAGGAGAGGAACGGCAAGGAGGATTTCGAGATCACCGTGGGGAAGAGTTTGAACCAGACATTCGTGCGCTCGGTGAACACCTCACTCACGGTGGTCATCACGCTTCTCGCGCTCTTCTTCGTCGGTCCCGCCTCGACCCAAAATTTCGTCCTGACTCTTCTTGCCGGCATCATCGCCGGTACCTACTCTTCGTTGACCCTCGCATCCCCGCTTTTGGTGGTTTGGGAAAAGTCCCGAAATGGAAAATAAAATAACAAAAAACCGCCGTCCCAGAGGGACGGCGGTGCATGTTACGATTTCACTTTCTTTATCTTGTGCGGGTGTTCCATAGCGCGTAAGAACCTCTTCATTGCTCCAAGGCTTTCCTTGATGTCGTGAAGCGCACTCCCCGCTTCCTCAAAAAAATCTTTGACGAACGGATGCTTCCTCGATGGTGCGAACGGGACCCCAATCTCTGCAAGGACTGCGTGAGCTTTGACGAAGTTAGGCACAAGACTTTTGGCTTCCGTCACGAAGGGCTCCACACGTTCTTTGAACGCTGGGATGGTCGATAGCGGCCTGCCCAAGGCACTCGCGATATGTGCGAATGTAACGAGGGAACCGAATTTGTGCCGTCCGGTCTTTGGGAAAAACTCCCAGACCGCCTCATCGCCGATGTGGATAGAAGGGCATTTCATGTCGACTTCGAGCAGTCTCTCGAGTCCCCAACAGCGTTGGCGACTGAGGCTCTCTTCCTTATCGATGGAAATACGCCACGCGCTTTTCTCGAGGTTCTTAAATCCCCATTGCCAACCACTGTCATAGAAGATGGCAGGTTTGATCGGAAGTTCTATGTACGGTTTTGTGTAGGCCTCTTTCGGCCTATAGCAGAACAGCGGTTCGTCGGCATCAACGATGCCGACCAAGACATGATCGAACGAATGAGTGTCAGCATGGTGACGACCCGCGACAAATTGACCTTGATGCCTGGCAAATTTTTCCATCAGCACGCGTAGTTTGCCGGCCACCTGCGCATCGTACCTACCTTTGGTGGCAATGACGATATCGTCGATCTTGTCGCCAGTGGTCTCACCAGCCCATACGCGGTCATAAACTTCATTTTGGAGCTGACTGAGCCTCCGCTTGATGGTTTCAGCCGTTCGACTCACCTTGGCCGAAGCATGCATATTGGACGCCAACACCTCCTCGGCGCTGACTGTCTCTGTCATGAGCGTGTGTAAAGATTGCTTCATGTGCGTTCTCCTATTGCCTTTCGCAAACATACTAAAAACTCTGTTATGGTGCAAGACAAACTAGAGCATGTTTCGAAACATACTCTGCAACAGCTAGCAACCGACATTGATCCTGTTATACTGTCGCTTGGGCTCGGGCATCCTGCCCGGGTTTTTGAAAAAAGAGGAGTGCACAGATGAAGCGTGTTACTGTAAGCGTATGTTCACTTGCCATGATGTTTGCCGTGACATCTGCGGCATTAGCCGATATCGAAATCGGTCCCATTGGTGAATCTACCGAGTCGTCAACCGGAAGTGGTAATGGCGAAGGAGGCGGTGGGAATGCCGTAGCGGCTTTCTACATCGGACTCATTCCGTTCTGCATCTTTACGCGCGGGCCGGCGCTTGCGCAGGAGAAGTGGATCAGAACGGGCAAAAAGCCGACCTTTGACGAAGACTTCACGGCGGTTGCAGGTTGTCTCGAGCCGGTAAGCGGTCTCGTCGATACATACGCGCGTGGTGTGCGTTTGCAAAAATGGATGCGTGCGCGCGGTGTGTCCGTGGGTGATGGCGTGACGACGAACGATATCATCAAGAAAAGCATGGGCGCACCATAGAGGCTTATGCCTCTTGACTTATCCGCCGAGGCCGAGTAGACTCTTTCTACTCCGCTTCGGCGGTTTATTTTTGGGTCTTTGAAAACAGAATAGTACTCAACATTGGGTGAACTCCAATGTTGAATGCACACAATACAAAAGTCGAGAGTCCTTTCACGGGGATTCTCGCCGGAACAAAATAATATTCATTCTTTTGTTCCGTCCACAAAAATCAAATGAGGTTTTTGATCTCATTTGTTCAAACTTAGAGTTTGATCCTAGCTCAGGGTGAACGCTAGCGGCGTGGATAAGGCATGCAAGTCAAGGGGACTCAGTTAGCAATAACTGGATAACCGGCAGACGAGGTAGTAACACGTAGGAACGTACCCGGAAGTCGTGCACAGCTCGTCGAAAGACGGGGTAATTCACGATATTGTCGCAAGATGAAAGATTTATCGCTTCCGGAGCGGCCTGC
>JACQKA010000053.1 GCA_016204805.1 Candidatus Kaiserbacteria bacterium | reverse complement strand
CGCCGAGCCTCGCGACCCGTTCTACTGAACGGGTCCCCCGCTCCGGCTTTTCGAATCCAGACGCACAAGCGCACGCTTGTGCTTCCCCCCATCAAAATCACTTCGTGTATTTTGCTGGGGGACTTGGATTCGAACCAAGATAAACGCCTCCAAAGGGCGCTGTCCTACCGTTAGACGATCCCCCAAATACTTATGAGAGAAGTATAACGGCGTTCCGGAGAAATCGCGAGGCGCGACAGCGAAATTCATGGTTTATCCATCTATCGAGAGGGTACAATGCTTTGATTAGCTTTGATTAGTAATGAAAACATAACTGATATGAATAAATTTATGGCGCTCTATATGGCTCCGGCAGCAGCCGTAAAGAAATTTATGAGCATGCCGCCAGAGGAAATGAAAGCTGCAACTGCGGAATGGGACGCGTGGGATGATGAACATGCAGCATCAATCATTGACTCGGGCGCGCCGCTCAACAAGACCAAGCGTGTGGATGCCGGCGGTGTTTCAGATACCAAAAACGAGATAACAGGCTACATGATCGTGCAGGCGGAGTCCCACGATGATGCTGCAAAGTTATTCATTGACCATCCGGGAATGAAATTCGAGGGCGGCCGGATAGAGGTCATTGAATTTACCCCGATGCCGGGGAAATAACATTTTTTGCGCTATGCAAAAGATCACGCCTCATTTGTGGTATGACAAAGAGGCCAAAGAGGCGGCCGAGTTTTATGTTTCGGCATTTGGTGGCGATTCAAAGGTAAAGGGCGTGCAGACGCTTCACGACACACCATCGGGTGATACCGACGTTGTTTCCTTCGAGCTATTGGGAAAGTCGTTTATGGCCATCAGCGCAGGGCCGTATTTCAAATTCACGCCCGTGATATCATTCATCGTCAACTTCGATCCCTCGCGGGACAAGGAGGCAGACAAGAACATCGATGTCGTCTGGAAAAAGCTCTCGCAGGGCGGCACGGTTTTGATGGATATTGGTGAATATCCGTTCAGCAAGCGCTATGGCTGGATACAGGACAAGTATGGACTCACATGGCAATTGATGCTCACCAATCCCGAAGGCGAGGAAAGGCCGTATATCGTGCCGATGTTTCTCTTTGTGAGAGAAAGGGCGGGCAAAGCGGAGGAAGCGACCAATTTCTGGACTTCTGTGTTCAAAGATTCGAAGAAAGGTACGCTCATGCGCCATCCCGCAGGGAATCCGACTGAAAAAGAGGGAACCGTGTTGTTTACCGATTTCAAGCTGCTCGACACGTGGTTTGCCGCAATGGACAGCGCCAATCCCGGACACAATTTCGACTTCAACGAGGCTGTCTCGTTCATCGTAAAGTGCGAAGACCAAGCCGAGATCGACTACTACTGGGAAAAACTTTCCGCTGTGCCGGCATCCGAACAGTGCGGATGGCTCAAAGACAAGTATGGAGTTTCGTGGCAGATCGTTCCCGCCGCGATGGATCGGATGATGCAAAGCGGGACGAAAGAGCAAATTGACCAAGTGACACAGACATTCCTTAAAATGAAGAAGCTCGATATTGCGGAATTAGAAAAGGCATACGCCGGAGCATAGTATGAAATCGGTCGCAGCATTCAGCAGCTTTTCGGTTCCTGATTTGGGAGAAGCGCGCCGGTTCTATGGCGAGACCCTCGGGCTGAAGGTCGAAGAGCGTCCGGAAGGTCTCGAGCTCGATCTTGGCGGGGGACATCCGGTATTCATCTATCATTCCGCCGACAACAAGCCAGCGGACTACACGATACTCAATTTTATTGTGAACGATATCGAAAAGACAGTGGATGATCTTGTAAATGAAGGTGTGCGGATGGAGCGGTACGACATGCCCGAGATCAAGACAGACGAGAAAGGCATCGCGCGAAGCTCCGAAGGCCCGCGGGCGATGGCGTGGTTCAAGGATCCCGCCGGAAATATTATCGGGATAATGCGGGAGAAATGACCTCTTTGACATTCGATACGGCTTCGGCATACTACCGTTCATGAAAGCATTAATGGGAGCGGTTATTTTAATAGTAATTCTTATCGGAGGATATTACCTTTTGCAGCAAGGCACTCCTGCAGAAGATCTGGGGACGTACGCGTACACGTGTGAGAACGGCTCGCAGTTTACGATGTCTCCGGCAGCTGACATGAAGTCCATCAAGCTCTCGGCGGGCTCGCAGGGCATGTTTACGGGCGACGTGACGCTCTCGCAGGTGGCAGGCACACGCTACGAGGGTAATGTGAGTGGTAGCGCGGTTACGTTCGTTGGTGCCGGCGAGGAAGTGCAGCTCACGGTGGGAAATGAGAGCACGGTTTGCAATCCGGTGCCGAGCACCGAATCGCCCCCATGGAACTGGGGCGATCCGGGAGAAGGCGGCGGCGTGAAGCAGGACGTTGGACTTATCGTAAGTGAGAGCATCGTTGGCAGGTGGCGGAGTGTCGAGGACGACAAGTTCACACGCGAGTTCAAAGGCGATGGCACGGCCGTCGACACCTATGAGGGCAAGGACGTGACGAGCGGCTCGTGGAGGGTCTTCACGAAGGAAAATCCGCTCAAAGTTGCATTTCCGCTGGAGGAGAATGTCGTCTACGTCCAGATGACGATGCAGGGCACACAAGCGGATAACCTCAACTTCAAACTCACGAAGCTGACCCCCGAGGAGCTCGAACTCATCTATATGGATGGCGGCGGAGTCTTGCGATTCAAGGCGATTCAATAGTTGGTAGTTTCTCTCTTAGTTTGCACAAACCCCGCTGCCCGGCGGGGTTTGTGTTGACACACACGCCTCGATCTGATATTATTGCGCAGTCAGACAGTCTCTACATGGTTTTTGTCTTGGGAGATCCAAGGCCGCCCAGAAGTACTAGTGGCGAACCTCCCGAGATCGTTCGACAAAATTTTAGGGGCCTAGAGGCCCAAAGCCCGTACATCGGGCATATACAATGACTACGTCCTTCAAATCTCGAAGAGCGCCGAGCCGCGGGTCTTCGCGCGGCACAAGCGGGCACCGACCTCGCGACGGCGGGCGTTTTTCTCATTCACGTTCACGGCACTCCGGAGGCAGCCACTTCAGACACGGTACCCGCCGTCAGAGGCCTGCACAGAAGGTGCGCATCGACATCTCGCGCTTCATCAACAAGGGCTCGATTGTCGAGGAAGAGACGCGCTTCACGCCCGAGAACCCGTTCGCCTCGCTTCCTATCGACGCGCGCATCAAGCATACGATCGCACAGAAAGGGTACGTAACGCCGACGCCTATACAGGATCAGGCAATCCCACACATTCTGCGCGGGCGTGACATCGTGG
>JACQKA010000052.1 GCA_016204805.1 Candidatus Kaiserbacteria bacterium | reverse complement strand
GCTCATTCCGCTCGTTCTACATCGTTTATAATAAAAAGCATGACGCGCCAAGCGAGCGGTTTCTTTAACGTATGCATGCTCGGCGTCTTTGTATTGATAGTGAGCGTTTCGGCAGTGTTCGCGGCGGAAACGCAAAGCGGCATGACCGTGAAAGAAGGACAGATATGCACAGTAGGGGATGATGGCAAAGAGACATGCAAACAAAGCGATACATGTACCAAAGAAATGCAGGACAAGGGGGAGTGCAAACCCAAATGCCCCACGACCCAATATCAGACGACGAGCGGTGGAACGGTAACATGCCACAACGAAGTCAGCGACACATGCGAAAAGCGTCCTGGAGTGGAATTGTGTTCGAACGAAGAGGCCAAGAAGGTCATCGGTGGTGATGGGAGTACCCCACAGCAACCAGGTGCGCCTGGCGCACAAAGCGGCGCAGGGCCGTCATTAAGCGACCAAACCAAAGCGGCAAAGGAAGCACGCGACCAAGCGCAAAAAGAGCTCGAACAAGCGAAGAAGGACTATGAGAATCGTGGGGTCCGTTCAAAAATTGAAGACGCACTTTGGGGAGAATCACCAGAAGCAAAAGCACTGAGAGAGAAGCAGGAAGCATTTGATGCCGCAAGGGACCGCTACGCAACTTTAGCCAATGAAGACCGCCTCAAACAAATAGCAGGAGCACAGAATGCAGGGACGGTTACTAATCCCCCCACAAACACTGCCGGCGTCCCAGGAGCGGAAGGAACACCAAGCGGCCCTTCACAACCCCCGCTCACGGTGAGCCCTTACGTTGATGGAGAAACACCTATCCCCAGTTCAGACGTCGAACTTACCAAAAGTCCATGGGCGGATTCAGATTCAATTTCATCCAGCGATTTTTTTGGAGGCTCAGGATTCCGCGATTATGTGAATAATACTTTTGGTAGCAACCCGCTCTCACCGTCGAATGTTCCAAATTACGGACAATTCTCTTCGGGGTTTGCAGAACAAGTGCAGGGTCTACCGGGTGGAGGTGTTTCACCAACAGGATACGAGGGTATACTCGGCGGTGCCCAAAGCAGCGCCAACCTCACGGTCTCGCCCTATGTAGATAGTTTTGGAGGAAATGTACCGGGTGGGTATGGGTTCAATTTCGGTTCGCCTCTGGCCAGCAACTTCGATAACCTCTCTTCATTCGGTAACGGTGGCATTGATCACAGTCTGTTTTCTTCTGAATCACCACTACAACAGCTTGCGGACAGCTATCGTTATAGCAACCTCACTCCATCTGACCTGGGTCCCCCAACGTTATATTCATCATTCTACCCCGACCAGGGGATACCCAAAGAATTCGATCCCTCCATTAACTTCAAAGATGTAACTGCGAACCCACTTGAATCGCAATCCAGCGGATTGCCCGGAACGACCTTGGTCACGCCATCTGAGAATTTCCCAGTGAGCCGAGAGCTCTTAGGCGAATCAGTGGTCACCGCGGCGTCTGATCGGCCATCGACTTGGACCGGTGTCGCCGAGACTCTGTTTGGTGATGTTGGGCGTGTGATGACTGGGGAAATGTCTGCAGGAGATCTGTGGGACAAGACACTGAAAAACGCTGGTGTTGCATGGAACAACGCATATAAATCAGGCAATCTTCCACAAATCATCACCACCGCTTTTTCTGGGCAGAACAACCCCGCCATTACTGGCGGGCCGCTTGCGGCTGGATTAGGCTTGTATCCTTATGCACAGCAGGCCGCACAAAAAATATCTGACGGTCTAAAAGTGGCAGGGGAGTTCCTCAATTCAACCCCCTTCGCTCCGACACCGACGATTGAAAATCAGGAGGTCAAACAGGTCCAACAAACGCCGGAGACAGCATTCGGCACACCGAGCGAAATGGCATCCAATGCGAACCGCGGCATTGCTGATAAAGCCACAGCCGGCAAGGTCGGTTCGCAAAGCGGTGGCACATATACCGCACTCGATGCAAAAAGGGACGCTCTTACATTAGCACAAAAAGCCTTTGATAACCGCAGTGGTGCAAGCCGAACCACAGATGCATTGGGAGGAACATCACCAGAAAAAGCGGCACTCAATAACGCACAGCTGGCATACCAAAACGAACGCCAGGGGACACTCAACACCGCGGCCAACACCCAGGTCCCTGGGCAGAACATCCCATTGGCTGAACAAAAATTCGGCACACAAGGTACGCCTGCCGCACCAGAGCTCGAGCGCCGACTGAACAACCGGCTTGCTATTGCAGATGAAGTTCTTGACAAACAAGAGGAGTATAAAGAAGCCGCAGAACAACAAGGACTGCACATGGAATCGGTACAACAAAATACAAACGGGGCAATTTTAAGCAAACAAGAAATACCAGTACTTCCAACATACAGGGAAGCAATCAATAAATGGGCGGAAACGGATACCACACGACGCTCGGCGCTCGAAAAAATGGTTCAAGAAGGAAAGGCCACAGTTGATGCGAACGGAACACCAACATATATCAAAACAAAAGCTGACATAGAAGCATATAATAAACTTTTAGAGAATGAAAATACAGCGATCAGTGCGGCAAAGGCGGCTAGTCAGGAGTACCAGCAGAAATTAGATGCAATTGCCCCTGCGCGTGAAGCATATGAGGCTGCGATTCATAAATTCAATGCCAACGAAGCCGCAATTGCACAGCGAATTGAGCAACTTGCATCGGACCGGGTGTCGCCCAGCGCTTTGGTCCATTGTATGCAAACATGCGCGAACGCCGGTACTGTAGAATATGCCTTATCGCGCGACCTATCGACCTTGTCACCACGAGAACAAATTACTCAACAGGCGTTAACACAAGCTGTACAGAATGATTTCAACGAGTTCGTCAACCAACAATGGGCATTGGCACAAAAGCTCGGAACCGTACAAGACCCCAATAACCCCAGAGGGCTCGACACCAGCCAAGTCCAGCCAATTTTCCAAGCCTTGATGCAACAAAAGCCAGGCGACACCATCTCAACAGTTCCGGGAATGGAGTATTACAATAATAATGTTGCACGAGCCGGCCAAATAGTACAGCAGCTTACAGGCGCGGCGCCGATGTCTGCCCAATTACAGAAATATATCGACGACACACTCGCCGGAGGTACGCGAGCAGATACAGTATCTAAAGCACTCGGGAACTCCTTGGAATTTTTATTAGATCATCCAATACCAGGTGCACTACTTGGTCCAGGGGTTTTGCTGGCGACAGCAATCGCGAAGCCGGTATGGGATAACCTGGCGGATATAAGTGGAAATACGACCCTTGAAAGACAGTTCGACAATCTGTTCAAAAGCCCATACGACGTTTCGGTGGATCGGATATTCGAGACAGCTAATTCGCTGTCGGTACTTGCCCCACTCCCCTCGCTAGGCACTTCGCTAGTGCGGGCGGGAATCGCTCGGGCGCTCGGTCCCGAATTGATGAATCTGACGGAAAGAGGTCTTGCCGGTGGTATTCTTGCACGTGATCTCGCCGCATATCCTTCTGCACAAAGACTCGTACCAGAATTCAGGCCCGTTTTTGCTAAGGCGGAAATTCCAAGCACGGGCGAGGCGTTGGCGTTTCCTACGCGCGGCACCCCAATTGGGGCTTCTGAAGCAGAGGTCTCCAGTTTTCCTCAAAGGGGGGTATCTCTAACCGAACCGCCGGCGGTCAGAGGCCCAGGAATTCAGGACTTCCGGGCAACAAACGATTCAAATGTATTTACACCATTCTTTGGTGACGAGACAACAGGTGGATTGAAGACTGGAGTTGAGAGCGTAGCAGAAGTGAGTCCCATACCAGGCTTTACGAGAAGCGCGCGGGCGGATATCAATGATTCGAACATCGGGGCCATCACCTCAAACACAGGGGAAGTGCGTAATGTTCGGTTAAGCAACGTCGAGCCTGCTTCTGGGAAGGCTGCGCCTGCAACAACAGAGCGCGCATTTTCTCCAACCCCCACACAACAACAGGCAATAAAAGCATATGAAGACGTGAAGGCGGCTTTTTCTGAAAAGTTTCCTGGTCAGAAAGCCAATGACCCCAAGGCGTTATCTTCACCCCAAGGCAATGCCATTGACCAAGCATTGGCAGATATGCGTGCAGCTGGGGTAGAACCGATGTCTACCGGGCGCTATCAACCTATTGCGAAGGGAACTACTCCAACCGAATCCGCTTCTCCTGCACAGGGTGCAAAATTGAGCTCCGCGCCAACTGCGCCAGGAACCATACAAAAATTGAATAACCTTAAGACATCTCCGCTTGGGAAGGTGTTGCAACGTACGCTATTATCGGGGCAATTAATTCTTACTCCCGCTACAAATGTTGGTGCAACATTGAATATGTCGCGCGAAGCATTGGAGGCTGCGCTTACCAGGGGGGAACTGATCGCGTTGCAGTCGGGCACTCTCGAAAAATTGGGCGTGAGAGTAACCGGTACGCAGTTTCGTGGCGTAACTACTGCAGAAAAAGCAGCTTTGCCAGGCGCAGTAGTGGAGCGAGGAATTCTCACCCCTGCACAAACACTCACGTCTCCCGAAGCGCTTAAGTTTACCCCCAGTCCGTTCACGTCGCCCAGATTGGGAGAAACCCCGCTTGTCCCCACGACAATTGGCGGTCTTGCAGAAGCAGTTAAAAATGGTGTGCCAGTCCCCACATATGTTCCGACCAGTGCGTTGGCACAAAGTTTTGCCACGCAGCCATCAGCTGTAACAACACCGAGTCAAATCACATTTCCTGTTACACAAAGTGTCGGATCGGTTGCGCCAAGCACCAGCGCAACACCGCTGACGTCAAGTGCAGGACAAGGTGCATCGCCAGGTGTTAATGCCCCAGCACCACAAGCCACACCCGTAGTGCCTACAATATGGCGAAGACTCAATGAAGCATTCAATCCTTTCGGTTTCATCCGTTCGGCTTTTGGTGGTGAGACACCGGTAGTCTCAGAAGCGAAGCTCTCGGCAGCCGACTTGAATTGGATGCAAGCAGACACACTTCTTACGGAAAGGCTTAATAACTCGATTATTCAGGCGCTTGAGAAAGATGCAACGAAGTTACAACAAACTCTTACACGGCCGCAAGAATTTGTGCCGCAGGTAAAAATAATCACATCTGTCAAAGTGGTGAAAACAGGGTATGCCCCAGGCGCTGGGTGCGGCACGAGTCGCGGCTGCGATGATCGAATTGAGGGTCGGTTGGCTGGCAGGCCTGACATCGAACATCCGCTCGGGTGGGTAAATCCGAAGACAAACCCTTTTGCTCCGGGTGACAACTCCCTCACTACCCTTGACGATGTGCGTATAGCGCGCGCCCAGGGCATAGACATACCGGTTACCGTGGCGGGGCAGGTGGGGAGGGAGAACACCTGGTTCCTCATTCCGGAAATAACGTGGAGGAGTATTCGAGATGGACAAGTGTATACCATGAAGAATATCCGCGCGGTTATTACCGACACAGGTTCCGCCTTTAACGCCGGTACATGTGAGAAATACGGCACCTGCGATCAGATAGCACACAAGATTGATGTGCCCACGGGGAACTTCGAGTATGTCGATACATATCTCAGTCGGTCATATGTGGACCAGGATGCAAACTTTGTTTCAGGTTCTGAGACGTGGGAGAAAATAGAGCCTCCGACCAAAGACATGATTGCTCAGCCCTACACCGGCATTGATGCTTCAGATATTGAAACTTCATCTCTTGGGGGGGCGGCTGCGCCCGAGGCTTCTGCAGCGCAAGCTTCAAAACCTGCTCTGCGCCCCATAATCGTTCAGCCGGCACGCGGTGTCACGGAATCCGCAAAGGCGTTGGCACAACTGGCGATTAATGCCGCAAAGAAAGCGTTCACCATCGAGACGGGTTCTGTTCAACCAACACCGACTCCGCCCATCGACACGCTGGTTCAACCCGTCACCACACTTCCTCTTGGAAAATTCTCGGGAATAACCACACTCGATGCCGTCAAAGCAGTGATTGCCATTTGGCAGAACACAAGAGCGCTCACAGGCGCAACTGTTCCAGCCGCAAAACCTGATTTAATCAAGATACCCGTCACAAAAGTAGCGGATAGAGGCCCGACTGAAACCATACAAGCAGTTGCTGTGCAATTGCCGATCATAGCAACCAATATCCCAGGTGCGGTTATAGAAGCGCTCGCACCCGCACTCTCACCAGAAACTCAAGCGGTTATTCCACAAATTCCTACAGAATTACCAATTACTATAACAGCGATGGACGAACAGCCCCTGCAGCTGCTCACTGGAGTAGCACGGTTGGTGCGCATGGCACAATTGGATCGGATGAGAGGAAATCTCGACACGCTCGCAAAGGCTGTTGCAGAGGCGGGCCGTGACCTTCGTATGGCAGAAAACCAACGTCAATCGCTACGGGGCATGGAAGTGGCAGCGAGCATACGCATGCTCACAGAGGCGGCACAGGAAGTTCAAGACAGAAGCGTGGCACAAGCACAGATACGAAATGCATACCAAAAAGAGATTATCAATTACAATGCGCTTCGCAGGCAAATCATCAGCGACACGCAGGATGTGCATGGGGTTTCTTATACGATCCCCGAAATTGCGTACACAATAGGAGAACTCCAGCTCAATGTCGAAACCTACGGGCGGAAATTTGAAGTAGCTCAAACAGATGAAGAACGCTCGGTATTAGCGCAGTATATTCTGAGAACAAATGAGGTTATTCAGGAGATTCAAGCTACCGCACAACGCGACTTTGCTGGCCCGCCGCCAAGCGCCGCCGCACCAGAAAACCCCGCTATCCCATCGGCCGAAGACATATTGCGTAGCGTAAATATAACCAACCCGACTGTATTGGAAAACTTGCTACCCATACCGTTTCAGCCGCTTGCTATAACACTGCCATCGAATCCCTATGGTGGTAAGATCTTCTCCCAGATGACGCGTGAGGAGCGGGTTCGATTCATGCAACAAACAACCGGTGCATTAAATGAATTTTGGAGGAAGGTATTCCAAAATCATGGCAAAGAATATACACCAATACGGATTAACATTTTACCTGATACGGACAAGCACCTAATGGCATACTACGGCTCACCACCAGGTGGAGCCCCCGGCACTTCGAGCACTCTCAATATCAGCATCAATCCTGATGTATGGAAGAGTGCGACTGGATTTGATATGGATCCTGCGGCAATGCAGCTTATTATCGCGCATGAGATGGGGCACTATGTCCAAGATGTACTCGGTATTATGAATGCAGTCAATTACAGCTTCCAAAGTTTGAGAGTGGAATTGCAAGCGGATTTCTTGGGGGGAGCAAGTTTACGTGGCGCTGGACTATTGTATGAAGGCGCTCCGGACCAAATGTATAAAAACTCTCTGTTGTCATCGGATGATGTTATGTGGGCAAAACAAGAATCCCAAGTGAAGGTGAAACCCGCTACTATTTTCACGCATCCGACAGCCCTTGAGCGCACACGAGCCGTCGATCTCGGCATGCGTACGGGGGTTGAGGTCAGCTTACTCACCATGGCAGATTTGCATGCCATACCCAACTGGAGTGGGATCCCAGATATTCAAACAGCTTCAATAACACCTGCGCCGCAACTACCAGACTTGAACAAGACCATAGATATCGGGTTCGCGCTTAGTCGAGTTGTCATAAGCACTAATAATGTGGTGAACGCTGCGGCCAAGCCGATTCAGGTGATTGGCAGTACTGTAAAAGATATAGCAGCCTCGATAAAATATAATTACGACTTCTTCGCGAGTGGCATGAAAATATTTATAGAAGCGGGTCCAGACAACACTACATACCCATCTTCCAAAGTTAAATCACCACAGGCTTCCTTAGGTACGCGAATTAGTAATGGAATTACACAAGCCGTAAAAGACATCAAAACTGTGACATTTGCAACTGCAGTTCGAATATTATTCGGAGCAGGTGAAGTCCCACCCGTGGAGGTTGTTTTTCCAAAAAAGATACCCCCTGCAAAAACACCTGTCGTGGAAACAGCATCGATTCCAGGAACGCCGTTGCCGAGTCCTGGGGGTACAGAGATGGTGCTCGCAGGGCCGTTGCCCAAGACAGGCCGCGAAATTCTGGAAGAACAGAGGCGTTTGCAGCAGCTTTTGGATGCCTATGAAAAAGCGGCGGCAGATGTCCCACCTGAATTACTTACATCGGAAGAAGAGGCATTGCTCGCGCAAAACTTCGGTCAGGTTCCAGCTAGTGAAAGTACCGGACTTGAGCCGTTATCATCCGACAGATCTCTCGTTCCAACCAAATCACCAGCAGGAGAGTTAGTCCCTATGGAGTCGCGGACGATCACACGTACGCCGATACGGCCCGCGGCGCAGAAGCCCCCACCTATTCCAATTCCAACCGCAGTGAATCCTATGACAGCTGCCATGAGTGCTTTTGGTGGCCGCGTTGTTGCAGTGGTTGCACCTGGAGCATGGTGGTCTCGATTCATACCGCAAAGCTGGTGGACCAGAGGCGCCCTATTAGTGGGAGGGGGTGTGGGTGTCACTGGGTATGCTCTGTATACCCCTCCAGGTGTGTACACGGCGACAGGTGAGAAGGTGCCGACGGGAACTGATTTAGCGACAGCTGCAGGGGAGTGTGGCCCTGAAGACCTTGCTAAAGTTCAAGCAATTGCCGATGCCGGTTCGGGTACCTTGCCTCCGTGTGCAAAGTTGGCTAAAACAGCGACCCCACCAACAGAAACAGGAAGCATCCCAGATGATAAAAATCCGGACAAGACAACCACGATAGCCTCCCCTGGCCCGGGGCCGGGCACACCAGGCCCAGGCAGGGATAGTGGTAATGTCCCGAGCGGAAGCGTGGGTGCTCCATCTGGTGGTGCCGGCGGAGGTGTGGGTGGCATCATGAGGATGTTACAAAAATTGTTCCCGCAGTTGCAGCAGCTCCTCGGCCTCGGGCAGACACCGCCTGGGACGGGTACGACACCAGCGACTACGGGCACCACACCGCCTCCCACGACAGGCACCGTCGTACGCTTCTCCTGCGACCCGACCACCGTCTTGAACAAAGGCATCACCACGTTGAGTTGGGCATGTAACGGCAATGAACGAAGCACCGGCACAGGATTCGACACCGGTGGCATCCCGACAGGTTCGATACAGCACATCGTTGATACGGCGAGTTCGTCGATACAATACGGAGTTTCCTGCGGCGCAAACCCCGTGCGCATGTGTACGGTGAACGTGCTCCATCCGGTCATTACCGTGGTAGCGGCGCCGGGGATATTAAGTAGCGGCGAGACGTCACAGATAAACTGGGCGGCCGTCGGCGTTAAAGAATGCGCGGTCATTGATTCCGATGGGCGAGAGATCGGCCGTGGCGCCGCGATCGGATCAGTACAGACACCCGCGCTCACACGATCGACATCGTTTGCGGTGGTATGTTCGACCGATGCAGGCAAGCCGATTTATGAATACGCACCCGTCATCGTGAACGGCGACACCACTGATCCGGTGAAGGGTCCTATCCCGTATGGATTCATGTCTACGACGCCGTCGGGTACTTCGAATACAGGCACCACACAGGGCACGAATAACACCGGCACAGGAAACACTGGAACAAACAACACGAACACGAACAATACCAACACAAACACACAAAAGCCGCCGCCCGGGACCTATGCGGCGACCGACGTGAACGGGAACACGGTGTATCTATGCGACCCCGAAGTGGAAGGCATTGAATACCTAGACGGCACGTATGTTCCCGCTCAGTTCACCTACTGCTTGACCGGTGGCAAATGGAATTGTCCGACGGGGACAGCGGAATGCTACCCATCGGATTACCGCGGGGAGGTCTTGAAATAGTGTGTGCACAGGGGATGCCTTGTGCTACCAATAAACCCCGTCAACCGTCGCTCTGTGGATAACGTTTTTGCATCCTGATACGCTATCTTCAGAAGCCCCTTGCATTCCCAAAACTCCGCCGCAGTCGTCACGGCGCTCGAAACCGGATTTCAGTTACCAATCCGTGTACGTGCCAAACACGTGAGTGTAAGACGTGACAGGTACCGTAAAATGAATTGTGTCTGGCCATTAGCAACATAACAAACCAGCACACATGAAAACAGTAGAAAAGAAAAAGATGAGCAGAGTTGAAACACTGATGCAAACCTCGCTCAAAAATATGCGCGCCGCAATGACCGGC
>JACQKA010000051.1 GCA_016204805.1 Candidatus Kaiserbacteria bacterium | reverse complement strand
ACGATCTCGACGGCTCATTCTCCGCGCTCAAGAAAAAACTCGCAGCTCACCACGGGCTTCGCAAAGATCGCCGCTACAAAGTGATCTCGGAATTGCTGAAACGCGCCCGCTAATCTAGCAACCCGTTTCTTTCTTTAAACCTTCAATTCCCCAAGTGGCTTCATATATGAAGCCACTTTTCTATGGTACACTTCTCCTATATGAAAATGAGACCTCGTGCATTAAGCAAAAAGGAAACCATCGCAACGCTCGATACATTGTATACAGCAGCAAGTGTTATCAAGGGACGAGACGCAGTTAAGATGTTTCTCCGAGACCTCCTAACTCCGAGCGAACGTATCATGCTTGGGCGGCGCATCATCATTGCTCGAATGCTCATGGAAGGAGCATCACATAGATCCATTGAGAAAACCTTGCGGGTAAGCAGGGCAACTATATGGCGCGTAGAACGATGGCTTGAAGATCAATTCCCGGGATTTGAAACGGCCATTAAAGAAATGAAAAAGGAATTTGATCGGCGCGCTCTCAAGGGACCGCTCGAACCATTTTCGTACGCGTGGATGAAAAGAAAGTACCCGCTTCATTTTTTGCTGTGGCCATCACCCAAGAAAAAACTTAATTCATACGGAAAATATACGTAGCCCACAATGGGGCACTGGCTTCATATATGAAGCCACGCATGAAAACTGGTTTTATGTGTATGTGCTGCAATCGAACAAACGTAAAAAGCCGCCCCTGTTATGGATGGGCGGCTTACCTTATACAAAGCGTATATCCACTGGTGTGGCCTTCAGCATGCAAGCATTTTGTTATATAACAGAAATTTACGCGCTACAATAAGCATATGAATAGTATGCGCGGGGCCTCACTCATTGACACCATTGTAGGCATCGCCCTGATGCTCCTCATTTTCATGGGGGTGTACGCGGCGTTCCAATTGTCGATCGACCTCGTCTCCAACAACAAGGCGCGCATCGGTGCAACTGCGCTCGCGCAGGAACAGATGGAGTACATCCGATCGCTTCCCTACGAGAGCATGGCGGTCGTGGGTGGTATTCCGGCAGGCAGTATTCCGCAGACAGAGACGGTAGCGCTGAACGGAGTCAATTATACGCGCCGCACGCTCATCCGTTATTTTGACGATCCGAAAGACGGGCTTGGTGGTGTTGATACGAACGGGAATATCGCTGACTCGAAAGAGATCAAGGTCGAGACGTCATGGACCAACCTTAAAACAGGGACACGCACCATCGCGCTTGTTTCCCGCGCATCTCCCGTGGGGGTGGAACAGTCCGTTCCCGGCGGCACCATCGCGATTGCAGTCGTCAATGCGGATTCACAACCAGTCCCGTCCGCGCAGGTGCGCATCGTAAACGCGAGCACGAGTCCCGCAGTCGATATCACATCGTATACCGATGTTGACGGCACGACCGTATTTATCGGCGCTCCCGCCGCGAGCGGTTATCAGATTGCGGTCTCAAAGAGCGGCTACAACAGTGCGCAGACATATCCTGCGAGCGGGCAGAATCCGAATCCGAATCCAGGCAATCTCACGGTGTCGAATAATCAGACCACCTCGGCGACGTTCTCGATTGACCTCGTAGCACAGAAGACCGTTCGCACATACAAGGCGATCGAAACACTCACGTGGGAAGATCTGTTCAGCGACTCATCCAAAACAGCAACGACAACCAATGTGACGATTTCCGGTGGCGATGCACATTTGACCGGTCCTGTGCCGTATCCCGCGAGCGGGGAAGTGCAATCGAACGACCTCGCGCCCACGTATCTATACACATGGAAAACGGCACGTTGGACGGATACCAAACCGGCGTCCACAAGCGTAGCGTATTCAGTCTATTACTTAAGCGCTGGCAGTCCCACATTGATTCCGGATGCGGCCCTGCCGGGGAACAGTACCGGCTTCACGGCGAGTCCGCTCAACTTGTCCGGTATTTCGACCACGACGTATCCGAGCATCCGGTTGCGCGCAGTGCTCTCGACCACTGACACCAGCGCGACACCCTCGGTCGATTCATGGGACATCGTCTACGACCGTGGACCGGAACCGCTCGGGAACATTCAATTCACGATGAGTGGTAATAAAATGATTGGATCAGACGGTAGCGGCAACCCTATCTACAAATACGATCAGACATCGGCATCAGATGTAGGCGGTTCGGTTATGTTCTCATCGCTCGAAAACGATACCTACACTATTACAGTGAATGGCACTGGCATCGGCTACGATATTGCCGAGAGTTGTCAACCACAACCGCGCGCGCTCGCGCCTAACTCGAATATGACGACGCTCCTGTATTTCACGCCACACACGGCGAACTCGCTTCTTGTTGATGTCCGCGATGCCGGTGGTGCGATGATCCCGGATGCAACAATACGGGTGTACAAGACAGGGTATGACACGACCAAGACGAGTAGCAGTTGCGGACAAGCGTTCTTCTCGGGGCTGTCAGCCGATACGTATTCGATCGATGTATCCGCTTCAGGCTATGCGCCGCAGACCATTACCAACGTGAACGTTTCCGGAGCGTCACGCTCGTCGGCGATTTTGAATTAAGTATGACTCCTATCTATGCAAGAGCGGAGCCGACACCCCCTTCCAAAAGACCACTCGAGGGCATTTGCCCAAGCCTTAGTCTTTTGGAAGGGTGTGTCGGCGGAACGGTTCGTTGTAACCAGCGGCGCGGCATGACCTTTATTGAGATGCTGGTGTGGATCAGCGTGTTTCTCGCGGCTATGTGGGCGATAGTCGGCTCCATCTTGTCGTTCTATCGTGCCAATACCTATACGCTTGAACAGGCGCAGGCGGTTTCCGAAGCACGCCGCGGGATCGAGAATGTGGTACATACGATTCGCGAAGCGAATTATGGGAGCGACGGCGCGTATCCCATCATCGCCATGAGCACGAGCTCGCTCACATTCTATGCGGATATCGACAGCGATCCCTTCCTCGAAAAAGTCCGCTTCTTCATTCAAGGTACCGATCTCAAACAAGGCGTTATCGACCCTTCCGGCGATCCACCGGTATACACGGCGCTCGAAACCATCACGACTGTCTCGGCATACGTCCGCAACAATATGCAGGGAATCAACGAATTTCAGTTCTATAATGCTTCGGGTACGCCGATCGTCGACATGAGCAGAGTGACAGACGTGCGTTTCGTGCGGCTCGATACGGTCGTGAACGTGAGCCCGGAAAAATTACCGAACGAACTCACCCTCCGTTCGAGCGCAACGCTGCGTAATCTAAGATGACTATGAAAAAAAACACCCAAGGAGTTACGGTCATGCTCGTCATGGTGTATATGGGCGTCTTTGCCATGGTCGTGACTATGCTTGCAAGTTACCTCTTGGTGCAGTCGAATGTCGGCCGTGCTAAATATGCGCGCGAACAGGCACTCAATATCGCAGAGGCCGGACTTGAATATTACAAATGGTTCTTGGCGCATAATCCGAACAACCTCACCAACGGCACTGGCCAACCGGGGCCGTATACATACACCGTGGATGATCCCGAAGGCGGCACTATAGGGTCGGCATCGATCTCAATAACAGGGAACAGCGCGTGCGGCATCGTGCAGTCGGTTGACATCAATTCACAAGGCACATCGAATGCCGATACGCGTTTCAAGCGCACGCTCATCGCGCGCTACATGCGTCCTTCAGTCGCAGAATATTCGAACCTACTCAATGCGAACGTGTGGGCAGGTGCTGATCGCGTGATCACCGGCCCATACTTTTCAAACGGCGGTATCCGTATGGACGGCACCAATAATTCGACGGTGCGTAGCGCTGTTTCCACGTGGACGTGCACGTCGAGTTTCGGATGCAGTCCAAACCAAAGCAAGGCAGGCGTGTGGGGGGCCGGTTCCGGCTCGGCGTTATGGCAATATCCCGTGCCGAATTTCGATTTTGCCGGCATCGCAACCAACTTCGCGACACTCCAAGGCTACGCAAACACCTCGGGCATCTTACTCGCTCCCACATTAGTGAAAGTTGCTGGCGTACAGCAGGGTGGCACTTTTGCATCGGTGGGGGGCACGGATCAGCGTGGCTTCCGCATTGTGCTCCGATCCGATGACACCATTGACGTCTATCGTGTCACCGGCACAACGGGAGTCCAGAGCGTACATGTCGATAATCCAACGGTGTGGATGAATGATTACGATATCATCTCGAACGAGACGTACCAGGGACGATATACACTGCCATCTGGTTGCCCGCTGATCTTTGCGCAGGCGAAAGTCTGGCTCCAGGGCGTTGTGGGTAGCAAAGTGACCGTAGTTGCTGCGGATGTGGGAAGCTATACGCCGGATATCATCGTCAACAACGACATTACCTATAATTCAGGCACCGGCTCGAGTGGATTGACCGCGATTGCCGAACGGTCGGTTTTGATACCGCTTGTTTCTCCGGACACCATGACGATGCGCGGCATCTTCGTCGCGCAGTCCGGCTATTTAGGAAGAAATTATTATACGTCGAGCGGTTCACATGCTGTGCCCTCGGCATATAGTTCATATGTGACACAATCACAACTCACCACTTTCGGTTCGGTGGTCTCAAACGGACGCGTAGGTACGAAATGGACATGTGGAGGCACTTTTTGCTCTGGCTATAATAATCGTATCGACACCTATGATCGTTTGCTCGCATTTTCCCCGCCCCCGTTCACACCTAATGCAACTACTGATTTCAAATTCGTCATGTGGCGGGAGCAGTAATGTGAGCACGGCAAAGGACGCAGGTCTTCACGAGCCTAACAGCAGTGGCGGCTTGGGTATGTATCACCACTGCGCCACTGGTTCCCGCATGGATGCGCGCTGCTCGTTTAGACCTCATCCATTGCCGTGTCGTCGATGCAACATTCCTCGCATGCTACAATGCCTGCATGCCCGCACACCTATTAGCGCCTAAGCGATGAAATCTACTTCTTGGGCTGATACATATATGAATATGTATATACAACACAGTGTTTTTATTGGAAAGCGCCGCGGCCAGGCCGCAAGGCGCTGATAGGTGTGCGGGTATGTTGTTCGTACTCAATTGGAAAATGTATCCGGATACGCTCGCAGAAGCGAAAGCGGTTTTTGAAACGATAAAAAAAGCGTCGGCGCGCGCGAGCGGCATCGATACGATTGTCGCGCCACCCGCATTCTTTCTCCACACATTCGCCGGAGATTATAAAGGCCGTTCCATCGTCTTTGCGGCGCAGAATATCCATGCCGAAGCGCACGGTGCATTCACCGGCGATGTGTCCGCAGTGCAGGCCAAGAGCGTCGGTGCGTCGTATGCGATCATCGGGCACGCGGAGCGGCGCAAGATAGGCGAAACGGATGACGATGTGCGCAAAAAAGTTGCCTCCGCGTTTGCGGCCGGTCTCGGCCCCATCATCTGCATCGGTGAAAGCGTCCGTGATCACGAAGGTTCGCATCTCGACACCATAAAACAGCAACTCACTGCGGCACTGACCGACGTACCAAAAACGCTCGCGAAACGAATAATCATAGCATACGAACCCGTGTGGGCAATCGGTGCTGAAAAACCGATGGACGCGCGTACGATGCATGAAATGACCATCTTCATCCGTAAATTGTTGTGGGAAAAATATGAAAAAATTGCGCTTCAGATACCGATCCTCTACGGCGGGGCCATTTTGAACGAAGAAAGTGCGGTCGCAATGGTGAAAGAGAGCGAGGTGAACGGATTTCTGTTTGGCCGCATGAGTGTCGATAGGGAAAAATTGCCGGCGCTCTATGATGCACTTTCCAAGATATGAAGCGCGTTGCCGATATCCCACCAAAAAATCTTAAGGGATTGCGCGTTCTCGTGCGTTCCGAATTCAACGTGCCGATGGGGGATACGCTCGTGCGGAATGATTTCCGTATACGCAAAGCGATCAAGACCATCGCGTATCTCCGCGACCATGGCGCACAGGTGATCATCTGTGCGCATGTGGGGCGCGATCCCAAAGATTCACTCGCACCCATTTCCCGTTCGATGAAGCCGCTTTTGCCCCACGTATTCATCAAAGATATCGTTGGGCGGGAAGCACACATGGCGGCGGATGCCATGAAGGGGGGCGATGTGATACTCCTCGAGAACGTGCGCCAACATCCGGGAGAGACGGCAAACGACCCTGCCTTTGCACAGGAACTCGCGAAGTTCGGCGACCTCTACGTCAACGATGCCTTTTCGGTATCGCATCGCGAACACGCATCGATCGTTGGCGTCCCGCGTTATATACCCGGTTACGCAGGGCTCCTGTTCGCTGATGAATTCGATAATCTTTCTGATGCACTCAACCCCACCTCGCCATCGTTGGTCATCGTCGGCGGTGCGAAATTTGAAACCAAAGAGCCGCTCATCAAGAAGCTTTTGGATATCTATGACGCGGTCTTTATCGGCGGTGCCATTGCGAACGATCTTCTCAGGGCGCGGGGATTCCCGGTTGGCCGCTCAGTCATTTCGAAGGGTGTTCCCGGAGCGGACGTGATGAGCCACCCGCATCTCATCATCCCGAGCGATGTCACCGTTGAAAATGAACAGCATCAGGCTCGCGTCAAGAAAGCGGCTGATGTGACGTCGGGAGACAAGATAGTCGACATCGGTCCCGATTCATTCGCTGAAGTTGCGCGCGTTATCCGGACGGCGAAATTCGTGCTATGGAACGGGCCGACCGGCCTTTACGAAGACGGCTATGACGAATGGACCGAAGCGGTTGCGCAGGCGATCGCCGGCTCATCCGCGCACACGGTCGTGGGCGGCGGCGATACCATCGCGACCATCGACGCGCTCGGCATCGAAGAGAAATTTACGTTTTTGTCGACCGCGGGCGGTGCCCTTCTTGAATTTCTTACGAACGGCACGCTCCCCGGCATCAAGATGCTCTGAACAGGCAGGTGTGAAGAATCACGTCACAATCATTTTAGCGTGCTACATTGACGGTAATATCCGGCGGCTTCGGTCGTCTTTATAAATAACCACGACACATACCATATGCACTTACGTTTTATTGGTGGAATAGTGCTCGCGGCGATGCTTATCGTATATATCGCTCCCGCACCGACCTCGGCCGCGGTATTAACTGATGCGCAGATCAGTAGCATCACCACGTTACTGACCTCCTTTGGTGTTGATGCAAGTATCATTAGAAAAGTGGAACAGGTATTGAGCGGCAACACCGTGACCGATGGGTCACATCCGGTCGTACCGGACCAATGGCGCCACAACATCTGCAAACGTCTCCTCGAAGCGCAAACCTTCCCTACCTATGGCACCCAGAGCACCTTTGCACAGGATCTGCAGGACTTCCTGGCCAAAGAAGGATTCTTTAATGAGATACCAACCGGCTTCTATGGCACTCTGACACGGAAAGCTATTGGTGAGTGGCAGGCGAAACATGGCCTCGTGATAGCCGGCGATGTCGCACAAGGGTGGGGTGTATTCGGCCCGCGTACACGGGAGCGGATCAAGGAGTGGTGCAGTGGCAGTACAACACCGCCCACCTGTGGAACAGATGCCAAACCAGTGTGCGCGCTCAAACAAGTGCAGTGTATAACAACGCCATGCAACCCTGTTCCGACGACGTACAGCAATCGCTGTGCGGCATCTGCCGACGATGCGAAGGTGATCTACGGAGGCGAATGTAAGACTGATGTTCACCCATTTACTGAAAACAAGCCACCGGTCATATCGGGATTTTCTGGCCCGACGACACTTATCGTGAATGAAACCGGCACATGGACGGTATCCGCATCCGATCCAGAGAATGGCACGCTTAGTTACCGCATTTCGTGGGGTGATGAAGCCGCAGATCGCATGCTTACCGCAACAGCATTCTCAGATGCGTTTGTGCAGACCTCAACATTCACGCATACGTACAGCACCGCAGGGACGTATGCGGTTATCATCATTGTGCGCGACGACAAGGGCAACATGGGGTATATGAGCACGAAAGTGAAAGTAACCGCAGAGGGCGATACCGGAGGGGGAACCGTGTGTACGCAGGAATACACCCCCGTATGCGGCCAGCCGCCTGAACCAGCATGTCGCCGTTCCACCCCGGCATGCATGGTGCCGACCCCAGGTCCTCGAACATACTCGAATACCTGCGTGATGAAAGCCGCTAGCGCAACATTACTCTATACAGGTGAGTGCAAAACCGAATCAACGACCAACTCGAATAACACGTCATGCGTCTTTGCGAGTACGACCTATCACGAGGGTTTGACACTCTATGGAGACCCATGTCCGGGGCAAGCATGCGCAGCGATCGCAGGGCCGTTGCTTACATGCCACGCTGGCCAATGGGTGATGACGAACGGTGAAAGCATCTGCAGTATATACAACGTTTTCGCATCAAGTTCCCTATGGCAGCAATTCATGCCCGACAGACTTAAGGTTGCAACTAAACAGTACTACCAATCACTCGGATGCTCTCTATAGAAATTGCTTGAAATCCACAGGTGGCCTTGCATTGAATTTCACAGGGTATACTGAAGAGCATGAAGAAGCGTATCATCGCAACTGCATGCGGGGCCGCTCTTGTGGTTTTCAGTTTCGGTATTGCGCATGCGCAGACCATTGATGAACTTAAAGCACTCATTCAGACATTGACGCAGCAGATAGCTGTACTCGAACAGCAGATCGCGGCGAAAAAAGCCGGCACGAGCACGGGCGCTCCCGGTAGCGCCGCATGCCCGAACCTGTATCGCGCGCTTTCTGTCGGAGTATCTGGTGCAGATGTGACCGAGCTACAGAGATTTCTCGCGGCGGATACGGCGGTATATCCCGAAGGTCTCATAACCGGCTATTTTGGCCCTGCGACCGAGCGTGCAGTCCAGCGTTGGCAGGCAAAAAATGCAGTCGTATCTTCCGGCACTGCCGCAACGACTGGATACGGCACCGTCGGTCCCGGCACGCGTGCAGCGATCGCGCGCGTGTGCAGCATGACTACGCCGCCGCCAATAACGACACCCCCGCCTCCAACGGCCACACTTAAATCATGCAACTTCGGTAGCACTGCCATGCAAAGCGGCGAAACGCGCACATTCTTTCTTACCGGGACCGTTGCATACGGCGCTGCATGCCAAGGCGGTGTGAGAACCTGTGTCGACGGGGTCTTGGGCGGCGATGCAACGTACGGCTTTCTTAGCTGTACATCGCCGACAACCGGCCGATCGTGCCTCCTTCCGGATGGAACATCGATTGGGCACGGCAACACCCCGACACTCTACAAACAATCAACCGTGTTGTTTGGACAGAATTGCGCGGCATTTTCGCAAGTGCGGACATGCAATGACGGCACACTTTCCGGCAACTTTGAATATCAATATACGAATTGTACGGCGCAGGGAGCGGCGTCATGTATCGTCGTCGCGTCGAGCACCGCATCGACAACGATTGCACATAGCGCACAGCGCGATTTCTATCAAGTTGAACGTGTGGCGTACGATCAGTCGTGTAACAATTACAAACAGACCCGCGTGTGCACTGATGGCTATCTATCCGGATCTGTCACGTACAAATATCCGAGCTGTCAGGTTACTCCGGCAAAAACATGCACACTCGACAACGTCACGATTGCGCACGCGGCAAAATACACCTTCTATACAGCGCGCTCGGTGGCGGCCGGGTCGTCATGTTCGAGCTTGGGGCAAGAACGCACCTGCACCGATGGGGTGTTGAGCGGCACTGCGGCGAATCAATATTCAGTATGCGCCCCGACTGGCACGCGGTGGTGTCTATTGGATGGAAAATACACGGCGCACAATACGTCCGGTGCGTACTATTCACAGAAAACAGTGCCGTTCGGCAACTCCTGCTCACAATTCTCGCAAACTCGGCTTTGTACTGACGGCACATTGGCGGGTAGCGCCTCGTACCAATATGCAAGCTGTTCAGCATCAACCGCGGCTTCCTGTACTCTTGATGGCAAGACCGTTGACCACGGCGCGTCAGCTGCATTCTATTCGGTTACTGCGCCACCTACAGGAGAGACCTGCGAAGCATATCAGCAGATTCGCTATTGTAATGACGGATTTCTTTCGGGATCTGCGAGCTTCTCTCAGCAGAGCTGTTCCTAGAGCATGTTTCGAAACATGCTCTAGATCAATGTTACGATCTTTCCGCGCATTTTGGATAGTGCCTGTGGCGTCTCGTCGCGCTGTGGCAGTCCTTTCATACCGTCGTCCGCAAAACGGGGCACGATGTGGACGTGCGCATGGTCGACGAGCTGTCCTGCGGATTTCTTGTTGTTCATGATAATGTTGACACCGTCCGCCCCCGTCGCCTCTTTAATGATGGGTGCCAATTTCCGAACGACTTCATTGACCGCGCGCCAATCAGCGGCTTCGATGGAGAAAATGTCTTCAGTGTGATTTTTGGGTACCACGAGTGTGTGACCAATATGCACGGGTCGGATGTCCAAAAAGGCGTACGTATGCTCACCCTCGTAGATCTTGTGTGAAGGTATCGTGCCCGCGACGATCTTGCAGAATAAGCAGTCTTGCATACGGGTAGGATAGCATAGGAGGTATACTGAATACATGAAGTTATTTGCGACCGCCATTATCGTCAATGTCATACAGACATTCCTGCTCCCATTCGGCATCCAATCTGCGGAGAGTTTCGCGGTGCAGTCCGGCATGAATTATCTTTTGGAACCCACGACGGCGAATATCGTGTTCAGCATCCTTCCTTTAACCATCATTGCAGGCATCGCGGCGTTCCTGTATGCGCGTTGGGCAAAAACGGCATTGACGGTGACGGGTTGTGTCGGGATATGCATCGTGTTTCTTGCGGTGCCGGGCATGATGTACATCCTGTGGTGGGGAGTTTCTTTCTACTCTAACCCTGCGCTCGCGGTCGAAGAACTCCAGACTATCGTGGTGCCTATGTTCGAAACCGCGCAGGGGAGTTATATAGCCATGTTATATACATTGATTCCATGGATACCTGTCGCCGCGCCGTTTCTGATAGGCCCCTGCATTGCGAGTTTCTTCACCCGCTCGCGCGCGATCGCAGAAGTGCGGTTCGTCGGCGAATCGGAAGATGATGGAGTGCTACGACTGTAAAATGAACTCTTTGGTACAGGACGTGCTCACACGGATGCAGTTCAAGGCGCGCAAGCGAAATATTGCGAGGCATACTGCACGTATGGTGAGCGATATTTCGTGAAGCGCAACGAAGAAATGCGCCGTGTGTGCACGTCCTACTCTGATAGAATGGTGCGATGATAGCCAAGCTCATCGACACGCTTCTCACGGCTCGGGGTATCGGCAAGGACGAACGCGGTCATTTCTTGGAACCGGATTATGGGCGTGATACGCACGATCCGTTTTTGCTTGCCGATATGGGTCATGCCGTGGATCGAATACTTGCCGCGCTCGAAAAAGGCGAGCGTATAGCGATCTACGCGGACTTTGACTGCGATGGGATTCCCGCGGCGGTGGTCTTGCACGACACCTTTCAAAAGATCGGATACAGTAATTTCGAAGTGTATATCCCGCACCGCCACAACGAAGGCTATGGGTTCCATACGCAAGCGATCGATACGCTCGCGAGCCGTGGTGTGTCGCTCATCATCACTGTCGATGTAGGCACCGTAGCGTTCGATGGCGTTGCTCATGCGCGTTCGCTTGGACTCGATGTCATCGTGACCGACCACCACGAACTGGCGGAGACATTGCCGGACTCTATCGTCATAAATCCCAAGCGCGCAGGATACCCATTTCCGCATCTCTGTGGCGCCGCGGTCGCGTTCAAACTAGCGCAGGCGCTTCTTATTCGCGGGCGGGAGCGTGACATCGCAACATTTACGAATGTTCCTGGGTGGGAAAAGTGGCTTTTGGATATGGTCGTGATCGCAACAGTTGCCGACATGGTGCCGCTTGTTGGGGAAAACCGTGCGCTCGCCCGTTTCGGATTTACGGTATTACGCAAATCGCCGCGGCCGGGGCTTCTCGCGCTGTGCCGAAAATTACGGCTCAACCAATCAGCCATCACCGAAGACGACATCGGTTTTTCTATTGCGCCGCGCATCAATGCTGCATCGAGGATGGATAAACCGGAATTGGCGTTCCGTCTGCTCTCGACCCGCGATTCCGGAGAGGCCGAAGCGCTTGCGGGTGAATTGGAGCGCTTGAACTCTCAGCGCAAAGGCACGGTCGCGAGTCTCGTCAAAGAAGCAAAGCATCTCGCGGCCGAACGGTTTCCATCGTCATCGGTCACCGTCCTCGGCAATCCAGAATGGAAACCGGCGCTCTTAGGACTTGCCGCGAATTCACTCATGGAAGATCGTGGCGGCGTCGTGTGTCTGTGGGGGAGAGACGGCAATGGCGTTCTCAAAGGTTCGTGTCGTTCCGACGGTAGCATCAATCTTGTCGAATTATTCCGCGCGGCACAGGTGGACGCCACACTCGAAGAGGCCGGTGGGCACGCGATGGCCGGCGGTTTTTCTGTGTCATTCGAGCAGGTGCATCATCTGCCGGAAATTTTTGAAAAAGCCGCCGAAGATTTGCGCAAGGAAATCGTACAGACGCCGCCACACGACGCCGAGATCGATCCCACACACGTCTCTGATCGGTTGGTCGAAGCCCTCGCGACGATGCGACCGTTCGGGGTTGGCAACCCCAAGCCGGTGTTCCGCTTGTCGTCGCTTACTATAGAGAGCGTGCGTATATTCGGCAAAGAACAGACGCATACGGAGCTGTTCTTCCGCACGGGATCGAAAACGCTCCGCGGCTTTGATTTCTTCCGCACTCCAGATGGATTTTCAGAGGTTCCGCGCGTCGGGAACCGCATCGACGCCCTCGCCACTATTGAACGCGACATGTTCCGGAACAGTATCGCCCTCCGTCTCGTTGATATCGTGCGTAGTGCCGTATGAACGGAGCGAAGGGGCACATGTGTTTTGGAGAGCCCGCAGGAGCGCAGCTTGGACCTGTCATAGGTCGAAGCGAAGCGAAGTACCTTGACAGGTGCGCGACGAGGATGAGCGAGCCGCCCGCCGGATTAGGCGAGCGCTCTCCAAAATACATGTGCCCCGAAGCGGAGAGTTATCCGCAGGGCACAGTGGAAAAGTCATTGCGATACGCTACGATAGATATATGAAAGCAACAGAATTAGTGCACGCGTCATTTAGTCACGGGTGGGCGACGTTTTTGAAGCGTCCCTGGTTTTTGATCGGTTCGGTAATCGTCGTATTCGGAGTTTCTGCGGTTTCGGGCGGCATCGCTCAAAGCGCGGGCGACGGTGGCGTTGCGTTCACCTCATTCATCTTTAACGTATTGGACTTCTTTGTTGTGCAGATCTTCGTGAGTATGGGGGTTATCGCATGGAGTCTCAAAGCAGATGCGCAAGTCGAATCGGCAAAAATCTCTGACCTCTGGGCACCGCACGCATATTGGCGATATCTTGGCACTTCGATATTGCTCACCATTATTGAATTGATAGGCTTCGCGCTCCTCGTCATCCCCGGCATCATCGCGAGCGTCCTTTTGATGTTCGCACCATTCCTCGTCATCGATCGCGGGCTCTCACCGTTCGCTGCGGTGAAGGCAAGTTTTGCTATCAACAAAGAACATTTCTGGGCGGTGCTCCTCTTGATGCTCGCGGCCATAGCTGCGAACGTAGTAGGGCTCATCTTGCTCGGAGTTGGCCTTCTCGTCTCGATACCGGTGACGGTTATCGCAATGGCGCATGCGTATCGCACCCTCTCCTCGATGCCGGCCGGAATGCAGTAAAAATCGCGAGCTGCTTCGTTGCGGACTCCTTCGCTTCCTCACCATATATTCAATATGGCTCGGTTCGCTCCTCGCTCGCGCCTCGCATCCCATCGATTTTTACTGCATTCCGATTTACAATAGGGGGCGCTTTCAAATATATGGCAGACGTAATCATTTACACTGACGGTGGTTCCCGTAACAATCCCGGGCCAGCCGGCATTGGCGCGGTCATCTATCACAATGGGGAGAAGAAAGCAGAACTTTCTGAATTTTTAGGCAAGCAAACCAACAACTGGGCGGAATATGAAGGCGTCATTCATGCGCTCGCGAAGGCAAAAGAGCTCTGCCTCGAAACGCTCCCAACCGAAGTACGCATGGACAGCAAATTGGTGGTGGAGCAGATATCGCGTAATTGGAAAATAAAAGAACCCACCTTGCGTCCGCAGGCCGAAAAGGTCTGGAAGCTTATGGAAAGCTTTCCGAACATTCGCTTCATATATATCCCGCGTGAAAACAACGCCGAAGCCGATGCCCTCGCGAACGCCGCGATGGATCGCGGCAATTGACAGCAATAGGAAAATGTCCTAAAATACCCGCCGGCATGTTGGTTCGCCCACGGGCCTCCAACACAGTCGTTGAAAACTAAACAAGGAGAGTTGAAATGAATCCTCGTGTTGTCGATCAGTACGGATACCCAGCAGTGGGTGACCAATCCTCGGATTGGCTTTCATCCCTACTGTCGTTCGAAACAATCGGTTGGGTAGTTCTCGGACTATTCGTGTTCCTGACAGTTTGTTACGGCTGGTTCAAGGTAAAACAGCAGACTGTCGCCATTGTCGAACGCTTTGGAAAATTCCGGACCATCAAACGGCCGGGCTTGCGGTGGCGGGTTCCGCTCATCGATCAGATCGTTGCGCGGCCGAGCATGCGTCAGCAGGAATTGGACGTTCCGGTGACGACCATCACCAAAGACAAGGTGTCGGTCGTCGTGCACACGTCGGTGCAGTACCGCATCAATCCCGACAAGGTGTACGACGCTCACTACCGGCTGACCAACCTCAACGAGCAGTTTACGACCTATGTGCTCGCGGTCATCCTGGCGAAAGTGCCCAAGCTCGAGCTCGACAAGGTATTTGAACAGCAAGAAGAGATAGGCTTGGAGGTGCAGAATAGCCTCTCGGCGACTCTCGAAGACTTCGGCTATACCATCGTTCGTGCGATGGTGAAGAAGGTCGTGCCCGATGGCAAGGTCCAGTCTGCGATGAACGACATCAACGCCGCCGAGCGTGAGAAGAAGGCGGCTGCGGAGCGTGGCGAGGCCGACAAGATCCTCAAAGTCAAGCACGCGGAAGGCGAAGCGGAGAGCAAGCGGCTACAGGGCGAAGGCACTGGCAAGCAGATGGTCGAGATTGCCAAGGGTCGTCGTCAGGCTTTCGAAGAGCTAAAGAAGGCCATGCCGGAGGCGAGCGAAGCTGATCTCTCGCAGTTCGTCATGATGACCCAGTACTTCGACACGCTCCGAGAGATCGGTGCGCAGGCGAAGTCGAACACACTCATCGTGCCGCATTCGCCGGGTGCACTGAATGACATCGGTGCCCAGCTCCGTGAAGCGGTCATTGTGGGTGACAAGGTCAATCAATCGCCGAATGGTGCAGCGAAGCACTAATAGCGTTGCACCAAACGACAGGGGCGGGTCTTTCGAGACCCGCCCTTTTTTGTTTGCACATTTTTGATATGCTCTTTGTATGGATACTCTCATACAAGTACAGAGGACTGCTTTCAGTGGATTTTTGGATTTTATTCGCGAGCGTGGAGTGGTGGGGCTTGCTGTCGGTTTCATCATCGGCGGCGCGGTGACGAAAACGGTCACGTCGCTCGTCGATGACGTGATCAATCCGCTCATCGGCACCTTCGCCGGCTCTTCGCTCAAACTTTCTGAAATGACCATCGGTGTCATAAAAGTCGGTAGTTTCGCGAACAACCTCATCAACCTGCTCATTGTCACTGCAGTAGTATATTTCGTCCTGTTCAAAGGATTGCGTCTCAATAAATTAGACAAGCCGAAAACATAGGTCTTAATTTTTGCGCCACCGCACCCATCTGCTATTCTTTTTGCAGACAGAGAGGAAACGTCCATGCACGACATCAAGTGCATCATTTTCGATCTTGATCGATGCTCTTTCAATACGCCAGTCTATAGCACAGGCGATGTGCCGGGTTTCGATTATACGTACGGCGACATGCACCACGTAGCATCGCTAACGCAGGAGAAGATTCTCGTTACAGCAGGTGATACGGAAGTGCAGCAACAGAAGATCGCTCGCGTAGGTATCGCACATCATTTTGCAGAAGTTCATATCGATACGATCGGTGATAAGGAATCCATTTTCAAGAGCATCATGTCGCGGCGTATGTTACAACCGCATCGCATTATGGTTGTGGGTGATAACCCCAATGCTGAACTAGGTGCAGGCAAACATCTCGGCATGGTGACAGTGCAGACTTTGCGGCCGACGGTCGTGCGGTGGGCAGAAGCAGATTTCCACGTCACATCGTTCGCAGAGTTGGATAGCATTATTTCTGCCTTTGACGCGATGTCTCGCCGGCGCGGATGTACGCCACTCTAAAAGAGGTGCACCGACACCTCTTTTTTGCTACGTTCTAGCGATGTCCGGTATGTATTTTTGGGCAGCAATTGTCGGATTCTTTTTGGGTATTGCCGGAGCGGAATTGATGCCGATCGGTATCGCCTTACCGCTTTTTCTATTGCAACTGGGTATTGTGATATGGGCATCATCGCCGCGCCGGTTTGCCGCAGTAGTCGCGATCTTTTTAATTTCTTTAGGCATTGGCGCCACTCGTGTATACATTGCAGATACGCGTTCAGAGAGTCCTCTGGACCAATTAGTAGGACAGAGCATGTTGTTTACGGGGCGCGTCGTGGCTGAACCAGACAAGCGGGATACGACCGTGCGGCTTACGGTCGCGCCCGGTGGATACGGTCGCACTCCGCACATACTCGTCCCTGTTTCATTACCGGCGACGTTTACGTACGGTGACATGGTGCGTGTTAGCGGTGTTTTGAGCCGCCCCGAAGCTTTTGAAGGAAGTGGCGGCCGAATATTTGACTATCCGCATTATCTCGCCGCGCAAGGTATTGCATTTGAAATGCCGCACGCAGAAGTCGAGCGTATACAGATCGCGCCGTGGAGTGTGCGCGGCACATTATTCAGCATCAAACAATCCTATCTTTCTGGATTGGAAAGTGGGTTGCCCCAACCGTATGCTGGGCTCGCGGGCGGCATCACGGTGGGGGACAAGCGTTCGCTGGGGAAAGAACTCACCGACGATTTTCGTCGCACCGGACTCGTGCACATCATTGTACTGTCGGGGTACAACATGACACTCATCGTGGGTGCGATGATGCTGCTGGTTCGTGGGACTTCGCGCTGGGCGCGTTTTGTGTTTGGTATCAGTATCATTCTTGCGTTTGTCGTGATGACGGGTGCATCAGCGACCAGTATCCGCGCGGGCGCAATGGCCGGCCTCGCGCTTTTTGCGGTCGTGTCGCTTCGTATGTATGCGGTTGATCGCGCGCTCGCGCTTACGGCACTAGCCATGGTGTTATGGAATCCGCATACACTGCTCTACGACCCGGGATTTCAATTGAGCGTACTCGCGACGATCGGACTGGTGCACACCGCGCCTTTCTTTGAAACGTATCTGCGATGGGTTCCGACGCGGTTTGAATTGCGTTCCATTGCGGCCGCCACACTGGGTACACAATCGGCGGTTCTGCCGCTTTTGGTCTATCAGATGGGTCTGCTTTCTGTCATATCGTTACCCGCGAACCTTCTGGTGTTGCCGGCGATACCGCTTGCGATGATAACTTCGTTTATCGCAGGTGTTGTGGGCGCACTGAATGCGACACTCGGTTTCATTGTTGGTATTCCCGCATATGTACTGCTTTTATATGTAGTCCGCATGACACAATGGTTTGCGGCGGTGCCGTTCGGCGCGATCGAAATTCCGGTGTTTTCGGCGTGGATTGTCGTGTTTGTGTACGCGGCAGTCGTGGCTATTGTGCTTGTGCGAAACGTTTCTCAACCACAGACCAATTGAGATTTTTTAAGAATGCATCAATGTGCTTCGCTTTCTCTGCAGGGACATAATCCACCATGTATGCATGTTCCCACATGTCCATCGCGAGAAGTACCTCCACGTTCGCGAGCGTGCCCAATTCATGATCGACGGTCCACCAGATGTGCGGCGTTTTACCCGATTTGTCCCATGCGAGCGTGCACCATCCGCTCCCGCGGCTCATGCCGACTTTTTTGAAATGTGCGATGAATGCATCCCACGAACCGTATTTTTCTGAAAGCGCAGCGTCGAGCGTACTTCCGCGCGGTTCGGGCGTTGCCCCGCCTTCCCACTGGGGAAAATAGAATTCGTGCATGCGCATGCCGTTGAATTCGAAACCCATGCGACGGCGCACCGATTCGATAGCGAACCCATATTTTTCCGCATCCTGTTGTGACAGGTCGGCTATCTGATTACGTAATAGATTGATGTGCTTTACATAACCTTCGTACAGTCCGAGGTGCACGGCTATCTGCTTTTCCGAAATACCCTCGAGAGAGGGAAGAGTAAATTTCTTCGCTTCGTATGTATGCATACAAACAGTATAACGTAGCTTAATGAAAAAACGCACCCCAGTCGCGTGGACTGGGGTGTTTTATTTTTACTGAGGTGTCGAAAGTCCGCACACCTGGGTCTGCACGCCCATGAGGATTTCAGTCGCTATCTTCTTCGCGACATCGAGGTCGCCGTTAAAGAGCGACTGCAGACCTTCTTCGCCGAGGCGGTTCATCGATCCGAACTCGACCATCACGTCGTCGATTTGGCTGATATTCTCGGCTTTGCTGATGCGCTCGATCCCCAAGGGGAACGAATCGCATGAAGGTGTCTGTTGAGCGAAGGCCGGAGCCGCCGCAAAGAATGCGAACATCGAAGCAATCGCGAAAAATCGAGTCATGATAATTCTCCATCCAGGGTTGAAACTTGTCGTAGTTTATAGGAGCTACTAGAGAAGTCAAAACACACAGAGCTCTTGCATTTTGTACATGACGTGATATAATATAAACAGAGGTAAGCTGGCCTTTAGGAATTGAAACCCGAGCAGAGGAGACTATTGATGAAGGGGTTTATTGTGTTACTTTCGCTGACAATGCTCTGCGTTGCCGCAGTGCCGGCGGAAGCGCAGTACTATCCGCGCACGGGCGGCGGCTATTACATCGGTCCGCCACGTCACGCAGTACCGCCTCCGCAGTACCGTCCACTGCCACCACCCATGCCGCGCGAGCCAAATGTGTATGGATGGGGTCGGCAGTTCTATGGCCCGCGCCCACAATGTTGCTACGTGTTCACGGGGCGTGGGTGGGTCAAAGTAGACCGTCCTTGCTGGATGCTTCGTGCGGAAAACGGTGTCGTTCACCAGCGACCCGGCTATCCGTACTAAAGTACCCCACGCTTGCATACAGACTTCACAGCCCTCGTTCATTCGGGGGCTGTTCTTTTTGTGCTATGCTCGGGGGCGGGGAAATAGGAACCCAAAACTGAGCAAACGAGCAAAGGAGGCTCACATGAGATCGCTCATTGTTGCACTGGCAATCGGTGCCTTGTCACTCTGGGCACTTCCACAGCCGGCTTCCGCTGGTGGTGGATTCGAGATCTGTCTGAATGGCGTCGGGTGTGTCGGCAAAGGCGGGCGTCGTCGGCACCACGACCGTTACGATCAACGCCGTAGCTGGAACGAATTCTGCTATGACCATCCGCAGGATTACCGATGCGATCCATATCGGTATCGTCAACCGCCTCGGGATTGCTTCTATTCGTCCGAACACGGACATTGGGATTGCTACTAAGATCTGAACCCCTCGTTTTTTCGAGGGGTTTTTCATTTAAAACAAGGAGTGAAACGACCAATTTTTCTTAAGGATATGCCCTTAGAAAAATGGAAGTACTCTTGGTGGTGCGACTATGTTTTAAATGATCCCGCAGACTTTGCTTTGAAAAAGCAAAGCACTGTCGGGATAAAACAAGGAGCGAAGCAAATTAAATTAGCCCCGCCTTTTTGAGCGTCGCGTATGCGCCGTTCTTGCGGATGGTCTTGAGACCTTTCGTGGAAATCGTCACGACGACTGTTTTGTTGAGCTCGGGGACGAAGATCTTCTTGGTGGTGAGGTTGACCTGGCGGCGGCGCTTGCCGGTAGGATTGAATTGCGTCGCGCGGGTGCGGTTCGAATACCCGCCACCCACGCGGGAACGCTTGCCGGTAATTGCACATACTTTCGCCATACTGTTACGTTGCGACAATCTAACACAGATGCCTGTTAGCGGCAACACACAGGCAGGGTGACGTGCTGTTCGCAGAGGGAAAGGGCATCTTGTTATGTTAGGATATCCTCATGCAGATAGAGATCTTTTTTGGTATCATCGCACTCGTGTTTTCGGTCGTGCTCCACGAAGTCTCGCACGGCTACATGGCGAACTTTCTCGGCGACCCCACGGCGCGTTTGCAGGGGCGGCTTACGCTCAACCCGCTCAAACACTTGGACCCGTTCGGCTCCATCTTTCTCCCCGCCATTCTCATCCTGACGCACTCGCCGTTTCTGTTCGGGTGGGCAAAGCCGGTGCCGTACAACCCATATAATCTGAAACGCGGCGGCGTGTGGGCGGAGGCGCTCGTCGCCGGTGCCGGCCCCATGGCGAATTTCGGCATCGCTCTCGGACTCGCGCTTATCCTACGCGCAATAGGTGGGGTGATTCCTGAAGAGGTTGTTGGTCTCGCGTTCTCCATTATAGTCATCAATGTTGCGCTGGCGGTATTCAATCTCATTCCGATCCCGCCGCTTGATGGTTCGAAAATTCTATCAGCAGTGCTTCCGCAGGCGTTTGCAATGCAGTGGGAAAAACTTCGCATGTGGCTCGAATACAATCCGCTCCTCGGATTTGGCGCGGTCATCCTATTTGTGATGCTTATCGGTGGGGGAATCGGTCCCATGGTGCAGTGGGTCGCACGGGCATTGGTAGGGGTTTAGTCGAGTATGAACGCTAGGAATGCGAAGTATTTCTTAAAGTAACTCAGATAAAAAGCGGCTCTCAAAAACGAGAGCCGCACATTGACATGCATCGGGCCTACTTCTTTACGTGCGCACCTCCAGGCTCTTTTGGTATTTTTGTATGGAAACTTTCTGCACAGTCCTAAATAGTTTCCTAACCAAGCCGGCGCTATACAACCACCAAGCAGTGACACTCTCATTGTCAATTAGGGTAGCTGAACCATCGCGTACAATACTCAAGGTATATTGAGGATCATCGAAAGAATCAAGGTCAGGGTGGTGTATAAGCGTCAATGTCTCGCCATCCACAGTCATTGTTCTGAATATGGCAGAGAAATTGTAGCCGCACCTGTCGGGGTTACCCTCAAACTTCCACTGCAGTTGCCCCGATTTTGTTTGGGCTATGAACTGCTTAAGCACACTCACCTTTGCTTTATTCGTTGGAAATGTAGTCATGTCTGGTCTCCCATATGTTCTTGATGCAGAAAATACTAGGAAATATACTCTCACACACTATAGGTTTTGTCCATACCTCTTATTCGGTTGTTCCTTGCATCCCCGCTCGATGCATAGTACATTTCTTAAGCCCTGACGGGGCATCATTTTTACATGAGCACAATCAATCAATTGGTACGAAAGAGTCGCAAGAGCGTCGCGAGGCGATCAAAAGTGATCGCGCTGGGACGCGGTTTCAATACACTCAAAAACCGTCCGTCATTCTATCCGTCACCGTTCAAGCGCGGTGTTTGCACAAAAGTAACGACCAAGACCCCCCGCAAACCGAACTCCGCTATCCGCAAGATCGCCCGCGTGCGTCTCACGAATGGCATGGAAATCACCGCGTACATTCCCGGCGAAAAGCACACATTGCAGGAACATTCGGTCGTGCTCGTTCGCTCCGGTCGTGTAAAGGACGTCGGTCTCCGCTACACTATCGTGCGCGGTAAATTCGACGCCGCCGGTGTCGACGCCCGCCGCCGCGGTCGTTCGCGTTACGGAGCTAAGCGTCCAAAGAACTAAAACTACCATGCGACGCCCTATCAAACGAAAGCACAAAATCCAGCCGGATCCGGTATACGGCTCAGTTCTCGTTTCAAAACTCACGCACTATATGATGGAGCGCGGCAAGAAAGACACCGCACGCCGCCTCGTCTACGACATGATGGAACAGCTCAAAAAAGAAGGTGATCCGGTTACGGTACTCGAAGCAGCTATCAAAAACATCGAACCTGCAATGGAAGTGCGCTCACGCCGTGTCGGTGGCGCCAACTATCAGGTGCCGATGCCGGTCCGCCCCGAACGCCAGCTTGCGCTCGCGCTCCGCTGGATGCGCGATGCCGCACGCACCAAGAAAGGCACACCTATGGCAATCAAACTCGCCGAACAGATCCTCGCCGCAAAGAAAGGCGAAGGAGAGGCAGTCGCTAAGCGCGACAACATGCACAAGATGGCGGAGGCGAACAAAGCATTCGCCCATTTCGCCTGGTAGCAGCGTCGTACTTTGAGCGCACTACGTCGTTGCGTTCGCAAAAATACCGCTCACAATACGTTTGTATTGCTCGCGGTTTTTTTGCTCCGCGCCTCGTATTGCATCTCAAAAATACGACACTGCGCTCGGTGTGTTTTTCTCGTGCGCCTCGTTATGCATTCACAAGAGCATCGCGTATCCTATAACCCCCACGTTTCTTCAACAAAGCGGTCAAGTCGTTCATGGAGGCGCTCGACCACTTCTGATGTTCCCCCGTACCGTTTTTCAGCCTCATGGAGAATGGTTTGTACAAAACCCTTTCTAACGTGATAGTCCGGAAACTCCTTCTTATTCATCGGCGCGAGAATTTCATCAAGCGCGATCTTCACGGCACCCTCATTGCCCTCGCGGACAATGGACTTTAATTTTTCCGTATACTCGGCGATCTTTTTTGACTTCTCATCGGCTGCCCGTTGTTCTTCCTTTAGGATTGCGTCCACAGCTTCATTATTTTGTCCCCAGGGATTTGGTTTACCGCTTTTTTCGTTTCCCATACGCACCTATGGTAGCACATGACGATGCACGCTTGTCAGTGGCATCTTGTAAGGATATAGTCCCCGGCAGTCTGATGTGAAAAGGGGATAGCGATGCTACTGTTCGAGAAACTGTTGGAAGAGATGACGCTCGACGAGGCGCGAGCCGCATATGAACATCTCGTGCGGAACATGAGTTGGGACGATATCCACGCGATGGAGAACGATCCCGAACCGCGTGAGGGCGATAGTGAATTCATTGCCATGCGCAAGCGATACATACGGCGCATTCGCGAGCTTGAATAGCAAAAAGCCGGACCCAGGTCCGGCTTTTTCGTGTGATGTGTGTTGCAATTCTTTATGCTTCGGCTATTGTAGGGGAGCGCCTCGGCGCTTTCTTTTTGTATATGCCCGGTAGTAGAATTTCAGCTCAAGTATGCCCACACAAACAATCAATGTAAAAAATGCCATGAAATACGCATCACAAAGCGCATATCACCTCCTGCACGGCGCATCCGGGCATACTCATGGTAATAAACAATCTGTAGTTCATCTGATGTTGGGCATTATTCAAAAACGTGCAATCAGAAGCACGGGCAAGCTGAAATTTCACTAACCGGGTATGAATCGCGATTACCCTCTGGAGAAAGTAAGAAATTTTGGGATTATCGCCCACATTGATGCGGGAAAGACGACCACATCGGAGCGTATTTTGTATTACACTGGTGAGAGCCACAAGATCGGCGAAGTCCACGAGGGGAACACCGTTACCGACTGGATGGAACAGGAACGCGAGCGCGGTATCACCATCACCGCCGCCGCCATCACGTGTTTCTGGAACCCCTCATACATGGGCGCGGACACTGCATTCAAACACCGTTTCAATATTATCGATACGCCCGGACACATCGATTTTACATCTGAAGTCCAGCGTTCCATGCGTGTCTTGGACGGCTCGATCGTCGTGTTTGATGGCGTTGCGGGCGTCGAGCCGCAGACGGAAACGAACTGGCGCTATGCCGAAGACGCACAAGTGCCGCGCCTCTGTTTCGTGAACAAACTCGACCGCACCGGCGCATCGTTCGAACGCTGTTTCGCGATGATCCGCGATCGGCTTTCGAAAAACGCCGTGCGTATGCAGATACCGCTTGGCGAAGAAGACGCGATGGAAGGCGTTGTCGATTTGCTCACTATGAAGGCGGTTCGTTTCGAAGGCGAGATGGGGCGTGACATCATTATGGGCGAAGTCCCAGCAAACTTGAAGACGGATGCAGAAAAATACCGTGCCGAGCTCATTGAAGCCATCGTCGAGCACGATGAAGCGATGATGACCGCGTATCTCGAAGGCAAAGAACCTCCGATGGATCAGCTCAAAAAGACCCTGCGCAAGGCGGTCATCGAAAATAAAATTTTCCCGACATTCTGCGGCTCCGCGCTCAAGAACAAAGGCGTCCAGCTGGTATTAGATGGCGTTGTCGATTATCTGCCGAATCCGCTCGATCTGCCGCCGGCGAAAGGCAAACACCCCGACACCGGAGAGGGATTAGTGCGCAAGCCGGATGATGCAGAGCCGTTTTCAGCGCTCATCTTCAAGTTACAGACCGACCCGTTCGTCGGCCAGCTTTCGTTCTTCCGTGTCTATTCCGGCACGCTCGAGGCGGGCAGTTATGTATACAACGCATCGAATGGCACGAAAGAACGCGTCGGCCGCATGGTGCGCTTGCAGGCGGATAAGCGGGAAGAGATAAAAAAAGTATTTACCGGAGAGATCGCGGCCTTGGTCGGCGCGAAAAACGCAAAGATCGGGCACACGATTTGCGACGAAAAGAGCCCCATCATTCTTGAAGAGATCAAATTCCGCTTACCGGTCCTCTCCGCACGCATCGAGCCCAAGACGAAGGGCGATCAGGAGCGAATGGGCATGGCGCTTGCGAAATTGGGAGACGAAGACCCGACATTCCGTGTTTCAACCGATGAAGAGACCGGCGACACCATTGTATCCGGCATGGGAGAACTCCACCTCGATATCATCACTGATCGCATGCGGCGAGAATTCAATGTGGAAGCGACGCTCGGCAAGCCGCAGGTGGCATATCGCGAAACGATCACCGGCACTGCTGACGTAGAAAACAAATACATAAAACAGACAGGAGGTCGCGGTCAGTATGGACATGTAAAAATACGAGTAAAGCCGCTCGAACCGGTCGTTGAAGACGGAAAAAAGAAAAAGCCGGCGAACATAAAGCGTGAAGATCACTTCGAATTCATCAACAACATCAAAGGAGGCGTCATCCCGAACGAATTCATTCCGGCAGTTGAGAAAGGCATTCGTGAAGCGATGGACCGCGGCGTCTTGGCCGGGTACCCACTCGTCGACATTTCGGTGGAGCTATACGACGGTTCGTATCACGATGTGGATTCGTCAGAAATCGCTTTCAAGATTTGCGCATCACAGGCACTCCAGGAGGCAACTCGTCAGGCAAAACTCGCACTGCTCGAGCCTATCATGAAGATAGAAGTTGTTACACCGGACAAATTCATGGGAGATGTTACGGGCAATCTGAACGGCAAGCGCGGACAGGTGCAATCCATAGACGATCGCACCGGCGGGCTCAAGGTCATTACCGCGCACGTGCCGCTCTCTGAAATGTTCGGATACACCACAACCCTCCGTTCCATGACCGAAGGTCGCGCCAATTCTACGATGGAATTCGACCACTACGCTGTTGTGCCCAGAAATGTCGCGGATGAAGTAGTGGCGAGTAGGAAGTAGAGCACACTGATGCGGACAGAGAATAAGCCCCACTCGTACACAGAATGATTCCCAAAATCCAAGAGCAGGATTCGGTTTTGCTGTACCCACTGGAAAATAAGTCGATGTTGGTAATCGACTGAAGCAGCATACAAGCCCTTCGCTTTTCCGTGCAGTTTATGAACCTTGAGAGACTTGTGGTTTTTCTGATCTTTAAGTTTATCGATCACATCAAATACTTCCTCGCGGAGCAGTGGGTCAATTTTTCTCACTTTGTGGTCAAGGGAAGGAGTGATTGCAATCTGAATCATATGCGCATCTTGCGAAAATGATCCTTCGCAGGGCCCTTAATCAGAAAGTACTTACCCTCCATGTATTCACGCCGACTCTGAAGGATACGCTGATAGGCGAGCTCACGCATGTACTCCGTAATTGCACGTTTAACGAGCTCGGATTTGCTCTGGAAATCACCCTGTGCGATTTCAGCTTCAAGTCGTTGCGCAGTTTCTCCGTCAATTGACACCGAAAGATTAGCCATGATGTTACAATCTAATATTAATATAAAACATTCTATACGTACGGATACCACTTGTCAAATTGGTTTTGCACGGAAAGGCATCACCGCTCTCCGAAATGTTCGGCTACACGACAACCCTCCGTTCCATGACCGAAGGCCGCGCCAATTCGACGATGGAGTTCGATCACTATGCCGTTGTCCCTAGAAATGTCGCTGACGAAGTGGTTGCGTCGAGGAAATACATTTGTTTTCCACACGATAAACAGTAGTCCCTGGAATGGGGGGCTATACTTAATTACGTGGATCCTAATGTGCCAGTTAAATCGTGGATCGAGCGCATGCTCGATGAGAATGCGAACATCACGCCGATATCCGGTGTCGTGATCGCGGGCGTGCTTGGATTTATTTTCGTACTATGGCTTTTGAATGCGACACAAGGCCGTGCGCTTCTCGCACGCTTCATCCCCACACGTTCCGCTGAACAGACCATGAAGACAAAAGAAGAGATACTTGCCAGCCTGTCCGCCCAATCGAATGGCGCGAGTATAAAAGAAGAGGACAAACTCAAAGTGCTCAAGTCGCTCGCCGAGCGTATTGATAATGGAGAAGAGCGCATTGTGCTTTCCGAAGCTGACAAACTCAAGGTGTTGGCGTCCCTGCAACATGCACAATAACATGATAAAAAAAATCAGCACAACTGCAGTAGAGGCTGTGGCTTTTATCGCGCTCGTGTTGGGTGTGTTCGGGTTCGCGGCACTCTCTCCGTGGAGTGTAGTGTCACTTATTCCACAAAAAGCGGAAGCCGTCGGTCCAACGGTCATCTTTCTCACTTCCGGCACAACATGGACGGTGCCCGTTGATTGGAATTCAGCAAACAATACTATTGAAGTCATTGGTGGTGGAGGCTCGGGAGCCACTGATACCGCTGGTAACGGCTTAGGCGGAGGCGGAGGCGGTGCATACTCGAAATCGGTCAATGTATCCCTGACCGCTGGCGCAAGCATCACATACGCGGTCGGTGACATCGCGGGCGATACATATTTCTGCAATTCGACTTCTAATTGTGCGAGCACCATGGATACGGCGGTGGTGGCGGGAGCCAAGGGGGGAACTACGGCACCCCAAAACGGAACTGGTGGCTCAGGCGGCGCTGCGGCGAGCGGCGTCGCGAGCGGTATTGGCTCAATCAAAAATAGTGGTGGCACAAGCGCGAACGGAGCCGGCTTGTGCAATAAAGGTGGTGGCGGTGGCGGGGCTGGAGGTTCTACGGGCAATGGGAACAACGGCTCTTCATCAACCGGCGGCTCCGGTGATGCTGGTGCAGGAGGTGCCGGTGGAGGCACTGCAACGGCAGGAAGCCCTGGCACCGAATGGGATGCCTCGCATGGTTCAGGTGGTGGCGGTGGCGGGAATACCGGATGCGCCGGTGCGGGTGCTACTGGGGGACTCTATGGCGCCGGAGGCGGTGGAGCCTCGTTGGGAACCGGTGGTGCCGGTCGCCCCGGCATCATTGTCATCACCTACACTCCCATCCCACCCACTACGGTTCCCACTGCCCCACAAAATCTCGATGCCTCCGGCGGCATCGAACAGATCTCTCTCACCTGGACTGCATCGAGTAGCGACGGCGGCTCCGCCATCACCAACTACAAAATATACCGAGGCACATCTCCCACACCAATCACGCTCTACCAAACCGTCGGCAACGTCTTGAACTACACCGATAGTGCAGTAGTTACCGGCACCACCTACTACTACCGCGTGAAAGCCACCAACGCCGTAGGTGATAGCGCATACTCGAATGAAGACAGCACCGTCGCAACCGCATCGTGTCCCACCGGTCCAAACGGCGGCAACATCACCGGCTGGGCATGGTCCGACACTATCGGATGGATATCGCTGAATAGCGGTGACAGTGGCACTTGTGCATCTTCTGTCTATGGCCTTACTCTCGCGGGTAGCTCCATCACTGGCTATGCATGGAGTGAAAACGTCGGATGGATACAATTCGGCGGTCTCTCTGGATTCCCCGCAGGTAGCGGCACGACAGCATCGAACGCCACGGTATCAGGCTCAAACATCGTCGGCTGGGCACGGGCACTTTCATACAGCGACTCACAAGCAGGCGGATGGGATGGATGGATATCGCTTTCCGGCACTGGCTATGGGCTCACGCTCGTCAATAACACCCAGATCATCGGTTATGCCTGGGGAGATACCAACCTCGGATGGATCAGTTTCTCTGCAAACTACGCATGCTCAGGAACCTACGGCTACTACTGTTCTGCGAATGTCAAACACTATCGCGATGTGTCATGCGGCGTAGATACTATATCCGGCGTACCGGAAACCTGCTCCTACCTCTGCTCATCCGGTGCCTGTGTACCACCACCGAATCCAATCGGCACACTCGGTAACGGTCTCGCCATTAAAGTGACACCGACCCTCGTTCGCCCCGGCTCCACTGTCTCTGTACAGTGGGGAACCCAAGACACCACTGCCTGCACCGTAACGGGTACCAACGGCGACAGTTGGACCGGTACCTCAGGCACTCGAACGAGCAGAGTCATCACCACCGCTACCACCTTCACGCTCGACTGTACGGGGGGTGGCGGTACCAGTCTCCACCAATCAGCGCAGGTGAGGACAACGCCGAGGTTCAAGGAGTTTTAATGTATACTTAATGATATATATGATACGAAAATCAATATCCGGAATTACAATTTTTGCGATCGGCGCGATATTTTCTTCAGTCGTCGCATTCGCGTGGACCGGTCCCACACAGACAGCACCGAACGGCAACGTATCAGCGCCGATCAACGTCGGCACCACCGATCAGACAAAAAATGCCGCGCTCGGTGTGAACTCACTCGCGGTATTTGGCAATGCGATTATCTCGACTGTCGGCGGCTACCTCAACTTTGGCACGACGGCTGGAGCGGGAGGATATGGCATTCGCGATAATGTGGGAACGATGGAATTTAAGAATAGTGGAGGCGCTTGGCAAGCAATCGCTACAACCACCAGTGGTGGCGGGAGTTCCAATGCCGGTATCTCTGCGCAAATTTTCACTGCATCAGGCACATTCACTGTGCCGAGTGGAGTAACGTCGGTTAAAGCTATCCTTATCGGTGGAGGCGGAGGTGGCCCCACCTTCGGTTGTGTTGGGGGTGGAGGTGGAAGTGGCACTGCAACAAAATGGGTGACTGGTCTCACCCCGGGGGCCGCTGTGCCAGTTGTGGTTGGCGTAGGAGGTAGTTCCGGGGCAACTGGCGGCACGTCTTCTTTTGTGGGTGTGACAGCAAGCGGTGGGTTTGCGAGCGGTAGTACTGTGGGTGGAACCGGCGGGTCAACTTCCGGCGCAGATCTAGGCGTTATCGGTGGTAGTGGCAGTAACGCTGGCTGTGCTTGGGGTAGCGCATCGGTCACAGGTGGCTCATCACAAGGAGAGTATTCCAACCTCCTTGGTTACAGTTTTGGACGTGGCGGCGGCACGGGTGCCGCCGCGCAAAGTGGCGTTGTAATTATCCAGTGGTAATCACCATGCGATAATTATGAATGGCAGGACAGAGAAAAGTTATAAACACTTCTAACTATACTTTCCGTTATTTACAACATATATTTACTTTATGAGTAAATCCATTTTTATGCGAGGAAGTATGATCGCTGTTTTTGCAGTGATCGTTCTTCTCACATCTGCAGTAACGGCGTACGCGCAATTTGGCGCTATACATTCGAAAATAACCAGCATCGGATGCGGCATCATATCAGGATTCTCCGCTCCATGTGATTACGAAACCGGCGGTCCACTCGACGAGAAGCACACTATTTCTATATCACCTCAATACGGTACGGCGGTGGCATCATGTGAACTCGTTGCTGCGTACGGCGCCTGTACCGCCTCATGTCCAGCAGGGTATTCTCGCACCGGGTGCTCTGTCGCGGTGCCGGCCAGTGGCGCAATTGGGTTATCTGTATCGCCAGCAGAAAACGGATGCACATGCTCCACTCCTGGGACGGGGCTCTGCTTATGGGGAAGCTGTCCTCACGCGACTTGCTACTCGTACTGCTTGCAAGTTCCCGCCCAATCCGGTAGCCCCCCCGTCACCGCATCTGAAGATGATGGCAGTGGTCCCAATACGCCGACCCTCGCATCAATTGGTCAATGTACGGTAGGCATTCCTCATTCGATCACGATGCAATCCACTGATCCCGACAGCGACCAGATACGCTATGGTGTTGATTGGAACAATGATGGTTCAGTTGATGCATTCGTACCGTCATCAGGATATGTGTCATCCGATACGATACAAACAGCGATCATGACGCACACAACAAGCAGTGCAAACACTGTAAAAGTATTGGCTGAAGATAGCGGCGGGCGTTCATCAGATTGGGCGTCAATATCATTCTCCTGCACCGGATTAGCGCAACAATCAACAGCGCAACAACAAACAGGTCAGTGCTCCGATAATTTCGACAACGACGGCGATGGCAAAGTAGACAACAACGATCCTGACTGCACGACATCTGGAGGCGTCAGTGAATTCACATTCGTCCCCCCTGGCACGACCCCGTCATTAGGGGTACCGTCCGCCGACCTCCGTCTCTCTGTCCCGTCACTCGTCGGCCGTGGCAAGACCGTGCAGGTGGTATGGAGCGCAGACAACGTCACCTCATGCCTGCCAGTATCTGGCACGAACGGCGACTCCTTCGCACAACTCTCTCTGGGCACCTCATTCTTTTCATTGATCGGCGGCAAGACCTCGTCACCTATCACCGCCCGCACTACCTACTCACTTATCTGTGTTGACCTCAATGGCGTCACCCGTACAAAAACAGCCACCGTGGACATCCAGCCTAATTTTAGAGAGACGTGATTGGGTGGAACTTGGTGGTAACAGCTAGGAGCGCAGGCATCTATGGGATTGGCGGGTAGTGCAGTAAAAAACCTTGCGCTCGCGCCACAGTTTGATAGTATAGGAAAACGCGCAAGCGGTTTTTCGTTTGCGCAATTAACAGGGCGATTATTAAACGTAAATCGCGCCAGTGGTTTGCGGAAAGGATAGAGTGTTCTCGCGCTCTCCCTTCTCTAAGCCACGGCGACTCATTGCTATATGGCAGATTTTGATCGATCGAAGCCGCACTTGAACGTTGGCACTATCGGCCACGTCGACCACGGCAAGACGACCACCACCGCCTCCATCCTCCACGTCCTCGACATGTCGAAGGATCAGGGATATGGCGCGCGTGTGGAAGGTGTGGACAAAATTGACTCCGCACCGGAAGAGAAGGCTCGCGGTATTACCATCTCGCTCCACCACTCGGAGTACTGGACGCCGAACAGGCACTACGCCCACATCGACGCCCCGGGTCACGCTGACTACATCAAGAACATGATCACGGGTGCCGCCCAAATGGACGGTGCGATTCTCGTGGTTGCTGCGACTGATGGTGTCATGCCTCAAACGCGCGAACACATTCTTCTCGCCCGCCAGGTTGGCGTGCCGAAGATCGTTGTGTTCCTTAACAAGTGCGACATGGTGGACGACAAAGACCTCATCGACCTCGTCGAAGAGGAAGTGCGCGAACTCCTTACCAAATACGAATTCGACGGCAAGAACATCCCCGTCATCCGCGGTTCAGGACTCAAAGCGCTCGAGGCAACTACAGTGTCTGACGAATGGGCACAGAAAATCCTCGAACTCGTTAAGACATTGGATGAATACATTCCGATGCCGAAGCGTGAGAAAGACAAGCCGTTCCTCATGCCTATCGAAGACATCTTTTCGATCGAAGGCCGCGGTACTGTCGTTACCGGTAGAATCGAGCGCGGTGAGATCAAGACTGGTGCTGAAGTCGAGATCGTCGGTATCAAACCGACGGCAAAGACGACTGTGACCGGCATCGAAATGTTCAACAAATCACTCGACCACGGCGAGGCAGGCGACAACGCTGGCGTCCTCCTGCGCGGTACGAAAAAGGAAGACGTACACCGCGGTCAGGTTATCTGTGCTCCGGGTTCCATCACCCCGCACACCGATTTCGAAGGTGAAGTGTATATTCTCTCGAAAGAGGAAGGAGGCCGTCACACGCCGTTCTTCACCGGCTACAAGCCGCAGTTCTACATGCGTACAACTGACGTTACCGGTGAAGTAACGCTCGCAGAAGGGACGGAGATGGTCATGCCGGGCGATACCGTGAAATTCAAGGTGAAGCTCGTCGGCCCCATCGCGCTCGAAGACCAACAGCGTTTTGCTATCCGCGAAGGAGGCAAGACAGTCGGCGCAGGAGTTGTGACCAAGATCGTTGCCTAAAAAACTTGGGGACGCACGTTGACTTAGGGGAAAAATTTGGGTAAGTTGGGGCACTGACTATGGCAGCTAAAAAGAAAGCGAAGGTAGCGGTCAGCGATACCAGTCGCCTGCGTATTCGCGTACAAGCATACGAACACCGCGTACTCGATGGCGCGGTAAAGCAGATTATCGACACTGCCGCTCGATTGAATGCTTCTGTCGTTGGTCCCGTCCCGCTCCCTACCGATATCAAGAAATACACCGTGAACCGCTCGACCTTCGTCCACAAGGACGCACGAGAACAGTTTGAGATGCGTGTTCACAAACGTGTGATCGATATCCTCAACCCCACCCCAAAGATAATAGAAGCTCTCACAAATATTGACCTTCCTTCGGGAGTGTCCATTGACGTGAAGATGAGTTAATCCAAACCAAGGCAAGAAAGGAAAACGCGCGCCTTGCAGGCGCGCGTTTTCCACTATGCACAGTGGATGGGCAGGGAATGGCGCATATACTGTATGCATGTATCGCATTACAGCATTAGTTGCGTCGGGCGTTCTCGTCTCGTTCCCATTTGTCGTGCTCGCGGCACCGTCGATCCCAGAAGAATACCGCGATGAGATTCGCGCGGTGCTTTTGTCTGGAGATATTTCTGCTGATATAGATGCGACCCAATTCGAACAATTCGTCGATGTGCTTGCGCAGAAAGCATACAACGCGAACGTAACCGGTGCGGATCTCACCGAAGCGCGCGTGGAATCACTACTTGCCGCCGCCGCCGGATTCGACGGAACGGGAACAAGTCAGCCGGTCATTCGTGAGCCGAATGTAAGCGTCCTCTGGGGTTCCGTTGCGGGCATGCTCTTAGTCATTATTATTAGTCGTTATTACCGGCGCCTTCACAACGGCGGCGCTTTAGGTCATGTAGCCATATGATGCGATCCACATATCCAGTCCTTGTATACTCACTGTTACTTTGCGCGTCGGTCTTTTCTTTTGTTTCGTACGCACATGCTGAAAATGTGCTTTGGAATACAGCCCCGACCGTTAATCTCTGTAACAAACAAGGAACGCCAGGTGCAGTATCTGGTTGTGTGCACCGTCTTCTCAATCCCAATATCTCTATTAGTTACCATGCCCAAGTGACCGACATTGCAGGTACGCCGATTGCATGCGGTTCGACCGTGCCCGCCGGCACGGTAGTCAAGCTATCATTTGTTCGGTTTAAAGAAAGAAACGGGTTGCTAGATTAGCGGGCGCGTTTCAGCAATTCCGAGATCACTTTGTAGCGGCGATCTTTGCGAAGCCCGTGGTGAGCTGCGAGTTTTTTCTTGAGCGCGGAGAATGAGCCGTCGAGATCGT
>JACQKA010000054.1 GCA_016204805.1 Candidatus Kaiserbacteria bacterium | reverse complement strand
GTATACACCAACACACACTCTGTTGTGATGACTTCGAATCCGCGGACGATACGGTATATTAATACACGGCACATTACGACTTAGAAAGAATAAAGGGTCTAGAATAGAGAATATGAATATTGAGATTCTGAAAAAGACAGCAAAACAGATGGTGGCGGGCGGCAAAGGCATCATCGCCGCCGACGAAAGCGCGGGCACGTGCAAAAAACGCTTCGATGCCGTCGGCGTCGAATGCACCGAAGAAACGCGGCGTGCGTACCGCACGGGCATGTTTGAGACGGCCGGCCTCGAGCAATATATAAGCGGCGTCATCCTCTACGACGAGACGCTCCGTCAGAAAGGACGCGACGGCACTCCTGTCCCCGAACTTCTCGCAAAGAAAGGAATACTACCGGGTATCAAAGTGGATGCGGGGGCAAAGGATCTCGCGCTGCATGCAGGAGAGAAAGTGACCGAAGGACTTGATGGCCTTCGCGAACGGCTCGCAGAGTACAAAACGATGGGCGCGAAGTTCGCCAAATGGCGCGCGGTCATCACGATCGGCGATGGGATTCCCTCCGACGCATGCATCCATGCGAATGCGCACGCGCTCGCCCGCTACGCCGCCGCTTGTCAGGAAGCTGACATCGTGCCGATGGTAGAACCAGAAGTGCTCATCGACGGCGACCACACGCTGGAGCGGTGCTACGAGGTTTCGGTTGCAACACTCAAAAAAGTATTCGATGAGCTGAAAGGTCAAGATGTTGCGATGGAAGGAACGATTTTGAAAGCGAGCATGGTCATTGCCGGCAAAAAAGCTGCCAAGCAATCCACCGTGGACGAGGTCGCCGAAGCGACTCTTCGCGTCCTGAACGCGACCGTGCCGAAGAATCTCGCGGGCGTCGTCTTCCTCTCCGGAGGCCAAGGCGACGAGCAAGCCACGGCGCATTTGAACAAAATGAATCAGGGCGGTAAACAGCCGTGGCCGCTCTCGTTCTCCTACTCGCGTGCAATCCAGAATCCTGTTCTAAAGAAGTGGGCGGAGAACCCGAAAGAAAATATCAAAGCCGCGCAGGACGTCCTTCTCTTCCGTGCCAAGATGAATTCCCTCGCCGCGCAAGGCAAGTACACGGAAGAGATGGAGAAAGAGCGTCCGTATTGAATTATTTGTAAAAAAACTCATGAGCGCTGAAATTGAAAGAAGTGAAACCCTGCGTCCGATTACTTTCGAAAAGTGGGCATCATCGCATCAAAAAAAGCTCATAGATGGCGCCCTAGACTCTGTCGCGAGACGACTCTTCCCTGAACCATACCCCCGCCATTTTGCACTGCGCCATCGCCTGTCGCAGGGCAAAAGATTGCGTCCCTTCCTTCTTTTTGCGACAAGCAAAGGTTCCACCCAAGAGAAGTTGCTTGTGGAGCTCGCAACGGGGATTGAGCTAATTCACCAGGCGAGTTTGATTTTTGATGACGCCATAGACGAACATACGCTGAGAGCAGGCGGCAGGCTTTCTGTGCATGAGTGGTTTAAGGACGGCCATGAGCGGCTTGCTTCTGCGGCAATGTCGGATCTTATTGCAACGTACCTGCTGTCTGTACACGATAAGAACATCGAAAATCTGCGCATTTCTGAAAGCAAGAAGGGGCTTATTCGAATATCTGCTCTTGACACGAAAGAGCGGATGATTCAAGGGCAATTCGCCGATCGGATCATTACTCAAAAACCGTCTCATTTATCGTGGACGAACTGGTGTCTCTCGCAAGCGTATCAAAAAACGAGCGCTCTCATGTCGTATCCGCTCGATATTTCGGCGATCCTTCAAAATTTGGATCCGCCAGGCAGGGCGCAGATGAAACAAACCGGAGAAGCGCTTGGCAGGCTGTATCAACTCTATGACGACTTGGATGATCTGAATACGAAACCCCCCTATAAAGCAGGCGACGCAATCGAGCTTTCATACCCTGTGGCGTGGCTTGCGAAAAACAAAAATGAACGCATGCCGCAAGACTATCCCCTGCCAGGCATAGAGATGGACCTCGTTGCGCAGCAGGTCCTGCCCGAACACGTTGAGACGTTGAACGAGCTGTTGACCGAGAATAAGGCCGCCATTCTTGAGTCTGCGCGCCCGCTCATATCCAATTTTATGACTTCCATACGCTTGCCAGAAGGGGTTCTCGGAATGGTAGAAATAGAGAAAATCATTTCATCGGTCCCCTCTCTCGTGCAGTCTTCACGTACCGAACTTGCCGGCTAAAGCAGTCACTTAAAGAGGCAAGGGGAGATGAGGTTAAACCTTGGCTAGACAGAAGCACCTTTCGGTACAAGGTTGAACCTTGTAGAAACTACTAGTACGTCGAAGGCGAAGGAGACGGAGAAGGTGCTGGAGGATTGCCGGGAAGATTCACATCGATGGTAGCGCCCGGCTGCGGACTCGGTGTCGGAGCGGGTTGTCTGCTAAACCATATGACAGCTCCCAAGACGAGCAGTACGATCACTACGAGTGCTACTGCTATAACTGCGTTGCTCGAACTGGTTTCGCCATTGGTCATATAGAATGAATTATCAAATAATGCATCAG
>JACQKA010000050.1 GCA_016204805.1 Candidatus Kaiserbacteria bacterium | reverse complement strand
GTCGCCGTGACAGCGGTCGTCGATGCGTAGGGAAGCTGCGAAGCGGTCGTTGAGGTGGCGTTGAAATAGGGAGTCTCGACGAAGGAGTATGAGGAGAGTTTCCCTGTTGTCGTCGCGATCGAAAAGATGTTGGAGCCAGTGAACGTATTGTTCGTGTAGGTCTTGGGGATGGTGCTCGATGCGTGGACGAATGATTGCACACGCGCGTCCGTGTAATACAGGTTGGTTCCTTCGGTGACATTCGTCGTCAGCAAGCCTAACGATGAGGTGGCGAGTTGTTGCCAGCCTCCTCCTGTGTAGCTGCCGAGGAGGATCTGAGCGGCGGATGGACTGGTGATGCCGGTGCCGCCGTAGAAGGCGGAGAGTGAGGAGGATGCGGAGACGAGACCACCGATCGCCTGCAAGGGTCCCGTGAGGTTGTTTGAAAGCTGGGTGGTATTGGAGACGGTGAGGTTCGATGTGGAGGCGGTGCCAGATATGGTGAGCGCGGTTGATGAGGCGTAGGGGAGCGTGTGTGCGCTACCGGCAGTCGAGGTGATCGCACCCGTGTTTGAGATGGAGAAGAGCGTCGTGGTGGCGCTTGCGGTTGAGCTGGCGACTGCAAACAGCGTCGTATTCGTTTCCCCATCGTTCGCATGCACCGAGAGCTTTGCCAAAGGGGTGGTCGAACCGACACCGAACTTTCCTGCGACTGAAGCCACGGTGGTCGTTCCCGCTACGGTGAGCGTGCCGTTCACCGTCGTGACATCAGTGATGGCATCACCGAGGGTCGTGTTGCCTTCCACCGTGAAGGTGGAAGCGGACGTCGTCGAGAGCGTTACGGAGCCGACCGATGTGATGTTGTTGACGAAGATATCGCCCTCTGCATCGATGAGAAACCGGACCGAGTCTCCCACGGATGCCGATATGAGGTTGCTGTCCGCCACTGCCGAAGCGGGGTTCACGACGAGCGCCGCAGTGAGCGCCTGCGCGTTTGACGCACCAGTCAGCCAGGATGAGAACGTGTGCGGAAGGGTCGGCGCGCGTGTTCCCAGGATGCCGCCCGCGAACGTCGAGGTGGCAGTGGTCGAGGTGGCGCTGACATACGCCGCAACAGCTTCACCTGCAACCGAGAGTCTTGCATACGGAGAGGTGGTGCCGATGCCCACGTTGCCGGTCGCATTCCAGATACCGGCAGGGAAATATGCGGTACCGGAGACGGTGAGCGCGGTTGATGATGCGTAGGGAAGCTGCGAAGCTACGGATGTCGATGTCGCGATGATAGCGAGCACGGTAGGCGACGTTGAGGCGGCGAGCGTGTTGGTGCCGCCGTCGGAATAGATCCACCCTTGGGTGAAGGTGGTCGTGCCGGTGCCGCCGTTACCGATACCGAGGAGGCCGTTAAGGGAGGTAGCGACCACGGAGCCGCCTGATATGGTCGGATTGGTGATGGTAACCGAGTCGAGCTGATCGATCTTCTGCGAGAGCCCGAAGGTGTTGATATAGACCGGTGCCGATGAACCGCCACCGGACATAGGTCCGGGGATGGAACTAATGCGTTGGTTGAGGCGGGTTTCGAGATCGCCGAGACGGCTGACGAGGAGTGCGTCGGTGATGAATGAGCCTGCAAGCGGGGATGCGCTCGCGCGTTCGATGATGCGTTCGATAACAGGTTGCGTGATGTTTTGCACCACACGAGCGACAGATGACGGCGCAGATTGGACTGATACGGCAGGTGCCGCGGCTTTTGACTTTTCAATGACAATGACCGGCTCGTACGCGCGATCACGTGCGGCTCGGGTGAGCGCTGCACCGGAATCGGAGCAGAGGGAGAAGTAGGAGCACAGTGTTTGAGAGATCCAAGAACCGCTGGCGCTCGTTGCTGCAGCAGTGAATACGTTTGGTGGGATGCGGGTCGAAATACTCGAAACGTTAGACGTAAGTGCAAATACGCACAGGAACAGTACAACAACACCGACAACTGTTTTCTTATTCAGTAATGAATGTGCGAGTGCGTGAGTGTGGGATGTGCGAGTTTTTAAAGCAAGAAGAGCGCGCAGACTGCGAGGTGCAACACGCATGCGTAGGTCATAATCAGTGAGACCATCGTGCCAAACAAGCTCCTGGGAACCCGAAAATGGCATATGAATTTCCACAGCACTCAGTTCTCTGGAAAGCTCATTGCGATGTTTACGAATGCGTTCTGCATGGGCAATGAAAAAGGTTTGTGCGGCGGCACGGTTTACATACCACTGACGATCCTGACGGCGTGATTCGAACTTGCCCTTACGACAAAGACGTGCGACATAGTCTGGGTTATATCCAAACTCGCGCGCCGCTTCCTTTGCACTAATGAACTCTTCTTCGATTTTTTGTGTATCTTTTTCCACAAATAATTTCATGGCGACCATCCGAAATATGTTTATATGATAACTTTTTTCGGAGCACATCCGAAAAATGTTTTTCAAAAGTGTGGACAAGTCCACACTTCTTTTCAGCTGGCAGATTCCCCACGACACGGCGTGAGTTATTAGAAACTGTCTACGACCCCGCGCTATCCCGTCAGAACATACTGCACATCAGAGATGTGCCTGGTTTTCGGGAAGTTTGACATAGGATCATTGTGCCGATACCGGCGCAATCACAACTGCAACTTCAAAATGCCGAGATATCGTTACCTTGAACCCGAGAATCTATATAGTTGCGTATCTCGTCTACACCAGATTTTGTTTTCCTGTATTGACATTGGACTCCCTGATTCACAGTATGAATCCAGACGCCATACCCTCATCGCGCGAACGCATCCAGAAACTGATCTGATCATCAACGCTACGTGCGCCGGCAATGAATGTGGGAAATTTAGACGGATCCGTAATCGCGTGTCTCTTTGAAATATACTCATGCAGACTTGAGTAGGGGTACGTTGACACGTCATCGCGCACGCGAAGAAAATCGCGCGCATCCATACTCACCCAATCAGGATCGATCAATGTCGCCGCACACAGATGCATGTACGAAAAAATAAATTTTGTTTCGATCTCGCGCGCAATATTTTTCACCTTGAATGCCCCTTGAAATAACACGCCGCTACGTCCACGTTGCTCATTGAAAAACATTGTATACGCTGTCTGCAATCGTTGCATGAATTTTGATAACCCCCCCTTCACCAACGGCGTCATGTATGCGTGAAATGCGTGCGGCACCAGAGAATACGCGCCGATTGCGACCAATGGTTTTTTGATAGGATAGGTGAGCACATCATCAAGTCCATGGCGTTCGATAAGGTCCGTTGCCCGCAATTTTTCCTGTGTGTTGAGTAAAAATAAATACGCGATGAATCGTTTATAGTCTGTTGGTTCGGAAAAAATTATTTTTTTATCGACACCGCGATTTGAGACATGAAAATATGCACCGACCGGGAATTGCATGCGCTTCATATACTGCTCATACTAACATGCGTACATGCCTGCAGGTCTCGCTTTTGTGGAAAAATCGTGAGGCTCGACCTCACGGCGCAAGGTTGAACCTTGCGCCAATCGGATCTTTATATGGCTCATATATTGATTCGGATATCTCTCTGATCAAAATACATGCCGAAATTCGAGAAAAATTGGTCCAGGAGTCCCATTCCCCGCCCCAACGATACTCTACAGGCCAAACAGGAGGAACTTCTCCTGAAAAAATAGGTACGATTTTCCCCTACTGATGCACTTCTAGCGGCACGATTTCGACTTCCACGACAGATTCTGTGTCCCTGATGCCGGAGAGAACCGTGGTGACGACGGTGTCTACCGCACTATGCACTGCGCGTGCGGCTTCGGTGATCGCATTGCTGAAATGTTCATCGGAAAAACTGATAACGTCACTGGAAACTGTACTGGCCAATTGCTGTGATCGTGACGCAATCGCTACGGCGTCGAGCCCGTTCACAAGTATGTATGGGGCATTCATGATTGCCATACGCGTTTTCGAAAAAGTTTCTCGCGCGAATGATGCGAAGCGATGATCGATCACTGCATACGAACCGAATACCAGAATGAATATCATGATGAGCGAGATGATTTTATGCAAAAGATCAGTGAGTTGATGCGCGGTCGATGGTGGGATCATCTGTGCTGTTGCAGAAAATGTTATCGGGGATCTGCTTTGTGTGTGAAAGAAATTCAGTGCGCTCGCCGCATGTTTTTCCACATGCCACGTACTCAATGAGGCGAGCTTGTTGTCGGGTATTCGTGTCTCTTGTTTTTGCGATGCTTGAACACCATCTCTGAAGACCTTCTGGGCACTATATGCAGCCGTACGAGCCCGTACAAGGCTCTCTCTACGCTCAATTTTGGCTTTTACAGCTGAATAAGCATAGTTTTTGAGTGAATTTTCTTCGACAATCCAGAATGTACCGATTCTTTTGCCGTGCACTATTCCTTGGCGGCACAACCGTCCAATGTAATCCCTACTAACACCGATCAATTTCCCTGCTTCAAGTGCAGGTAGGTATTTCTTTCCGTCAGAGGTTATGCTTTTCATATCTGTTCGTATATGCGATGTATCTATATTTTATTAGATAGTTCGCATACTTGACCATCCTCCACCAGAAAACTGTGGATAGCCACAAACCATCGGCACAAAGCAAGACGGGTCAAATGTTACTCCCCACGAACGTAGTGGAGCTCTGTCGTGACTAGTGGCTCGACAGCCGCAACGAGCTCACGAAGGGCCTTGCCGTACCATGTGGCACCCGCAGTAGATCGAGGATCGAGAATCGCTACCATCGCAACCAAAGACTCCTGGGAACTACCTGAAACGATCTTCGCACCATAGAAACTTCCCCCGACGACTGCCAGTACCACGAAAATGCTGGCGATGATGTTGCCCAGATGAGGTTTCTTCGTGCGCAGAGGTTGCGATGACGCGATTGGCCTTACCCCTGAAAAGCCGTATGAAGCGTATTTTTTATCGGGAATCGATGCTATAGAACCCGTTGGTGTGTGTATCGATGTTGGGGTAACGATTTTATACAGCTGGGGTTCTGATTCAGCTGTATTGACAGGAGCCGTGGGGATTGAAAACTCTGGAGGCTTAGATATATTCGGCATAAGCGGTAGGTGGCTTTCACTCTCACGCTTCTCAAAGGCAGGTTCGTCTTTTTTGTTGTGAACAATAGTCTGTTCGGGTATCGGTATTGCCAATCCTACTGCAGAAGTCTGTACTGCGGCGAGAAGTGCGTCGTTCTTCTCTTTGTTTGCAACAACATCAACTTTTGATACATACCACCTGCTCCCGACCTGGCGGGAACGAATCTTGGCGGCGCGGGCAAGTTGGGTTATGTAATCTGGATTATAACCGGTAATTTCAGCTCCATGACGGGATGAGACGTATTCCTCGCCCGAAAACGACAGTATGGTATCGGTTTTTTGGCTTGTAGGTTCGACATTCGCCATGTGTGCAAATGCCTGTGCTTTTATTTCCGCCGAGGTGGTCTTATGCTTCTCGAGCGATGCGAGTGTGACGTACCAAAGCCCGTTTACCCGCCGCGCGTCAGCTATCCCGCCCCTGCACAGCTGGCCAATATAGTCCTGCGCGTATTCGGTCAACTGCGCTGCTCGTTTAGACGAGACGTATGTTTTACCTTCGAGAATAAGCTCGTCTTGATTCATGCTGACATTATACAAGTGCCGAGAATGTCTGCCAGCGATAGCAACTCGGATTGGGGATTATTGCAACTGCCTCACGAGCAACTCTCGAAGGACGTTAGGATCAGCCGCGCCCTTTGTGAGCTTCATTCCCTGGCCCATAAGAAATTGAAGCGCCTCCTGCTTCCCCCCCTTAAAGGCTGCTACGACTGTAGGATTTTCAGTGATGATTTGCTGAACAACCGGCAAAAGTGCATCTTCGTCGCTTTTCTGCTCCAGTCCTTCGCGTCCAGCTATCTCTGCAGGCGCTCCACCCTGCGCAAACATGATCGCAAGTATGTCCTTTGCAGCGCGGGATGATATCTTTTTATCCAAAATCATCGCGATGAGCTGTGCAAAAGATTCTGGCGATATTGACGAGTCATGTTCAAATTGCGTTTCTGTTTTTCCGGAATCTCGGCATAGCTTCATCAGATCAGTTGCAATGTAATTTGAGGCGACTTGCACGGCAGATGCCTCCTTAAAATGACCTGTCGCAATGACCGCATCAAAGAAGGCACCTATCCAAGGCTCCCGTACGTAGAGCCCTGCGTCATCAGGTACGATACCTAACGAAGCATATCGCGCAAAACGAGCCGCAGGGAGTTCTGGGAGCGAAGATCTGATTTCATCATCTGATAGCCCTTTGATAGCGCTACGGACCAATTTGGGCAAATCAGGCTCTGGGAAATATCTGTAATCAGCGGAGCCCTCCTTTACACGTTGTGAGAATGTCTTTTGCGCCGCCTCATCCCAGCCACGCGTCTCCTGCACAACCTTGCCACCGGATGCGAGTACTTCAGTCTGACGTTTTACTTCGTATTCAATGGCACGTTCGACTGAACGAAATGAGTTCAGGTTCTTTATTTCCACTTTTGTCCCGCGCTCCCCTACGGGTGCGACTGATACGTTCGCCTCGACGCGCATCTCTCCTTTTTCCATGTTTGCATCGCTGGCACCGAGATATCGAATGACTAATTGGAAATCTCGGGCGAAGTTGCCCGCGTCATTTGCAGAATGTATGACCGGCTCGGTCACCAGTTCCATAAGCGGCACACCTGCACGATTGTAATCGACGAGCGTCGAACCCGTCTTGGGGTCATGAAGGGAGCCGGCGGTGTCTTCTTCAAGGTGAATACGCGTTATCGCGATATCGTTCAAGGAACCGCCCGATACGAGCGGGTATGCGTACTGGCTCAACTGGTAGCCCTTAGGAAGATCGGGGTAGAAGTAATTCTTGCGGTCAAATTCCGTATAAGCTGCCAATGTACCGGCTATTGCGGCACCCACTCGGAGCACGTGTCGAATCGCTTCCCTATTTATGACAGGGAGCGTCCCTGGATGCCCCATGCACACGGGGCAGACATTCACATTGGGGTTGGTTTCGCTGGAATCGTTTTTAGAACGGCAAAACATCTTGGTTGCGGTTTTGAGTTCCGCATGAATTTCGAGTCCAATCGTTGGCACCAATTCCATCTATGCATTCTATGCCTTAGAAAACTTTCTTCAAGGGGCGTCTATTTCACTATCTTCCATTCTCCACTTGCGATGAGCGGCTGCACTTTTTTGAATTTCATTTCCCGCGTTTCGATTCCATTCGTAATGGTAACTCTATCGTTGCGGCCGTGTTTGGTGCCAACGACGGGTGCTTGTGCAGTAATAGCCTCTGCGCTCTCACGGACTTCGACGAGACGCGGGGCTTCTTTTTTTTGTATTACGCCGGTGCCGCCAAGCTGTGGCAGCATCTGTGCCACATGAGCGCTGTAGAATTCTTCCATGCGTTTGAATAGTAACAAACCTTCCTTTTTGTACTCAATCAGGGGATCGCGCTGTCCGAATGCCCGCAGATTCACGCTCTCCCGCAAATAACTCATAGTTTCGAGGTGGTCTACCCACAAAAGATCGATGGTCTGAAACATGAGACGTTTAGCGGCGTTGTAGAACATATCATCGCCGAGCTCGACTTTTTTCTTTTCCACGATCTCCTGTACATTCGGGTTGTTCTCGAAGAGGCGCGTGAGTTCGGCATCGACTGCTTCCCGTCCACCGATGAGAAGCGAGCGGCGGCGGGCATACACGCTCTTGCGTTGCACATTCATGACATCGTCGTAGGCGAGCACATTTTTGCGGTTGTCGAAGTTAAGCTCTTCGATGCGCGTTTGTGCGCGTTCGAGCGATTTCGTGATCATTGAATTGTGTATGGGTTCGTCTTCGGGAATGCCGAAGGTACCCATGACGCGCTTCACCATGTCGGATGCGAATACGCGCATGAGCGAATCTTCGAGCGATATGAAAAATTGCGTTTCTCCCGGGTCACCTTGACGGCCGGAGCGGCCGCGCAGCTGATTGTCGATGCGACGTGCTTCGTGGCGTTCGGTGCCGAGGACATATAGCCCGCCGAGTTTCTTTACCGCTTCATATGCTTCGTCCGTCGCAGGATTGCCGCCGAGCTTGATGTCGACACCGCGGCCAGCCATGTTGGTCGCGATGGTGACAGCCCCCCTGCGCCCCGCCTGCGCGATGATCTCGCCTTCCCGTTCGTGGTTCTTGGCGTTCAGTATCTCGTGCGGGATGCCTTCTTGTTTGAAATGTGCCGAGAGCAGTTCGTTCTTCTCCACCGAGGCGGTACCCACCAAGACGGGCTGGCCCTTTTCGTTCAGTGATTTCACCCATGTTGCTATCGCTTTGAATTTGCCGCGTTCGGTCTGGAAGATGAGATCGTCGTGATCCTGCCTCTGCGATGCACGATGCGTCGGGATGGATACCGTGTTCAGTCCATATACTTTGAAGAACTCTTCCGATGACGTGACCGCGGTTCCCGTCATACCGGCAAGTTTCTTATACAAGCGGAAAAAGTTCTGGTACGTTATCGATGCGAACGTGCGCGATTCGCGCTGGATCGATACGCCTTCTTTTGCCTCGATCGCTTGGTGAAGTCCATCAGACCAACGACGACCTGGTTGTAAACGACCAGTGAATTCATCCACGATAACGATCTCGCCATCTTTCACGACATAATCCTTGTCGCGCTGGTATATCGCTTCCGCACGCGCCGCCGTTTCCAGATGATGCACATATTTGATGCCCGCATCAGTGTAGATGTTTTCAATACCAAGCGCCTTTTCCGCCTTTTCGATGCCGGCATCCGAAAGCGCGATCTGGCGGTGCTTTTCGTCCACGGTGAAATCTTCTTCTGCCTTAAGCGTGCGGGCTATTGCGGCGAATTTCTCATAGAGATTTTCAGCATCAGCGGTGGGAGCGGAAATGATGAGTGGCGTTCGCGCTTCGTCGATCAAAATGGAATCGATCTCGTCGACAATAGCAAAATGGTGTTCTCGCTGGCGGAGACTCGATGCTTCCCCTTCAAGATTGTCGTGGAGGTAATCAAAGCCGAATTCCTGATTGGTGCCATAGGTAATGTCTGCGGCATATGCCTCACGTCGCGTGCAGGATTTCAGAAATTCGTGCACCACGTGGAAGCTACCGGTTTCATCGCGTTCGGCGTCTTGTGCTGTTTGCGTCGGATCGTATAAAAACGACGCTTGGTGATTCAATATGCCGATCGAGAGCCCGAGAAATGCATAGATCTGCCCCATCCACACCGCATCGCGTCGTGAAAGGTAGTCGTTCACCGTGACAACATGGACGCCCTTCCCCGTGAGCGCGTTCAAATACACCGGGAGCGTCGCGACCAACGTCTTGCCTTCACCGGTCCGCATTTCAGCAATGTCTCCATTATGGAGCACCATGCCACCGATGAGCTGGACGTCGAAATGGCGCTGGCCGAGCGTGCGGTGCGCTGCTTCGCGTACAACGGCGAATGCCTCGGGCGCGAGCGCATCGAGTGTCTCACCCTTTGCGAGGCGTTCTTTGAATGCATCTGTTTTCGCTTTGAGCGCCTCGTCGGAAAGTGCTTGTATAGCCGGCTCAAAAGCATTGGTTTTCTCTACAATGGGTTCCGCCCGCTTAAAAGCGGCGAGATTCTCATCCCCTGCCAGTTGTTTAAGCCACGAAAGCATTAAAACAGAATACAAATTAAAGTGCGTCAATGCAAACGAAAGACTCACGAGTCACTAAGTTATTTGGCCGCAAGGCGGACCAAATAGCTAAGTGCTCTTGAGCACGCCTCGCGACCCAGTGAGGGTTGCTTCGCACCTCACTGGGTGCCCCGCTCCGGCCGGTTTTTCGTTTTTGCACTTTAAACCCAAGCTGTGCTTAGGTATGGTGCAAAAACGAAAAACCCCGCCGAGGCGGAGCTTTTCGTAGACTTTCTTTGGTTGCGCACATTATGTACACTCACCTGGCGAGTATAGCATATGTGCGTATATATGCAACGTGCTATGCTGAGCACAGCTTCGACTTATCGCGGAGGGCGGCTGCACTCACATAGACTTTCACTTTGGAGCTCGCACCCGTCCTCCACGATGCGTCGAAGACCAAAAGCCCGTGATATTGTCACGGACTTTTTGGTTGCAGACGAAGTTGGTGCGGGCGACAAAGTCGGGAGTGGGTCGGGGAACCGTAGTTCCCCGTGGAGGTGAGCTACGAATACTTGGAGTAGCGCAAGACCTTCCGAGATATTTTCGAGCCTTGCGAAGAAAATGTCCGGAAGGTGTACAGCTCCTGTAAGGAGAGCAGGTCGAGTTCACGAGACCGTTGAGAACCGTGGGTTCTCAAAGCGAAGCTCTTTGATGCTCGCACCCGTCCTCCGCCATGTGCCGAATCTCTGTGTGCGTTACTGTATCTTAATAGTGCCGGCTTTGACCTGTTCTATATAACTGCCCGTCTGTGCCGCGATAGCTGGTATATCCTTTGCCGCCTGTTCCAACACTTGTATCGTCTTTCCCTTGTCCCCGGCAGCGTAATATGACGCGGCGAGCGCGAAACGCGCTTGCGGATCGTTCGGTATTGCGCGCACTTTTGACGCCCACAATTCAGCTATTTTGTCGAAACGATTGCGTGCGAGATACACATTGATCAAACGTTGGTCCGCAGCCACACCGGAATCAATAAGCGGCTTGATGACTGCGTCCGCTTGCGCGTCCTGCCCCATCTCGACGAGCATAGCCGCATACATGATGCGCGGTTCCGGAAAATCCGGCGCCTCTTCATGGGCGCTCTTCAATAATGCGAGTGCGGCCTGCGTGTCGCCCAACTGTGCTTTGACTGCCGCGAGTTGGAATTTGATCGTCTGTTTGGTCGGGCTCAATTCCAATGCTCTCTCAAGATGTGTGTGTGCTTCTTGCGGTTGGCCGTATGCACCGTACAAGATGCCGAGAAAGAACGGGAAGCGAGCGTCTTCGGGCGCAGACGTTTCCTGTTTTTTCATTTCATCGGTCGCGAGCGTGAATAATTGCTGTTTTTGTTCTGCGGTAAGATTGGCGCCGGCGGCGCTCATTGATCCCTGTGCGAGCTGTTCGCGGATTTCCTGATTGCCGAACGTGTCGTATGCAAGCGATTGCTTAAAAAGTTCTATGGTCTTATCGACGCCGCCTTGCTCCGGCGATTTCGGCGTCAGTGCTTGAATGAGCGTCCAGTTCGCCTGTATCGGCGCCCAGTTGATTGCCCACACCATCCCGCCCGCTAAGAGAACGACGCCGCCCGCGAATGCCGCGAGTGTATTGCGCGGTGCGGACACTCCGCTGAACAAACGCGCCATACCCCGTGTCTCTTCACTGCGTACCGCAATATATGCAAGCACGAGCATGAACATGATATAGCTCGTGATGTTGTCGAATACGAACAAGATGCTGAACGCGTATGCGACGAGGAGACCAGTCAGGATACTGCGCTCGGGAATGGTGAACGCGCCCGAACGCCACAGTGCGATGAGCGACGCCATATAGATGAGTACATATGCGAGGAATCCTATCAATCCGCCCGCAACGAGCCAATCAAAGATGATGTTGTGCGTGCGGTCGAACCATTGTTCCTGCCCGTACATGCGCGGATCGTAATTCTTATTAAAGATGATGTTGTAATTTTCCTGTCCCCAGCCGAGGAGCGGATGTTGTTTGATGCCTGTGATTGCCATACCGGCGTTGAGGAAGCGGGATGCTATCGTGGTTTCAGTGAACGAAATGGATGCAAGACGCTGGAGCGGCACTATCTTTTTCATGAATGCGGCGTCCTTTACCAAGAAGAACACGCCGACCAAAACAATAATACCGGCTACGACACCCATGCTCGCCCGCCATGCGTTTTTCGATTGACTCGACATGATGACGAGAATCAACGCCGAAAGAAACGCGCCGCCGATAAGACCGAGCATCACGCCACGGGATGCGGTAAAGAAGAGAATGAACGCCTGCAATGCCATGATGGATCCATACATGACACCGATCCCCCAATTGAAATTACCCTCACGCCACCTGTTCTGCCACATGAACGCGGTGATGAAGAGGTGGAAGATCATGTAGATGCCGAGGTAGATGGCGTTGCCGAATGTCGCATCGAGACGTAGGCCGCCTTGGTTGATGGTGATCCATCCCATGAGCTGGAAGATGCCATAAAAACCTACCAACACCGATACGCCGATAGATGTGTGCCAGAACCATTGCCATACTTTCTCGGAAAGCATCGAGGTCAGCACCGTAAAGAACATCAGGAGGTGCGCAAGCGTCACCCATCCTTCCATGCGTTCGTAGTTGCTCCAAATGCTTTTCATCGGATTCGCGCCGAACACGTCAGAGATGCCGATCATCAGTACGAAAAAGGCGATCGCATAGAGCGTCATTGATCGCCGCGGGCGGTATTCAGGATTCACGAATGCGAGCGCGAGCCACAGCGAGAAGATAATTTCAACGATGATACGGAACGTGAAATTCTTGCCCGTGATGAATGGGAAGAACATTGACTGCGCCACGATGAGCGGAATAAACGGAATGGCAAAGACTCCGGCTAATACCACGCCACGCAAAAATTTTTCAAGATTCATATTGGGACACTGTACCAGATGTACCTTCAGACTGCCACTTTTTTGTCGGCTTTCGGATCGACATTTCCCTGTTTCTTCACGTTGGCTGTGAGCCATGAAGATGACTGCACCTTGCCGCCCTTGCCGACGCTGAATACCATGCGAATGCCATGTTTTTTGCACACGGCACCTTCGGGAATATCGTTGCTGTTTTTGCGATCGCCGCCATTCGCAAATATAGTGGGCTTTAATTTCGCGAGCTCGCGCGAGACGGAACGATCCGGATCATTGGGAGTATGGCAGGTCAAGACCACGCGGTCGACGGCGCGGAGCCCCTCTATCACTTCTTTACGTTCATTCTCCGGCATGAACGCATAGCCTTTTTTAGTACAGAGCCAGTTGTCGTTATTTAAAATGACAACGAGCTTGTCGCCAAGCTTTTTGGCTTCATTGAACATGCGCGTGTGGCCGATGTGTATGGGGTCAAAACCACCGGACACCGCCACCCAACGCGGCTTTTTTGCCGCTTTCTTTTTGGAATCCGCTTTATTCTTCGCCATGCGCACTATTATTACGGAACGCCACGCACCGTGCAAGGTCATTTCCCTTTTTTCAACCAGCGCTCAAGAGCGGCGAAGAGGAGGTAAGAAACTATAATGTTCAGCACGACAGTGGACCAAAAAAAGGTCGCTTCTGACACATTTAGATTTATGCCCGCAAGTGAAATACTAAAACCTGCTTCATCAACAAATAAAATCCAAGGTAGCATTAATAGCAAAACAATTCCCGAACAGGCAAAACTAGAGCAGGTGTTCGCGAAAAAAATAAAAGCACCCGCGAAGAGTGTGTACGCCAGTGCTCCCATTAATCCCCATTTAGAAAATCTGGATTGCATATGTGAATTATAGCTGACCCCGAATCGCCCTCAGCATGTTTATCAACATGTTGGCATCCGCGGATTTGATGCCTCGTTTCTTATCGGTTCGTTTTTGGATATACTTCTCCATCTGTGTAAGTATCTTCTTTGCCCGCACAATACTGTTCTTTTTGTTTTTCTGAATCGCTTTCTCAACAGCGAATGAACGCGCTATCAAATGCTTTTTTATGCTCTTTTGCAAGTCGAATTTGGTAACCGTAACTCGAAAATCCTCGAGCTGCCTGTGTATCGTTTGCCCTTTCGTATCCGGATCGATAGTTTCGTCAATCACCCCATCACCGTCTTCATCTATTTCAAGTGCGCTTTTGTTGCCCAAATCTTGAATCCTCATTTGCGCAACGGTAGTCGTCGAGACTGCTATATTGGAATATGTAACTGTAGTGGTTGTGCCGTTTCCGACTTCAGCAATATCGAGCGTAAACACACCGTCGTCAGCGCCTTTAAAAACCAGCGTGTGTTCGGTGCCCACATCAAAGCCGGTATACTTCCCCTCGCCGAATTCGAAATAGTACGAATTGGGGATTTCTTGCACGACAACAGGGATATCCGATGCGGGGTCGGGATTCGATATAATACCTGTAAATCTTCCTTCCGCATCGCGCACGCCAAGCGTTACAGGTGAGTGTACGGAAACACGTAAACGCCTGCTTGCATCTGCTACCGGTTTCGTAGTGGTGATAAACGGCGCTGACCGCGGCGATTGAGTGATGATTTCTTTCAGTAGGTTTTGCACCGGCTCTGCGGCCAGCATGTTTGCATGGACCCATGATGTGCTGCTTGCAGTGTTCGCCGCATGCATGTCGAAATAATAGGTAGTTGTGGCCATCGCGGCGGCGCTCGGTGACACGACTGTCATGTCTCCTTCGACTGTCAGTAAGGGTTCAATATCAAGAAACGTCGTACAGCCCGCGCCAGCTGGGCAAGGGCGTTCGCGATAGCGCGTACCGCGAACCGTGTCCAATCCCCAACCGACGATCTGGTCGACTTCAATGCCGGCAGGTGGAGTCCACGCTTCTAGCGCATTGCGTGTTGCCTGCGCACGCGTCAGCAGTGTGCTGTTCAATATCGTTGGGGCAAAAGTATCGTCAGTTGCGGGCTTGGCTCGTCCATCACCACCGAGCAAAAACGACTGCAGTTCTGACGGAGTATCGATCATATTTCCATACATCGCACGAAAGGCCGATGTAGACGAAGAATTGTCGAATTCGACCACGGGATCGAGCACTGAGCCAAAGTAACCCGCAAGCGGGAGCAGGCCATATGCTCCTGGCATATTTTCTGAAAGTTCACGTGCGGTCGCTTTGGTCATCGCAATGGGTAAAAACTTTAATGGAAGAGATTGATCGCTTCCATGAAGCATGGCTGGAATTGCTGTTGGGGTGCCAAGTTGCGGGGTGCCCACCATAACAAGACGGTCGACAATCTCCGCATCAGATCCAAGTGAATCTATGAGCGCTTTGGCGACGAGACCGCCATTTGAATGCGCGATGATTGTTACCTTGCCTGTTTTTGACGTCGCAGCTAACGCGCGAATTTCGTTTGCGAGATTAAGCAGTGTGCCATTTTTCAAAGGTTGGTCGCGTGTAACAACATCATTGACGTCGTAACGCCAATCATATGGTAATGCTTTCCAATCCACGATTGTATTCATGGATTTTAAATCATCGAAAGAACCAAAAAGTTCATTATAAATTTCATAAAATATGTACGCTTTTAAAATTGGATCGCCGACAGAGATACTATTCCGGCTTTCGCCTGCCACATTCATTGCCAAACGGCTTGCATCGTAGTTAAAAACTCCCGGGAGCCAGACTCGATTGCTCTCCTCATACAATTCCGTCGCCTGAATCCCCGGAATAAATGCAACATTTGAAAAGCAATCCGCTATACACGGTGGGGTCGAAGTTGCAGGCGGAGTTCCCCATTTCCAGTTCAAGAATCCGTAGTTGTCGTGCGGCGCGGGCGTGCCTCGTGTAAAAGAGTTCACAAAATCAGTCGTGTCGTTCGTGAACCAAAAATTTCTGTCCTGCCAGATTGCGGTGAAATATGATTCGTCTTGTATTGGATCTGCCGGCATGTTGTTCAATTCGACACTGCTGTTTGCGGTGCCCAGCGAATGTCCAGTGACCAATGTTGAGCTCCCCACCGTGCCACGGAACAACGCACCAAAGCGCACCCCCGCATCTCGCGGCACATTGGTGCCGTCAAATGTGCATACTGCGTCAGATGCAAATGTATAAAAACCGTCTTCCGTATACGACTGCGTCGCCGGGTCACAATAGAATCCGATCATATACGGCGTGGTCGTCGCCGCATCCGCGCGGATGGCTATAAACGTCACCGCCGCCAGAGCGAAAATAATAACGCCAAATAAAAAACGAATTCCCGTAGTCATGCGCTCGCACACTACCCCAACTCGTTACACGGTGCAACCGCGGCTTCACGGTGGCTTCACAGCCCCTATCTTACACCATCAATCAGTTCAGTGGCTTCATATATGAAGCCACCACTAATGAATGGGGTATTTCCCGTAAGAGTGCGGCTTCTTTTCATGTCCATAACCATAGCATACGATGATGGCTTCATATATGAAGCCATCATGCTTCTGGGAACACTTGGCTGCTCTGTATAGTCACCTCATTCCTCTGTATAGGTGAGGGGGGTCTGCGTGTCATCAACCACCATCACGCTCGTGTGGGCGTCGCGGCGCACATTTCTTTCAAAATCATGTCGATATCGTACGTGATGTCCCAATCCGGATAGTGGCTTTTGAATTTGGAGAGGTCGGAAATGTACCAGATATGATCGCCGACGCGGTTGTCATCTTTGTAGATAACGTTCGCTTTCTTGCCGGTAAGCATTTCTATTTTCGCTATCGCTTCACGCATGGATACATTCGACTGTCGCCCACCACCCGCGTTGTACACTTCGCCCTGCCGCGGGAATTGGTGGAAGTGCCAGAACATATTCACCAGATCGTATGCATGGATGTTGTCGCGCACCTGTTTTCCTTTATATCCGAAAATAGAATACGACTTCCCGTCCGCGATGCATTTCACGAGGTATCCGAGGAAGCCATGCAATTCCGCCGCGCTGTGGGAGGGTCCCGTAAGGCATCCGCCGCGAAACACGCCGGTGTTGAGATTGAAATAGCGGCCATACTCCTGTACCATCACATCCGCTGCAACTTTCGATGCACCGAACACGCTGTGAAGCGTTTGGTCCACGCTCATATGTTCATCAATGCCTTTATGATACGGATGCGATTCGTCCACCTCAAATCGCGTATCGGTTTCGACAAGCGGAAGATAATTCGGCTGGTCGCCGTAGACTTTGTTGGTCGAAGTGAAAATGAATGTCGCCTTCGGTGCGAATTTGCGGGTCGCTTCGAGCAGGACAAGTGTCCCCAGCGCATTCACGGAAAAATCCGTCATCGGTTCTTTCGCCGCCCAATCATGCGACGGTTGTGCAGCGGTGTGGATGATGATGTCAAAAGCATTTTTCTGGAACAGCCGCTCTACCGATTTCTCATCGCGTATGTCGACATGGTGATGTTCGTACCTGTCGCGAAGTTCTTGAGAAAGTGCCGCAATGTTCCACGCCGTGCTCGCCGTGTCACCGAAAAAATACCTGCGCATGTCGTTGTCGATACCAACGATACGATATCCTTTTTGCGCAAAAAACTTAGCCGATTCCGAACCAATCAATCCTCCCGAGCCCGTAATGAGCGCTGTTTTCATGGTGGGCTCATCCTAGCGCACTTGCACTTCACGCGCTAGTATTCCATAATGCTCCGCCGCATGCAAGAAAAAACCCTTAAAACGCTCCGCTGGAGCGAGCGTTATGCCAAGACCGATATGGTGGAGTTCGCCGCCAACAATGCGTGGCTCTTCGTAGGCCGCATGATCGCCGTGGGGAGTGGCGTCGTGCTCACTATCGCCTTCGCCAACCTTCTCACGCCAACCGCGTTTGGCACCTATAAATATATTATCGCTACGGCAGGTTTTGTGGGCGCCTTTTCCCTTGCGGGACTGGCGACCTCGGGGACACGGATGGTTGCGCAAGGACATAAAAACGGCATTCCGCATCTATTTTTGATGTATACGCTCAGTAGCATTCCGGCGAGCGTGATCACCGCCCTTGTCTCTATCTACTACTTTTATATGGGAAACGCCGTGCTCGGCTTTGGTATGGCGTTCGTAGCTATCACCAACGTATACAACGGACTCGTTCTGAATAAAAGCCTTTTCTCGGGATTGACCGACTTTAAAGCGCAGTTCTGGTACGGCGTGCCGCGCACCATAGTACCGATCGTCATCATGATCGCGACGCTGTTCATCACGAAAAACCTGATCATCGTATTCACAGCATATTTCTTGGGGAACTTGGCGGTCGGGTGGGTGACGTATGTGCTCTCAATGCGACACGCGGGGGTGGATGCGGCATCAGAAAACAAGGAAGCGACCCGAGAAGCAATCCGTTTCGGCTTTCACATGAGCATCATAGGCGGCATCGGAGTCGCTGCGGCACAGATCGATCAACTGCTGCTGTGGCATTTCGTCGGACCCGTAGAACTCGCCATCTTCACATTCGCGATCGCCCCGATACGAGAACTGCGAGGGTTGCTTGATAATTTTTCGCCGATCATTTTCGCCCGATTTGCAGTGCGCACGCGCGACGAGCTCCGCGCAAGCATTCCTCTCCGTGCAAAGCAGATCTTTTTAGTATCACTTGTAATCACCGCTCTCTATAGCTTCACCGCTCCTTACATGTTCAATATATTCTTTCCCCAATACCTGTCAGCGGTATTCTTGAGCCAGCTGTTGGCTCTGACTATACTGCTCCAACCAAAAAGTGTCATGGAAAACGCGCTCGGCGCACAGGGGGAAACAACACGCAGATATATAATCATAGCCGCTACGCAAGCGCTTAAGCTCATACTGAGTGCATCACTCATACCTTTGTATGGGCTCAATGGCGCGATCGCCGGCCTTCTGTTGACCGAGCTTGGAACCGCGATTATCCTCGCAGTGGCTTACACGTTTTTCTATGGCCGCCCGCAGAACTAACAAAAGTAGGGTGAGGGCGCCCGATATTTCTATCATGAGTCGTCCACTCAAGGGCATCTTGCTTGACCTGGACAACACACTCTATGATTACGAG
>JACQKA010000049.1 GCA_016204805.1 Candidatus Kaiserbacteria bacterium | reverse complement strand
GGAGCATCGCGGGGCGAATACTCAAACGCGCTTGGCTACAATTTCGGACATGGCGGCAGAGGCTACACCAATGACGTTCAAGGAGGTGTTGTTATTATCCAATGGTAATCATGGTATCATAATCGCATATGCACCTCTTGCACCATCGCACCTACCTCATCTTCCCCCTCGTCAGTCTCGCATTACTCGCCGCAACTTTTGCTCTCGCACGCCTCGCCCATGCCGAAGATGCCGTATGGTCGTACGTCATTCCGGCGACGCTGCATTCGCAGCACGTGCCTCCTTGGAACGACGTCCCGAATTATTTCAGCCTCTCCAATATCAATGTCCAGGTCAGCTATCACGCCAATGCCACCAATCTTGCGACGGGCGCGTCCATCTGCTCCGGCACCGTCGCCGTCGGCGACCGCGTTCGTTTCGCACCGCAGCCCTATGCGTATACTGACATCTACTGGTTTGGCTCCGGCGGCGCGAACGACAGCCCTTACGGCGACTGGCTCTTGCAGGCGGGGCAACCACCGCTCGAGAACATGTGCGCCGACAAGAACCTCGTGTATATCCAGCCGATCTGGCGCGCAGGCTACGGCCCCCGCGATCATTACGTCGATCTCTCGGTCAACCCGCCAGATGCCCGGACCGTCACCGTGCCACAAAATCTATTTTCATGCGGGTCGCCCGCGTCCGACGGCAGTGTCACCTGCACCGCCACCACCGCTGGTTCGGGACTGGCGACTTTTAATTTCGGATCGACCTACGGCATTCTCTACAAGACCTATCAAGATCCTTATTACGCCCCCGCTCACCCGTACACCGAACAGTGCACGTGGGATGATCCGCTCTACACGCTGCCTGATGGAAATACCTACACTCTCTCCGTCCCGGCCCAATCCATCTCCTGCCCCATCACCGTCATCGCCGCGAGCGGCAATCCTCCGACGCCGCCCCAGCTCACGTCAGGAGGTTCCTGCATCGTCGGCGCAGCTCAGAATATCTCGATGACTTCAACCGACCCCGACAGCGACACCCTCCGCTACGGCATCGACTGGGACGCCGACGGCAGTGTGGATCAGTTCGTCCCGCCATCAGGCTACGTTCCGTCAGGCACGACACAGACCGTGTCGCGCACCTACTCGATCGCAGGCACAAAGACCCTGAAGGTCATGGCACAAGACAGCAACGGCCTCACCTCCGGTTGGGCGTCAGTCTCATTCTCCTGCGCAGACACGGCATCAAGTGCAGGCCAGTGCACCGACAATATCGACAACGACGGCGACGGTCTCATAGACAGCAAAGACCCCGACTGCGCCGCATCAGGGGGCACCAGTGAATTCACTGCCGTCCCCCCACCAACTACACCACCACCCGGCATCCCGTCTGCAGACCTCCGCCTCTCCGTCCCCTCACTCATCGGCCGCGGCAAGTCCGTCCAAGTCGTCTGGAGCGCTGACAACGTCAGCTCCTGCCTCCCCGTAACCGGCACCAATGGCGACTCATTCGCACAACTCTCTTTCGGCACCTCCTTCTTCTCACCTATCGGCGGCAGAACCTCTGCACCTATCACCGCCCGCACCACCTACGCGCTTTCGTGCTCTGATCTCAATGGAGTGACCCGCTTCAAGACCGGTACCGTAAACATCCAGCCGAGTTTTAGGGAGAGGTAGCCCACACCTACCACACCGTGATACAATTCTTTCGCCATTCGCTCTATGCACACGCGTAGCGTTGACTTATTTACGTCCATTCAGTATATTAGCAATATGGCTAAATTAGTGAATCAGCATCATTTCGTGGCTAAAATCAAGCGTAAACAACTCGGTCTTTTCTCAAAACGAGATGTCCAGGCGCTTTTCAAGGTGTCGACGGTTTCGGCTACATTTCTGCTCCATCGCTATACAAAGCGCGGCATCATACTGAAAGTGAAACGAGGTCTCTATACGCTTCCTGATTTATTGCCGCCGGATACATATATTGCGAACAGACTCTACAGCCCTTCGTATGTATCTCGAGAGTTTGCGCTTTCATACCATGGAATCATACCGGAGACCGTGTATGTGGTCACATCTGTTTCAACGAAAGCGGCCCGCCGATTCGAAGCACTGGGAAAGCTCTATACATACCGTCGAATAAAAAAAGAAGCTTTCACCGGCTATTCCACGATCCGCCAAAATGGATTCTCCTTTAATATTGCCGATGCGGAGAAGGCATTTGTAGATGCTTTGTATTACCGAGTTATTTTTAGAGAACAACCGATGAACCGGTTCAGTAAAAAAAAGATTGATCCAGCCAAAGCTCTCCGATATGCAGCACTCTTTGGCAACCGCAAACTGATTGCTATACTCAAGCAAACACTTCTATGATTTCCAAAGAAGTTCTCCAGGCTGTCGCAACTCGCTATCATACAAGCGTTGCTCCCAACGTAGTCCGTGAATACTTTCAGCACGAGTTTCTGTCAGAATTCTATCGGCTTCCAGGAGCGGAGCATCTGTTCTTCAAGGGCGGTACGGCATTGCGAATCGTCTATGGCAGCCCCCGATTCTCAGAGGATCTCGATTTTTCGGTATTCGGTGTGCCAACTGCAGCTGCGGCGGGTCTTGTTGAAGATTTGTTTTTGCGAGCACTCGCCGTAATGCAACGATCGGGGATTCACGTCGACCTCGATGCAAAGTCAGACGCTACACTAGGAGGATACTTTGGACGAGCGGAATTTTCGGCTCCATCTATGTCCGATTTTCAACCCGTGGGCATGGAGATCAACGTATCAACTAGGAATGGTCGAGCTATTCTCGGGGAGGTTGACAGTATTGCAAATGACTTCGTGCCCACCTACACGCTCATACATTTATCCCAGTCCGATCTCGTGGAGGAAAAAATATTTGGTGCATTAATCAAGAGAAAAAAACCCCGAGATTTCTACGATCTATACTTCATTATGCGAAGAGGAATGCTCACGTCAGAACAAAAGACTCGACTTGCAACCCTCCGAGATGCCATCATCTTTGATGCCCGTTCCATAAATTTTCGTACAGAACTGAGCGTGTTTCTTCCCGTGGATCAACAGCCGATAATTGCCGACTTTGTTAGGGCACTCGCTGCGGAGATGAATCGCCAACTCTCTCTCACCTAACTGACAGATGGCCTTATACCACCGATGTCAAGGTATCACCTTGACATCGGTGGTTGGTGTAATTTTGTTGTGGGCATGAGAGGACTTGAACCTCCACTCCCTTGCGGGAACTGCGACCTGAACGCAGTGTGTATACCAATTTCACCACATGCCCATGTTGTTGCATTGTATATTGTCCAGCATGAAAAAAGGAGGCCGCGGTGAACGCGGCCTCCCCAATTTCGCCGACTAGGCGGCTTTGTGAGCCTTGCCCATGCGCCGATCGATCACGATGACTCCTTTGGCGACCTCGAGCTTGGTCAGATCGCTGGCGCATTTGCCCCAGCGGAACTTGACCCGACCGCCATTCGCAGGACGAACGAACTTGTCACCCTCCCGCGGAAGCGTCGTGATGTGGGCAAAGATGTCCTTCTCCATCCCCGGTGCCCTAAAGAAACCATAGGCCGAACCGAAGAAAACGCATGTCCCTTCGACCTCCTTGCTGAGATCGACGGGTCCGTTGTCGGTTTTGTCTGTCATTTAGACTTTCCTCTTTTTCAATACCGCTATTTTCGCGGCATCAGTACTATATCACGGTAATTGTTTTGTACAAGTTTTTCGGAATTCGCAGTGACTCCGGATTCTTGCCATCCCAACTGATCTCACCATGCACGACCAAGTTCGTAAGCCACGGTTGCCATGCATGCTCGAGCGCATTCACGACCCTGCCTATCTCATCTGCAGTCATGCCACGGTGTAGCGGCGCGTGTATTTCTGCAAACACGGGACCTCGGTCATATTCATTAGTGACAAAATGCATCGAAAACCCTGACTCGCCTATTTCGCCATCATCATGCGCGGTCTTCACTGCTTCGTGCACACGGTGACCGTACATGCCTTTCCCCCCGAATCGTCCAGCGAGCGCGGAGAGCAGTGCCGGATGGATGTTGCATGTCCGGCGCGGATCGAGTCCAAGAACCAGCTTGAGCCAGCCCGAAAGTATAACCCACTCTGCCCCGGTCTCACGCACGATACGTTGATAGCCAGCCGCTTGCGCCAAAGATCCGCCTTCGAGTTTAAAGTACCGGAATGGAATGCCGAGCCGCTCCGCACGTTGACGCACGCCGCCGTGTTCGTGATTGGAAATCACCGCGACAATATCCGCATCTAGAACGGTACTGCGACTCGCAGTAACAAGCTTCTCAAATCCAGATCCCCCGCCATCCTTGGTACCGGAGGCAAAAATGATGAGTTTTGGTTTTGCCATATGTTCTCCTATTTCCGCTTTGGGCAGTCTACCTTACGCAGTGGCTAAATACATCTTGGTGCGCGCGATAGGATTCGAACCTATGACCTCCCGATTATCAGTCGAGTGCTCTAAACCAGCTGAGCTACGCGCGCAACAGACGAACTATAACAAAAACCCCCCAATTTGTGTAGTTTTCGCATGCTACAGTTATTACATGAGCAAGCGCTATCGCCTACCCGCGTGGGCTTATGCCGGAGGCATCCTCACGCTCTTTGCGGTCCAAGCCGCTCTATTATACGTAATGGGACACCCGTCGATATGCACCTGCGATTATATAAAGCTATGGCACGGTGTCGTTATAAGTCCGGAGAACTCCCAGCACATCGCTGATTGGTATTCGTTCTCGCACATAATCCACGGATTTATTTTTTACTGGATATCGTGGCTTCTCTTTCCGAAAGCACCGCTATTGCTACGGCTTTTCGCCGCGGTGTCTTTCGCCGCATCGTGGGAAGTGCTCGAAAACAGCGACTTCGTCATCAACCGGTACCGCGAAGCCACCATATCGCTCGATTATTACGGCGACAGCATCGTCAATTCCATCATGGATACGGTATTCATGGTAGTCGGATTTATAATCGCACGGCGTTTGCCGTTTTTGGTCACCATCGGCCTCGCGCTTGCGATGGAATTGATCGTGGGCTATATCATCCGTGATAACCTCACGCTCAACATAATCATGCTACTCCACCCGTTCCAATTCATCCTGACGTGGCAGGCGGGCGTGTGATCAATCGCCCGTGTCGCGGCCTTCGGTGTAGCAAAAATACGAGCCGAGCGCTGTGTCGCACGCACCCTGCCCGAGCCGGCACAAAGCGCCGCTTATGCCCGCACCACACTGAATTGTCCTTGCCGCTTCGACGAATGCCTGCCGTTCGGATTCTGTAAAAGCTTCTTTTTCTTTCGTACGTCGGTCGGCGGCCTCCTGGAGCGACATCTCTGGCGGCGGTGCGAAAAAATAGTACAGGCCAAAACCACCGAGCATGACGACGCCCAGTGTGATCAGCACGGCAAAAAGTATTGCCATGCCATTTGATGTTTGAACTTCTTCCATGCAAGCATTCTACTACACAAAATTTGCTAAAAAACGCCAGATGCTAGGCGCAGACGAGGAGCGAACCGAGCAATATTAGACATATTGCGAAGGGAGCACCGGAGTCTGCAACGACGCAGCTGGTGGAATTTCAGTGAATTTTATACACACTCTTTTGTTCCGTCCACTATATCGGTCTTTCCCGAATGTCTGATGCCAGTTTTGAGACACAGCATCGTTGTCTTCATATGCTCAATTGAGGCATACGAACCGACCGGTTAATTTCAAGACGCAGTGCGTTTGAAACTTTTCCGTTTGGAATAAATCCACGAGCAGGTTCCCCTACCCGTGCCTTGTTACGACTTAGTCTTTGTTATTGAGCTTGCCTTGGTACATCGCGAGGATGTGCTTCGGGCACTCCCAACTTCCCTGACTTGACGGGCGAATGTGATATGTTGAGTTACATTCACGTTCCCACGTAGCGAGCGGATTTCCCGCACTACGCGAGTCCTATGCATGCATCTGCCTCTTTAATCCCATGATTTTTTGAAGTCCTTTTGTCGTGTGGTGCTCTTTCTTCATCGCCAGATCCAAGATTTGACAAAAAAGTTCAAAGTCCTTGATTCGTTTGCTTTGAAGTGAGTTCTTCTTGAAGAACGGCACGACTATTCGACTCAGCAAATCATAATCAAAGATTTCGAATCGATAATTATTTCGCTGGTTTTCCCGATATTCTTTTTGGAAGTAGATTTTACCGCACCCCCAATAGCTACGTACTTTCTGAAGCAGCGGAAGATCATCTTCTCGCATCTTGATGTAGTAACGACACTGAACTCTATAATGTATAGCGTAGTGTTTTTTGTTTGGAGGATTAAGGTAGACCGAGAAACTCCCTTCGCCATCAGTTAATCCAACGATATAATCTGCAGATAATACATTAGGTTTCATCCTTCCTCCATTGTTCTTTCGAAACAACGGAGTACTACGATTCAGCTGACTTCCAATTTTCTTTGATTGCGCCATAATACTGTTATAGTACACTGAATTGACGACCCGTCAATTCAGGTCAATCACTACTCTGTGGAAAACTGGATCTCCCCGGGTCACGCATGATTCTATTCCACACATCCTACACAGCTTTCTGAGCATCTTCCCCATCCTCACCGCCTGTCGGTGATGGGTCGATACGGCTGTTTTTTCTATAGGCTGCGTTTTGCTTTTGGATCCTTCAGACCATTCCTCGCGGAGTTGGTCCTATCCTTCAGCTACGCTCTTCCGACGGAGAAGAGGAGTGGATTTTAACCACCTAGAATTATGCGCTGCCGGGCGCATTTATTTGTGAGTACAAGGCTCGAGAACGTATTCACCGTAGCGTGGCTGATCTACGATTACTAGCGATTCCGGCTTCATGAGGTCGAGTTGCAGACCTCAATCCGAACTGACGCCGCTTTTAAGGATTTGCTCCGACTTACGTCATTGCGCCCCTTTGTAACGGCGATTGTAGCGCGTGTGCAGCCCAGGACGTCAGAGGGACATGCGGACTTGGCGTCATCCCCACCTTCCTCCCCCGTGAGGGGGCAGTCTCGCCTGACATATATAACAGGCAACGAGGGTTGCGTTCGTTACCCCACTGAAGGGAACAGTGCAAACCACGAACTGACGACAGCCATGCATCACCTGTCTCACAGCCTCGAAGGCCTCCCTACTTTCATAGGGCATCCAGTGAGATTTCTAGTCCTGGTAAGGTTCTTCGCTTACCGACGAATTAAGCCACACGCTCCACCGCTTGTGCGAGCCCCCGTCTATTCCTTTGAGTTTTAGTCTTGCGACCGTACTACCCAGGCGGTCTGCTTAACGCGTTAGCTTCGACTCGGAGAGGGTCGATACTCCCCAAATCCAGCAG
>JACQKA010000005.1 GCA_016204805.1 Candidatus Kaiserbacteria bacterium | reverse complement strand
GTTCTTCCGGAGGATCGTAGACCTTTGCCTGGCTGTGTCCCGGATCCTTATTGAAAAATGCACGAATGTGAAGCTTGTGTCGCATACATAATAACATTACCCTCTTCAATATGAAGGAAAGATGAAGTGCAAGACCTCTAATCGACTCGCGTAAACGAGACCTCCTGCGGACCAGCGGCGTACGGCGCAATTTGGTACACCTGAAAGACAAAGGTCACCTGCTCTGGACCCACGATGAATGTCGCATAATTCTCCGGTGTCGGGTCCGCCCCCTCTGGAGAAATAATGTCGGAACCGAGTTTTGCCGTGAGCTCCGCCTTTGCGCGCTCAGCAACTTCCGTAAGCGAGAGGCCAATCATCGCGAGTGCGTCGTCGAGTGTGAGCTCTCTCCCTGTCTCACGATCATAGTTCAATCCGTAGATTGACGCGATGCCATGCGCGCCCCCCATGTAGGTCGAAAAGACAAGCTTCGCACTCACGACATCGGGGCCAACATACGCCGAATCAAACATGCTTTGGAATTCGTACTGCGAAACTGCCGAATCGGGAGGCGGAGGTCCGAGCGCGACGTCATTTTTAAACTGTGTCAGCGCTCCCTCAACGACAGCTTCGATGTTTGCGTCGATGGACGCGATATCAAATTGCGGGTATTTGGCGTCAACCACGTATGTGTCGGTTTCTTCTTTCTCCGTCGCCGTTGCGACGCGGGCTCCGGAGAACACATCGGATACAGACGGTAATCGTGTGAGTCCTTTGTATAGTGCATAGCCGCCGCCGAGAACAACCAAGACAGCCGCTATAACTAGCGCCCGATTCATGTAAACCAGCATAGCAGGACGCAAAGGCGTAGCTGTTCTACACCACAGGCAGGTCGCTGGGTCAAATAATGGCCCCCGCGACGAACCGCTTGACCTCTTCAGCGTCGGCGTCACATATCTGGAAGCGTTCCGGCAATACCCCAAGTTTCTTGAATTTCTCAGGTACCGCCGGTTCCCGCCCTATCGCCTCGCGGATGGTTGCGGCAAATTTCACGGGCTGGGCAGTTTCGATGCATACGAGCGGCACTACTGTTTGCCGATGCTCCAATCCGACTTTCACTCCGTCGGCGGTGTGCGGATCGATGAGAACGTTGTATTTCTCATAAACTGACCGAATCGTCGCGAGACGATCCGCGTGCGTACTTGAACCGGCAATAAATCCGTTTTCTGTCGTACGCGTGCGTTCATCACTGGAGATCTCGAACGAACCCTTTTTGTTCAAATCTCCCCAGAGTTCTGCCATCCGCTTCGTGTCACGACCGACAAAATCGAATACGTACCGCTCGAAATTCGAAGCCTTCGAAATATCCATCGAGGGACTCGATGTCGCGTGCACTTCCTTCCCGATTCTTGGGCGATACACACCGGTTTTGAAAAATTCTTCGAGCACGTTGTTCTCGTTGGTCGCAAGAATCAAATGCTTGATGGGAAGTCCCATGCGTTTCGCAACATATCCCGCGAGAATGTTTCCAAAGTTTCCTGTCGGCACTGCAAAAGAAACTTGCCCGCTGTTCGATTTCGCTTGCGGTGAGCGGGTCGAATCCGTCGCTTTGAAATATCCCCGAAAGTAATAGACAACCTGTGTGGCAATTCGCGCCCAATTGATCGAATTCACCGCGCCGAGGTGATGTTTCTTTTTGAATTCCGCGTCCCCGTTTATCTGCTTCACTATGTCCTGACAATCGTCGAACGTTCCGCGGGTAGCAATATTGAAAATATTTTCATCCTGCAGTGTATACATCTGCCTGCGCTGGAACTCGCTCGTGCGCCCGAGTGGCGAGAGCATAAAAACCCGAATGCCTTTCCGGCCGCGCATTGCATATTCGGCCGAAGAACCCGTGTCGCCAGATGTTGCGCCGAGAATATTCAGCGTTTCATTTTTCTTTGTAAGCGCATACTCAAAGAGCCGTCCGAGAAATTGGAGTGCCATATCTTTGAACGCGAGCGTTGGGCCTTGGCAAAGATCAAGGAGATAAAAATTCCCTTCAAGCTTTTTTACCAGCGCGATCTCTTTGCTTCCAAAATTTTCTTTCGTGTACGTCTCGTTCACGATCCTTCGCAAATCGTCTGCCGGGATATCGTCCGCATATTTTGAGAGTATTGCGAACGCAAGCTCAGGATATGTCATCCTGCGCATCGCGGTAAGTTCATCTGCAGAAACCTGCGGGTATGCTTCCGGTACGTACAAACCCCCATCGGCCGCGAGCCCTTCAAGCAATATTTCCGAAAATCCCTTCGGCTTGTCGTGAGCGAAGTCGAACGGTTCGGCCTTCCCCCGTGTCGAGATGTAGCGCATGTCTGCAGATTACTGGGAAAAGTGAGTTCGTCCAAAGAAAAGATCGCTCCGGCTACCACGGCCAAGAGCGACCAGTCGAACATCGGGTCTGAAAACTAACTGCAGTTCAATCCGCAGGGTCGCTGAACGTCTTCAAATCGTAGAAAACGCCAAGCTTCGCTCCGAGCAGAATGGCCCACTGGCCGATGTCCCAGATACTCCCCGGAAGGATCCGGTAATCCCGAGGCCATTTATGGTGCCGGTCATGCGCAGTCGATTCGCCCACCGTCGGGATACCGAGCATCGGAAGGCTCCGCGCTGTCGGATGCCCGTATCGCCTCTCACCCCACAGATGGGCAACAGAGTTAATACACCACGTTGCGTGGTATTGCACGGCGAGGCACAACCACCCCGCGACGAGGAATCCGCCGAGCGCATCGCTCCAGAGCGCGGCGAGAGCCGTTGGAACGACGAATGCAACCGCTATAGCGATCTTGAGGTAATGACGCCGTTGCCACTGTACAACCGGATTCACCTCAAGGTCCGGCGCTGTTCCAGGCTTGACAGGTATGTCGTAGAAAATCCACCACGTGTGGGCGTGACCGGCCCCGTCCTTCACTGAGTACGGATCGCCCAACTTGTCCGAGAAGCGATGGTGGTCGCGGTGCTTCGCTCCCCAGAACAAAACGTCGTGCTGGAAACACCCCGTAAAGAGCGTCACCATCACATACTCCACGAATGGATTCGAAACCTTGAACGAGCGGTGGGAATAGTAACGATGCGCTCCCACCGTAATGGAAAGGTGACGCAGGAAGAAAAGTGTCGTCGCTAGTGTAAGCGTCGCGAGTGTGGACGCGTAGAATCCTGCGACCAGCATTTGAACGAGATGCACAAGGCCCGCAAGGGCGAGTATGTGCACCATCGTGAACCATGCGATGAGCCGCGGCTGTATGTGCGCGGCGCGATACGGGCTTTCCGCTCGTAGCATGACAGACTCCCGATGTTCAATTTGTTTGAACCACTATTGGTCCGAAAATGATAGTAACATTGACTAACTGTGCTGACGAACTATAGATTCAAGTAATATGAGTTCGTTTCGTGGAGTTTGAAGCCGAGCTTTTGGTAGAGCGCATTTGCGGCTTCGCGCGTGGGCCTGCTATTAAGTTGCGCCATCGTGGCACCTCGGGCACGCGCTCGCTCGATTACCTTTTCCATAAGCATCCGCCCAAACCCTTTCCCCCGCACGTTCTCGTGCACGACAACATCTT
>JACQKA010000048.1 GCA_016204805.1 Candidatus Kaiserbacteria bacterium | reverse complement strand
GCGCATGATCGATCGCGAGAGTCTCATCGCAAAAGCGTGGCACGATTATTGACGCTGGTCTATCGAGATGCTGTGGATATTGGGGTGTGAGAAGTTACCTTTCTCCAATGTGGATCGATCTGATCGAGAATAACTTCTCTAAGCCCATCCATCACACGATATGACATATGAACCGTGTGCTCTTTATTACGAAGAGAACGCACACTGAACAACGTCTCGTCTTGGAGCCATCTTGCTAAGAGAGCATAGCCACGCCATCTTGCGAAATAGATGGCATCAAACGTAGTTCCGCCTTTGAGCCAGAGAATCTCGCCCTTCCTCGTTGCCGCAATGACTTTCTCAACGATTTTCCGTTGTTTTTCTTCTCCAGTAAACATGTGTCGACTCCTTATTTTGTAGTTGCTCTTCGCACCCTAACACACTTTTTGAAATAAAAAAGCCCTCGGTGTTATCCACTCCCCCCTATGGGCACCCCTCGAGGCGGGCTACAATAGATATATAGTCTATTAGTTAAATTTTTTGTGCGTATGGCAGCAGAAATCGGGTACTGTGTGAAGTGTCGCGAGAAGCGCGAAATGAAGGACGCGAAGGAAGTGGACATGAAGGGGGGTCGCCGCGCGATGAAGGGGACATGCGTGAAGTGCGGGACCAAGATGTTTAAGATACTGGGAAAAAAGAAGTAAGTTCAGCAAAAACGAAAGCCCACAAGTCGCCTCGTGTAACGAGGCGCTCGCGGGCCCGCCTCGCCGCCCCATGAGAGTTCGCTTCGCGCTCTCATGGGTCCCCGGCTCCGGCCGACTTTTCTTTTTTGTCTTCAACCCAAGCTTTGCTTGGTAGCTGTCAAAAAAGAAAAGTCCCCCTCGGCGTGTGGCCGAGGGGGCTTTTGGTATGGCTCAAGTCGGATCTTTCGGCTCGAGCCCGAAGACTTTCAGCATCTCACGCGCCGCCTTTTGATGTTCGGCAGGTACGGAGAAGTGATACTTACAGTGTGCCGTTGACGGAGTGCTCGTTAGGAGCGCGTTTGGATAGTCCTTTTCGTGCCACGGCGGAGTTTCCGGCTTTTTCTTCTCATCGAGTTTGAGCAGTATGTCGGGTATGATGCCAATATTTTGCACGGGTTTTTCACAACCCCTTGGCCCAATAAGATATTGTGCGACGGTGATTTTGACCTTTCCCGATTGGAGCGGGAACATCACCTGCACGGTGCCCTTGCCGAAGCTCGGCTCCGTACCGACGACAGTGCAACGTCCGTGGATTTGGCAGACGCCGGCGAAGATTTCCGCCGCAGAGGCGGAACCGGCATTCACTTCGACCACGAGGGGAGCGCCGTTCAGAATATCCACGCCCGGAATTTCTGGGTCTCGCACACTGTGCGTCGCTTGTATCTTACCGCGATGTTCCTCGGAAATGGTCACGGCCGATTCGTTGTCCTTGTAGTGTGAAGCAGCAAGGAACGTGTTGAGCAACGCGTGTACGACCTCAAGATCGCCGCCGATATTGTTCTTCTCATCAATGAGCAAACCTTTAAGCGGGCCTTTGTTCTCCGCCTTCATTTTCTGGACGGCAGCGATTATGCCCGACACGGTAGTTTTGCCATATGCAAGAAGACGTATATACCCATAGCCGCTCTCGAGCTTGGCTTCTTTGACCAGCGGCATCTGTATTTCGTCGCGAGTTATTACGATGGGCAGAGGATGAGTTGTTCCTGCTCGCCGCACGATAACGCGGACGGTCGAGTTGATGGGCCCCCGGAGGAGCTCCACTGCATTTTCGAGTGGCATGTTCGCGGTCGACCGGCATGTCTCCGGTGCTGCTTCATCCACTTTCGCTGTGCCGGTCTGCGCATCTTCTTTGACCGGTTTAGCACATATTTCCACAACGACGTCGCCTGTCTGGACGCCGGCTTTCGCCGACGGACTGTCAGGTATGGGACTGCCGGCGATACCGGGCAAGGCAGGGTCCTCGCTCTTTTTGATTTCCATGCCGATGCCACCGAATCCGATGAACATGGATTCAAACTGTCGTGCTTCCTTTGGTGTAAAGGCCTGGTCGTGCGGTGTCAGGCTGGTCAACCCTTCCGTAATGAATTGTCCCGCGACCTCCTCACCGGTCCACTCGTTGGTCGCATAGTACGCGTACTCGTAGAGCAGTTTTGTGACGCGGCTCCAGGCTTCTTGATCATCCTTTGCGGCGAACACATCGTCAGGAACGATGAAGCCTGACATCGGACCTCGCGTCGGCATACGTGACTTGAGGATAAGCGGGACCTGTTTCAGTGGTCCCAGCGCGACGAGCGCTTTCTCAAACCGCGACGCCATTTCCGTGCCAGTCAAGTTTCGATGGAAAAACATTGCATAGTTGGCGAAGATTTCTCCGAGACGGTTCCATGCCCGCTGGTCTTCAATCGTACGGAAGAGCTTCGAGGGCACGACGACGCCTCTCACAACCACGGGTTGCTGATTGGCATTGAGCCCTTTCAGCGCGTCGAGCAATTCCTGGGGAAGTCCGTCGCCGGGCCCTAGGTTTTGGATGGGCACATCGCCGGCAACCGCCGGCGCGATACCCATAAACGCGAGCGCAATGAGTATGCACAGTACTTTTCTCATGTGTCGTCACTCCTTCTCAAGTTTCATCCTATTTTCATACAACACCTTTTCGAGGGGTGCGTCAAGCCCGCACACCAATTGAGGCACTGTTGCCACGTGTTTTCGGAATCTGATTACTTACACTGAATTGTTGCCTTGCGAACGATCAAATCATGCTACCCAGTGCAACAAAAACACTGTGCCTCAATTGGTGTGCGGGCAAGCAAGCAAAAAGGCGCCCGATTGCGGGCGCCTTTGCTATGCAACTATTCCTTCGCTTCGGAGCTGTTCGATCTCTTTTTCTTTATAACCGAGTACAATCAGAATGTCATTCGTATGTTCTCCCAACAAAGGAGCTGGGATGTGGTTCACCTGACGTATGCCGGTGCCGCAGAAGTCGATGGGACAATTGATCCCATGGACTAAACCCGCAGTCGGATGCTGGGTTTCAGCAATCATACCGGCCTGCTGCACATTCGGATCATCGAGCACTTCAGCGATGTCTTGGATGGGACCGCCGGGGATGCCGGCAGTCTCGACCAGAGACACCCAATGATCACGCGGACGCGTCAGGAATTCTTTCGTCAGAATGCCGACGAGTTCAGTGCGATTGAGTACGCGAAGTTCATTCGTAGCGAATCTTGCTTCGGCGTTCAGGTCGTCGCGTTTTAATGCTTGGCAGAGAGCCCGCCACTGTTTGTCGTTTCCGACCGCAAGTACGAAATCCCGGCCGTCTTGGGCACTGAAACTCTGATAAGGAACAATGTTCGGATGCGCATTGCCATAACGCCCGGGTACTTTTTCCGAAACGAAATAGTTCTGCGCGATGGTTACCATTGCGGCCACCATGGCAGACGAAAGAGCTACTTCGACATGTGTGCCGACTTTTTCTTTCTCACGTCCATAGAATGCAGCATTGATGCCGCTCAGGGCAAACAATGCGGTGATGATATCGGCAAGTGGGGCGCCCACTTTCGTGGGGCCATTACTGCCGGTAACACTCATCAATCCAAAACGCGCCTGTGTGCCAAGGTCATATCCGGGGTCGTCTTCCTTCGGTGTGCCGCGTGCGAACCCTTTGATCGCGCACGTGATCAGCATTGGATTCAGTTTGCGCAATGCAGCGCAACCTAACCCGTACTTTTCAAGCGCTCTTCTTCTGAAGTTTTCGACGACGAGGTCGCTGGTGCGGGCGAGTTCGCGGACGATTTCCTGACCTTTCTTGGTTTTGATATCGATCGCGATACTCTTCTTTCCGCGGTTCACACTGAGGAAGTACGCACTTTGGCCGCCCACCGAAGGTGGTGACCAATTTCTGGTGTCGTCGCCTCCGTGTATCTTTTCAACCTTGATGACTTCCGCCCCCATGTCGCTTAGCATCATGGTGACGTACGGAACCGCGAGCACGCCGCCGAGCTCAAGTACTTTGAGATCAAGCAGAGGCAGTTCAGATTGCATTTTCATCTCACATACTCTCCGGTGGATGGATGCGCATGCAGGTGTGTATGAGCACGGGTTCGAGATCATGTGCAGTCATGACGTACCTGTACGACATACCATATGCTCCTCTGTCAAAAACCTCTCTGCCAGAGATAATCAAGTAAAAATGACACCATGTCAAACCCAGAAACGTGTCGTATTTTGACCCGATTTTTCGGCAGATTTAGCCATCGGAAAACCGATTTTATGCCAATTCTGTATCGATTGTTGCCCACCGTTAAATTTCCACAGGTTTAGGGGAGGGGCTATAGCGCGCGGGTAGGGCAGTGCCATACTGTAGGTGTAGATAACCGGGTCGACTTTTATAAGCAAAACGATTTTCAATGCATATGAAATTGGACATGATCGCTTGGTGGCTCCTCATCATCGGAGGCCTCAACTGGCTTTTGGTGGGTGTAGGCGGCTTCTTGGGCAGCAATTGGAATCTCGTGTACATGCTTCTCGGAGCTTGGCCCGTGGTAGAGTGGCTCGTCTACGTCCTCGTGGGACTTTCCGCGCTGTACATGCTTTTCATGCGACAGAAAGGAGGTAACGCAATGATGTAGTATTGCTACCCTCTCCCGAAGAAACCGCCCAGAGGGCGGTTTCTTCATAAGGTCGCTCCGGGCACATTTCACGCGTAGGTGCCGGGGTGTAGGTTCCCGCTCGCTCGCTTTTGGTTGCTTCGGACAGTATCACTGTATACTGTCCGAATGAAGTCGGCGCAGAGGTCGTTAAGAAACGGTAAAAAAATCCCCGCGCTAGGCGCGGGGATTCAGTTTTGTGCAATAAGAACAGTGAGATCGCGATGCTTCAAGAGTGCGGTCGCCGGGAGCGACGTGTCGCCCTTGAGCATCCGCTTGAGTATTTTCTTTTTGCCGTAGCCGCGTACGATAAGGAGCAGAGCATCGGTATCCATGAATGCCGCTATGCCGTAGGTACGGCCTTTTGTTCCGAGCGGGACATCAAGTCGCCACACGGTATCTTCGTGGAGCACAACCTCGCCGAATCGGAAGGAGTTGGGAATTCCGGGTTCGTGGAAAGCCACGTGACCGTTCGTACCGAGTCCAAGTATGCCGAGATCGGCCTGCACACACTCGATAGGAGGATGAACCTTCCAGTTCGGCAATGTTGCCGAGAAAAAACGCTGGAATACATTTTTTCCCGGCCCCTCGATGATGTCATCGACTTGATAGAGTGTCAGGAACGACAGCGCCGGATTCGGCTCTTTATTCCAGCTCGCAAGGATCTTTTTGATCGATTCGCCAGCGGGCACATAGAGACTCGATGCACCGTAATGCAACGTTTTTTCCGTCAGCCAACTGTTCGTTCGCGTAACCACATCTCGTGTTTTCAAGAGTATCATTCGACCTCCTTACTGTTCGCGATGTAATCGACATCGCCGATCACACTGCGCAAGTTGTCGTCATGTTCGCGGAGTATTTTCGTAGCTTCCACTGCGCTCACTTCTTTGGTGTGCATGACCACCGCTTTCTTAACATTCCATGTTGCGGTGTGGAGCAACGCCATTGCTAATGTTGCAGACACTTTGGTCAGGTACTGAATGAAGCGTGCTGCACGTTTACGTAGCTTTTCATTCGTTGCTTGCACATCGATCATGAGTCCGCCGTAGGTTTTCCCAAGGCGAGCGAACACGATCGACGTCATGGCGTCCATGATGAGTTTTTGCCCAGTGCCGGCTTTGAGCCGTGTCGAACCGGCAATGATTTCCGGTCCGGTATCGAGCAGAATGACGTGCTCTGCGATAGGCGCACCATAATATGTGGGAATCGTACCGCACGTGATGAGCACGGTGTGCGCGGAACGCTGATAGCGAGCCTCGAGAAGCGCCGCGATGACGAAGGGCGTAGTCCCTGATGCGGCGATGCCGCACACTACGTCTTTGCTTCCGAGAATGAGCTCACGCATCTCGTTGCGTGCGGCATCCGCATCGTCTTCGGCGCCTTCGACAGAATGCAAAAGCGCATTCGGTCCACCGGCCATGATGGCGATGACTTTGCCTTTCGGAATGCCGAACGTTGGTACGCATTCGGCGGCATTCTGCGCCGCCAAGCGCCCCGACGTGCCGGCCCCTACATAGATCAGCCGCCCGCCGACTCGCATATGTTCGATCAGCATTTCGATGACCGGTTCGATCTGTGGCATTGCCGCTTCGAAAGCATCAACGGCCTTTCTCGATTCCGTTATGAACAGTCGGAGCGAATCTTTGACTGGCTGCACATCCAAACGGAGTGCGTCCGGATGCAGCGATTCAGTGCCACCTTTCTTCCTCTCGATGAGCATTGTTTCCTCTCCTATTGCCTGAAAAAATCTAACCATGTGCAAGGGATTTTGTCGATTGTCCACTCCGCCGCCCGTTCAGCACAGGTGTCGGGGGTGTAGGTCTCCGCTCGCTGTTCATCTTTTGGTTACTTCGGACAGTATCACCACTGCGCTGATGATACACGCATGTATGCGCGCTGCGCAATGCTCGTCAGAGACCTCACCCCGACACCTGTGCGTCATAAAAAGCCGCCTCGAAAGGCGGCTTTGGTTATGTGACATATTCAATAGAGTCGGTCTTATCGAGCACCAGCTTTTTGCCGGGGCGGGGCAGGACCTTGCCTTTCACACACTGATTGCGCCGGTACATCGCGGCGAAATCAAATGCAGGTGCCGCTGTCCCGCGACCGAGCACTATTTCAGATCGGCGGACATTGTTTGATAGACGCGCAGGCTCACGCCGGTCATACGGATTGCGCTCGAGCTCGCCTTTGTGGCAGGAAAGCGCTTCGAGCATCTGTATCAGTTGTTCCGCGCTCACCTCGAGCATGAGATTCGGATTTTGCACTTCGCTCCAATATTCGCCTTCGAATACGATACCGCTCCACTCGATGCATTGGAGTGCGCCTCGCACCATGAGCGCTGTACCCTGGTGTTCATGATGTGCGTCGTGATGATGATGGATGATGATGATCTTGGGCATGATACGATGGATGAATCCCGCAATCGTGTTTACCTGCGACAGCCACAGCCATACTTCGCTTTTGCGCAGAGACTTGCTCGCACTGTCGAAACCATTGCTTGCAAGCACAGTCAATTCGAAATCGAGATAGGCGCACGCGCCCTTCAGTTCTGTCGCGCGGCGCTCGCGTTGCTCTGGGCGCCCGAGTGTCATCGCTACATTTACAATGCGGTATCCTTCGCGGCGCAAACGCATTGCAAGTGGTGCGCCCATCAGGACTTCATCATCCGGATGCGGCGAAAATATCATCGCGATCGGAGGTTTGGAATCAAGTATCGGCCAGACGGACCGATCATAGTTGCCAAGCCGTATTTCACGCGCATCTTTCAACAGCTGGGTATACCCAGTGATAAACTCCTCGTAGGTTTTCATTGACCCTCTCCTATGTGCTCAAAACAGAATGGGCTTGCCGTAAAGAAAAGTCAAAGCGTTTGGATATCTAGAGCATGTTTCGAAACATGCTCTAGAGGCTGGCAGAGCCGTCTGACGCGGGCGGCGTTTCTTCGACAGGAGATGGTCTCACGTCGGAATTTGGCGTGGGAGTCTCGGTCGGTGCACTGCCGCTCGCTGGTGTATCTGCAGAGCCGGCGGGGGCAGGGGAGCTTTTGGTCTTGGTCGGAACGACTGTTGCAGATGTGGGTCGCGGCGCAACTACAGTATCTGCCCTCGGTTGCACTATTGTTGTTACTGCGGCGGGAACTTCGGCAACTGGTGCGGGACATGCATTTGGAGTGGAGAGGGAAGCCGTATACCCAAGTCCGAGTCCCACGGTGAGTCCACCTACAGTGAGCGAGATGTTTTTGATTGAAAACGTACCTTGCTGTGTTTGTGGTCGTGTATCTGATTTTCCTTTGTCGTCTTCTTTTTCATCTTCGCCCTCGGGCAGTTCGAAATCGAATTCAGGATCGTCCTCGCCTGCGAGGAAGGTCATGGTGGGCAAAGTAGCGTTCGGGTTTTGCTTCAGCGCCGCTTCGTGCGTCTCGGCGACGAATTTCTTTGCTTCGGCGAGGTCATTTGCTTCAAACAAAAATTGCACCTCATTAGGATCATCATCGTTCTGCCAAACATGTTCAACCTCGAGTCCGTTTTGTGCATGATGCCACGCATCGGCATGAAGCGCTCTTTTAACATCGGTAACCTTCGCTCCCTTTATTTTCGCGAGCACATGCGACATAAGGCGAGTATAGCAGAAAAACGTTCCTGAAAAATAAAGCCGCGCAAGATGCGCGGCTTCAGTTATGCAGGGAGCGGCTGTACGTCAGGCACTGCCGGTCCGCGCGCTTGTGCGAACGAAAATTTCGCGCGCAAAAGCAGTGTTCCGAACAACACGTCCGCCAGAGGGCAGACAACATTATAGTTGTAACCCATATATCGGTGATGGAGTAGGTGATGCCCATTCAATCGGTAAAAGAGCCACGAACGCTCCACACGTCTGCTTTTTGGCAGATGCATACACCAATGCAGATATTCATAGGCGCCGTAGTAACTTGCTGACAGTGCGATGCCGGTCATCCAGATCGTGATGCTCGTGGACCACCAATCATTCAATACGAACGGTAGCGATCCCGCCAGAAATGGGGGTTTAAAGAAAGAAACGGGTTGCTAGATTAGCGGGCGCGTTTCAGCAATTCCGAGATCACTTTGTAGCGGCGATCTTTGCGCAATCCATGGTGAGCGGCAAGTTTTTTCTTGAGCGCGGAAAAGGATCCATCGAGATCGT
>JACQKA010000047.1 GCA_016204805.1 Candidatus Kaiserbacteria bacterium | reverse complement strand
GTATCATTCGGCTCGCGCAACGCCAAAGGAGCCGAGCATACCGGCATTCTTCTTTCGTGCCTCATGTCACGGCTCGGGAGGGGTACGCTGCGGGAGTATTTGGTGGGGGTGTGAGAAGTTACGGCGCGGCAATCGCATGCCGCGCCCTCAATGCTGCCCCGAGGGGCCTCTCACTGCTTTTTGGGATACACTCCGCCCGTGAGGCGGATCGTCTCCACGCACTTGGGACCGTGTTCCAGGTGCCTGATGATGTCTTCCTCTTCGAAGACAGCACCAAACTCACCCTTCTCTCCAGCACAGATCTTGAATGTGCCTTTGTCGCGGAGTACCTGCTCGAACCAACCTTGAGCAAACCAAATAGATTTCGTATCCGCAAACGTTCGCGCAAGCGGTTCCCGATAGTAAGTGCGATCGGGACGCCGGAAATGATAGGTGACCTTCTTCTCCCCTTCCACTTCCACCTGAACGCAAACCAGTGGCTCCTTCGTGGGAACGAACCGCAATTTCTTAGCACACTTGTGCTTTTCGAACTCGGGACACTCCTCATCCGAGGCATACGCCACAGACATGGCGATGCCTAGTGCGAGAACTGCGAAGAGCGTCAGTAAAAATCTTAGCTGCATTGTCTTCTCCTGTTTTCTCTTCAGAACCTAACAAGAAGGGGTCGGCAAACGCAAGTGCGCTCGCCGACCCCAATTTCTCTTAGTCTTGCGACTGTTAATGCGCAGAACGCGACCCGCAGACGCGATGGGCGATGCCCACGCGGCCGGACTCGTCCGTTACCTTCTCGTCGTAACGGAAACCAGCAGGCTTCCCCTTACATTTCGGATCGCTGTCCATGTCGGGCGAGTACTTCTGAACCTGGACAGGATCAGTCATGTGGTACACGCACTGGCCGATCTCCTTGACGAAGACCGATCCGGGCACATCGCACACGGGAGCAGGCGCCTCAGTTGGAGTTGGCGACGCATGGTCCACCGGCACCTTTGGAGACAGCCGGGTTTCTTCGTGCCGTTGACCATCACCGAGGGTGACGGGTGAACGGAAGTTGACACCACTGCCACCACCAAGCTGGTTGCCGATGAAGACTACCAGAGCGACGCCAGCGAGAATGCCGAGTACTATCTTTCCCCATTTCATGGTGCTCTCCTTAAATTCGGACGACTTGTTCGGTACATCCGCATAATATTTCCTCCCCGCCGGTTGTTGTGCGGAAGCGGGGGCGGGATCGTCAGTGGGCTGAGTCATGCCCATATCTCCTCTTGCCTTGTCTAAAGTCCAAGTTCGCCTGTGGATCATCCGCGAAGTGCGGAGCCACAGGTCTGTTAAATATTATATACTGGTTAACAGTATATGTCAATGCCCCGCAATGTTTCGATTACTGTAATCCCCGAGTGAGTCAGTAAATAGAGCATATGCTCTATTTACTGACTCACCGCATGTTGCATTCAAAATTAGATTACGCGGTTACACTAAAGCTTGTTCGGAAAATATATAACGCGCAGATGGGATCTGCCCCAGCGGCGGGACGATATGGTTACTCGTCTTTGTACGAGCCGATGAGATCGGCTTCAACTACGAAACGTGCGCTTTTGCTGGTGAATGAATCGCAGGTTGAGAGCGTGAGATGCTTGCCCTGGCTCGGCGAGAGGTCGATGATGGCTTCCGATGCATCGGTGCGACGCACGTTCGTGACGCGATAGATGAATGCTTGTCCATCGCCGGATACATTGATAGTGTCTCCTTCGCGGAGTTCTGAAATGCGATTGAATGCTTTGAACATCGGATTCTTTACGAACGCGATACGCGAGCTGTGACCGAATATGAATACGTTGCCGTTTTCGTTGAGTTTCGCAGAAAGCGGGTAGCGCACCGTGCCCGAGAGCAGTTCGCGGTCAAGGACTTCGACATTCGTGTCCGTAGGGTTGAGCACAGGAAGATCAAGACCGATCGAATGGATGGCGATGCGTTCCGGTTCGATCGCCGGTGCTTTAGTTGCTTCTGGGGCAGGCAGGATGGAGCCGAGCTGTGGGAGCGAAGAGAGTGCCACTTGTGAGGCGGCTTTGGTCGTTGCTACTAACGATTCAGAGCCGGCTGGATACACGCCATCGATGTACGAAGGCACAAAGCCGATCGAATAGAATGCCGAGAACGTCAGAACAAACATGAGCACCGAGAGCGCGAGCATGGTCGTAATGGCTTGTTTTGGGTTGAAATCGTGGGAATTCATGTAAAAAACATTATACTGCATTGAATGCTTTTGTCAATCTCTACATTGACTTTTAATGGTAGCGTGAGAATGTAATTTCTATATGGCACTACAAGAACGCGGCGGCATAGGAACATTCGGCAATATCGCGACCATCGTCGTTTTCATCATCATTATCACTATCGGCCTGTGGGGCGCGATCAGCGCTGTGCGCCTTGCACCAACGATCTTTTCTTCGATCTCAGATACATTCACCGGCACACCGGGAATCGAAGTGTCGATACCTAGTACCGAAGTGAGATCCGGCGAAGTGTTCACACTTTCGTGGCAAGATTCGGTGCACACGAACGGCATCTATACCATCGCATATACCTGCACACCGAACGTCGACCTGCAAATCACCAGCAATGGCTCATCGGCGAATCCCCTTCCTTGCGACACGACGTTCGCTATTCCTGCGACCGAGACTTCGCTTCGTTTGATACCGATACTGAAGAGTGGTAATCGCGCCAGCGTGCCAATCAGCATTGTCTATATCGACAATGACGGTAAGCAACAAACCGAGGGTAAAACTTCGCTCACTGTCATAAAAGGATCTAGCGTTGTCGCGGCTACAACAACACCCAAGACAACCTCCGTCGCAACAAAGCCGACCACGGGGGCGGCGCCAGCACCAAAGCCAACCGGTACGCCTGACCTCGCAATACGACTGGTTGCTATGGGTGTCATCGACTCGCAGACCGGTATGTTCGTGCAGAAGAATGTGTTCGGTAGTTATGAGACGGTGACGTATAAATTCGATGTCGCAAACCGCGGTAGTGGCCGCACGGGGAGTTGGTCATTCGTAGCAGATTTGCCGACCAATACGTCACAACTGTATCAATCACCGATGCAGAATCCTCTCGGTCCCGGCGACCACATCGAATTCACGCTGAACTTCAGCGCGCCGGTTTCCGGCAGTGTCGTGATCCATGTGGACCCGACGAACGCGGTCAGCGAATCGAACGAGAGCAACAACACGCTCTATCAGAGCATCTCGGTGGTATATTAAATTCCGCTTCGCCGCCTCATTCCCAAAAATGACCACTCGAGGGCGTTTGCCCAAGCTTTAGTCATTTTTAGGAATGAGGCGACCTCGCTACGGTCGATGAAAAAGTACAGGTGTGGGATGAGGTCTCTGACGAGCATTGCGCAGCGCGCATACATGCGTGTGTCATCAGCGTAGTGGTGATACTGTCCGAAGTAACCAAAAGATGAACAGCGAGCGGAGACCTACACCCCCGACACCTGTGCGAAGGATGTGCCGGCGGAGCGATCTGTTACACGTCCAGCGTCGCTTCTTTGGCGTGCGTTTGGATGAATGATTTGCGGGATGAGACATCGGTGCCCATGAGGATATCGAATGTCTTGTCTGCCTCAAGCGCATCTTCGATGGTGACCTGCTGAAGGATGCGGTTGTTGACGTCCATGGTCGTTTCTTTCAATTCTTCGGCATTCATTTCACCCAAACCCTTGTAGCGTTGGACGGAGAGTTTAGCCGTCTTTGTTTTCTTTCCTTCCGCTTCTTCCTCACCTTCCGAATCCGGCGTCTCCGGTTGTATCTCGCCCTTGCCGGCAATGCTTATTTTTTGCTCTTCGGTGTAAGCATAGAAAACTTCTTTGCCTTTTTTTATCTTGTAGAGCGGCGGCTGGGCGATGTAGAGAAACCCGCCGTCGATGACCGGACGGAAATGGCGATACATGAGCGTGAGGATGAGTGTGCGGATATGCGCACCGTCTACATCGGCATCGGTTGCGATGATGATCTTGTGATAGCGGAGTTTCGAAAGATCGAACACATCGCCGATCGCGGTACCGAGCGCAACCACAAGGTTTTTGATCTGCTCGGACGAAAGCATTTTGTCGATGCGTGCGCGCTCGACGTTCAATATTTTGCCACGGAGTGGCAACACGGCCTGCGTGCGGCGGTCGCGACCGGCTTTCGCGGTGCCACCAGCTGAATCTCCCTCAACGATGAAGAGCTCGGCCTCTGCGGCGTTTTTGACTTGGCAGTCGGCGAGCTTGCCTGGGAGCGAGAGGCCTTCGAGCGCGCCTTTGCGCAATACGGAATCCTTGGCGGCTTTGGCGGCTTTGCGCGCTTTCATGGCGAGCACTGCCTTCGACACAATGGTTCGCGCATCATCCGGATGTTCTTCGAGGAACGCGGCAAATGTCTCGGAAAATACTGCCTCAACAGCGCCGCGCGCTTCGACAGAACCGAGCTTTGCCTTAGTCTGTCCTTCGAATTGGATCTCGCGGAGCTTTACCGACACGACGGCAGTGAGGCCTTCGAGCACGTCGTCACCAGTGAAAGCCTCACCGGTGTCTTTGCCGGCTGATTTCTTTACATAGTTGTTTATGGTGCGGGTGAGGGCGGTCTTGAAGCCAGTGAGATGCATGCCGCCCTCGGCGGTATAGATGTTGTTCGCAAAAGCTGAAATACGCGATGAGATGTCATCGACATACTGCAGGGCGATCTCCACACCCACATTGTCCTGTTCTTTTTCTGCATAGAACACATTCTTGTGCAGGACTTCCTGATGACGGTTCACGAATTCGACGAGAGAGCGCAGACCGCCTTCGAAATAGAACGTCATCGACGGAGCCTCGAGCCCCCGGTCGCGTAGATAATATGATTCCGTGTCGTCGATCTTCGCAACATTGCGAAGATCCAGTACTGTAATCCGCAAACCGCGCACAAGATACGCCTGCTGACGCAAATGTTCGACGATGGTATCCCAATTGAATTCGATGATGGGAAATATCGATGGGTCAGGAGTGAACGTGATGATGGTGCCGGTACGGTCCGAGCTCCCGATTTTCCTGGTCTTGCCGATCGGCTTGCCGCCGCTTTTATATTCTTGTTCGAATGTGCCGCCGTCGCGGTGGACCTCGGCGCGGACATGCGTCGAGAGTGCGTTCACCACGGACACACCGACACCGTGAAGACCGCCGGAAACTTTGTAGCCATCGCCGCCGAATTTACCTCCAGCGTGGAGAATGGTCATGACCGTTTCAAGTGTGGAAACTTTTGTCTTTGGATGGATCTCGACAGGGATACCACGGCCATTGTCGACAACGCGTATACGATTACCCGGGAGTAGCGCGACTTCAATGTCATTCGCGAAGCCACCCATCGCTTCATCGCGGGAGTTGTCGAACACTTCCCAGATCAGGTGATGGAGACCGGTGGGGCCGGTCGTACCGATATACATGCCGGGGCGGCGGCGTACCGCTTCAAGCCCCTCGAGAACGGTAATCGACTCAGCTGTATAGCCCCCTTTTGGGGCCGTTTTTTTCGCTGCCATAACCCGTTAAGTATAGCATGAACGGCTCCCGAATGCACGCCCCGATATGTGTATAAAACCCTTTGTTTAAGTCAATTTAGCGCACCTCCCAATCTTTATTCCTCATTGCCCCATGGATAGTTCCCATCACTGCATTTACTTCGCTGTCAGAGAGTGTTTTTTCTGCAGATTGGAATACCAGATGAAACGCATACGAAGTTCGGCCGTCTTTGGTGAAGGAGTCGAATTGATCGCTGCGCACGAGCATTGCGCCACCTTCGGCACGGATGAGGTCGCGTACAGTATCGGCAGAAGTGCCTTCCGATACCCACAGCGCGATGTCGCGGAGCACGAATGGGTACGCAGAGAATGATTTGAACGATGTGCCGGAAGCGACGAGCGGCAGTGTCGGACAATGCGTGCTCTTGATCGTGCTGATATCGAATTCGAGCGTCTCGTCTTCGAGATGCTGATCCACTTTCACACCGAGTTCTTTTTCTACGGCGACCTTGGCTTCGAGAAGTAATGCATTGGTACGCTCGGCGCGTTTCTTCTGCGCGAGCGGCCGCGTGCCGACACACACATGAAGCGCCTCCGAATCTTTACCGAATACGTTGCCGATCTCAAAGATCTTTACCGTGTCGATACCGAGAAGCGGCGCGTTGTATTCGTTCTTTGCGAGCGCCTCAACAATGCCCGGGGCGAGTGAACTGCGCAGTGTGCTTTTGTCTGCAGTAAGCGCGTTCGCAAGCTTCACTTCCCCATCGTCACGGAGCGTATAGGTGTAGACTTCGGAAAAACCGAGATCGGTGAGCGATTTGCGTACGGATTCTGCGGCACACCAATGCGCATTTGGTTCTGGCTTTGCATGAGATTTCGGCAATGAAGTTGCTTTGATCTTTTCGTAGCCATACACGCGCCCAATCTCTTCGACGAGGTCTTGAGGGATGCGCAAGTCCAAACGCTCGAATGGCACTGATATTACAAAACGCGGCACAGCCGCATCTACACGACGGTAACCTACAACTTTTGCCCGTGCTTCTACATCCACAATCGACTCAATAGTTACGCTACCAATGATCTGCGATGAATGAATGCATTTTCCATCCCCCAAATACAAACCGACATGATCTATCCCCTCCGGCACTTTCTTTTTTGGCAGGAACGCTGGTGATTCATGCCACGCTTTCCCACTGCCATTGTTAAAGAAGATCAGATCGCCTGCTTGAAGATTTTCTTTTGTCACCGGCTCCCCCCACAGATACTGATCGACTGAAACGCTTGGAAGCGTGACGCCGGCCTGAACAAAAACATAGTTAGTGAAGGAGGAGCAACTGAACATTTTAGGGGCATCGTATTGTATAGGGCTATCGGCTTTGTATTTTGCTCCTACCAGACTGATCGCGGTTTTTTGTGCAAAGGCAATCGGATCTTCGATGCGTTCGTAGTCACAATTGAACCTGTCGAGGATGTTTGTTAAGTCCTTCTCTGAAAGCGCGCCACCGAGTACCTTGTTGGCCTCCGCAACTGATGTGCCAAGTTTATAAGTATTCTTCTTTCCAAGTTCGGTTGATGCGTAACCGACAAGTTCACCACCGGCAACTTCAAGAATCAACTTCACCACCGCTTCCATGCCGTACGCCGGCAATTCGATGGCGAGATTGTTCTCAAAACGTTTTGACGCATCGGTTTTAAGATTAAGCGCTGTCGCGGTCCTGCGCGTGCGCAATGCGTCGAATTTTGCCGCTTCAATAATGATGTTGGTCGTTTTGTTTGAAAGTTCAGCATGAGTACCGCCTTTTACTCCTGCGATCGCGATCGGAATGTTTTTGTTCGCGTCGGTGATGACCGTCATTTCATTCGTGAGCTCTTTTTCCTGTCCGCCGAGCACCGTGATCTTCTCGCCATCTTTTGCCGCACGTACACCGATCGCGCCAGAGAGCGTATCCGCGTCGAACACATGGAGCGGCGTACCGAGATCAAGCATCACGAAATTCGTCGCATCGACGATGTTATTGATGGATTTCTGTCCCAGTGATTCCAGATGTTCACGGAGCCACGCTGGCGACGGGCCGACTTTCACGCCATGGATAAGCCCTGCTGCATAAAATGAACAGCGCGTTGTATCTTCGACAGTGACGCTCACGTCGGCAGTCTTCGGTTCAAGTGCAGGATGCGGTTCGCGGATGGGGTCCTTCATTGCGATGCCGCACAGCGTTGCGACTTCTCGCGCGATACCCCGATGTGAGAGCGCATAACACGCGCGGTCAGGCAAAACTTTTACGTCGATGATCGTGTCGTCGCCTTTCTTTGCGATGCTTTCGATCTCGAACGCACCGAACGTCAGTTTTTCGGCAATCGTTTCAGGCGCCGGTAGCGGGTCATCGAAAAAACGCTCTAGCCATTTGTAAGATACCAACATATTATTTTGCCGTCGAAAATTGCTGGACTAAGCGCAGATCGCCTGTGTGGAACAGCCGTACATCATCGATGCCCCATTTGAGCATGCACAGACGTTCGATGCCGCCGCCGAATGCGAATCCTTGATTGCGTTTGGGATCGATACCAGCGTTCGAAAGCACCTTGGGATGTACCATACCCGCACCCATGACTTCGATCCATTTGTCTTTGAGTTTTGCTGGAGCATCTGCCCCTGTGAGTCGCATGTCGACTTCGACTGACGGTTCGGTGAATGGGAAGAAACTCGGACGCAAACGCACTTCCACACTGCCGCCAAAAAATGCACTGAAAAATTGTGCCAGCGTTCCTTTTAGATGCGCGAGCGTAATGTCGGGACCGACGGCCAATCCTTCGAACTGATAGAACTGTGCCTCATGCGTCATGTCGGTCGGCTCGTTTCGATACACCTTGCCCGGCACGATGATGCGGATGGGCGGCGCGTGCGTTTCCATATAGCGGATCTGTACGGGTGATGTGTGCGTACGCATGACACTGCCGTCTTTCACCCATAGCGTGTCTTGCATATCACGCGCCGGATGGTCTTTGGGAAAATTGAGTGCGGTGAAATTATACCAATCGGTTTCCCGCTCCGGACCGTCTGCAACAGAAAAGCCCATCGCGTCGAAAATAGAAACGATCTCGCGCATAGCTCCCGTCAGCGGATGAATATACTGCTCCATAGGTAGAAGTATATCGTACATGATGACTTCATTCCATTTTCAGCGTTTTCTGGTATAATCCACGGCTCATGGATGGTACGGTAATAGCCACAAATATACTGCTTTTTCTGGCCCTTTATGCGGAGGTTTTCCTCCTTTTAGCGTTTCTCGAGAGCACCCAAGGCGCCAAGGCAAACAAAAAAATCGCTGGGAAATTCCCCAGTGTGGCTATCGTAGTCCCTTGTTTTAACGAAGAAACGACTGTGGCGGGCACTATCAATTCCCTGCTTGCGCTCGACTACCCGAAAAGCAAGCTTTCTATCATTGCGGTCAACGACGGATCAACTGATGGCACTAGTGCAGTACTTGCCCAATTTTCAAACGACCCACGCATCACCGTTCTCACAAAAGAAAACGGTGGCAAGCACAGCGCGATGAATCTGGCACTCACCAAGACCACGGCAGACTATATCGGCTGTCTCGACGCCGATTCTTTTGTCGCACCTGACGCGCTCAAGACATCGATGCAGTGTCTGTTAGAGACCGGCGCAACGGCAGTGACTCCAGCTATTCTTGTAAATAAGCCCACGCGCATCATCGAAATAATCCAACAGGCCGAATACGCGCTGTCAGTATTCATTCGGCGCGCGTTTGCAAGCGCGAACGCCGTGTTCATCACCCCCGGCCCATTCTCGCTTTTCAAGCGCGACGTGTTGAAGAAGATCGGCGGGTGGAAACACGCCCACGGCACCGAAGACATGGAGATCGCGATGCGTTTACAGCAGCACCATTTCACTATTACGAACAGTCCGCGCACGCGAGTGTTCACCACCGCGCCGAAAACGGTACGCGCGTTGTATAAACAGCGCGTGCGTTGGACGTACGGATTCCTGATGAACATGTGGGATTACCGGAACATGCTTGGCAATCGGTCATTCGGGGCGCTCGGAACTATTGTCCTGCCGTCGGCACTCATATCGATCGGTACCGTGCTCTATCTCACCAGTTTGGTCGTCATTTACATGCTGAATCGCATCTGGTCGATGTTCATCAAAGTCGACACCGTGGGCATCGCGATGAACCCCGCACTGCCGACACTTGATCCTTTTTTCATCAACACCACGTCTGCGGCACTCCTCGCATATGTGCTTATCGGCATTGCGCTCGGGCTCATCTGGACCGGTAAGCGGCTCTCTGATACGAAACTGCACCCCGCGGCAGTGCCTCTCTATATGCTCGCCTATTGTTGGATCGCGCCGTTCTGGCTCGGTGGCGCATTGATACGAGCCAGTTTCCGCGCTCAGGCACCTTGGAGGTAAATATTTCATCACTCGCTTCGCCATGCAGCAAAACACCAAACGCTATATCATTGCGTTCGTCATCGCGGCGGCGATTTTCGGCACGGCACTTGTCGTAACCAACATGCTCAACAATGTGCGAATCGCGCAAGTACAGACCATCGAAGATAATATCGCGACCGACATACTTTCTTTGGAAACACAATTTGAATTGCTCTCTGAACTCTCTTGTAAGGACATCCGCGAGAATTCCGTACTTTCACAAGAGCTCGCCGATGTATCACGCCGCGTCGCCTATACTGAAGAGAAACTTGGTGCCGAAAACCCCGAAGTGCTCCGCCTCAAACGTCAATACACACTCCTCCAGATCAAAGACCTGCTTCTCATGAAAAAAGTCTCCCAGAAATGCGGGCTGCAGCCGGTGTTCGTATTGTATTTCTATTCAAATCAGAATGATTGTCCTGACTGTGAGCGGCAGGGATATGCGCTCACATCGCTTGGAGAAAGTTACCCCAAGCTTCGCATCTATTCATTCGATTATCATCTCGATCTGCCGGCACTTAAAACACTGCTCACCATTAATGACCTGAACGGCGAGTTGCCGGCGCTCATCATCAACGAAAAACCCTACTACGGGTTCAAATCTATCGACGAGCTCAAGAAATTGATCCCCAAAATTGATACACTGACCGGAACAAGTACGAGAAGTAAATAAACTTGGAGCCGCCTCCCAGGTTCGAACTGGGGACCTACCGATTACAAATCGGTTGCTCTACCAACTGAGCTAAGGCGGCTTCTTTCCCTCCAACAAACTCCCACTATGAACCCGCACGTCCTATTGCCAAGGCATCATCCCCAGGAGCTATGCCGACGCATCGCTATTCTGCCATTTTTAGCGTTTCGTTTCAAGAGCGTTAAGAACCCAGCTCAAAAATAATGGCGTAGCGAGATTGCCTAGGGTCGAGCGAGACGTAGCCGCGGAGGGATGAATCGTATCGAGATACGATGAATCCGAGCGGCAAGTCGCAGCCGAGCCTAGGCAATCGTAGTAGCCAAGCACGCAAAGCGTTTTACAGATTGCGGTTATTTTTGAGCTGGGTTCGATGTGCGCTGACGCTCTTGAGAAATTCTGAACGACTTTCTGTACGCTCAAAGTGGTGTTTGTGGGAGACGCGATCGGCGATCTTGTGCGCACCCCGCTCTGCCGCACGAGCACCGTGCGCAAAGATGATGGCACCTACATGGACCACCATACGCAAAAAAACGACAAAATCGTGAGGCAATTGCTCAAGGCGATCCATTGACGCATGGAGCAGTGCTTTGAGCAACAGTGCCGAAGAATCAGCCTTGGCTCTTAGTTCTGACCCATATATTCTGCACTTGCTGAACTCCACATACTTCAGAGAGAACAATGCGATCAGCCCCGCGAACGATATAAAAAATCCAATTATTGCAAACGAAAACATGGTGGTTAGCGAACGGAAAGCCGTTCCATGCGCGTTACTTCGATCTTCTCGCCGAATTTCTGGGTCGCCTCTTCGATGAGCTGGCGCACGGTTTGGGTCGCGTCTTTCACGAATGGCTGATCAAGTAGGATTTTTTCCGCGAGATACGCGTCGAGCTTTCCGGAGACGATCTTACTCTGCATGTCTGCCGGACGGTCTTTTGCTTCATCTTCGAACACCGCCTTCGCGGCAGCGACATCGGTATCTTTCACATCTTCGCGGCGGATGAATTGTGGGTTCATCGCGGCAACGTGCATCGCAATGTCATAGGCAAGTCTCGGGAATTCGGGGTTTTTGGAAACGAAGTCTGTCTCGCACGCGAGCACTACCGCACCCAATACCGAGCCGCCGGCATGCACATATGCGGCCGCGACACCCGCACCCAATGTGCGATCGGCTTTCTTGGCCGCTATCGCTGCACTTGCTTTACGCAAAATGACTTTCGCTTTTTCAACGTCGCCACCCGCCTCTTCGAGCGCTTTCTTGCACTGCATGACCGATACGCCCGTTTCGTCCCGCAATGCCTTTATTTCTTCAGTTGTGACCATAAGTGATAGTATACAACGCCTAGTTTTAAAGTTGAAGCGCGGCTTTGTCGGTACCTTCCTGAAAAAGACTGAAACTTGGGCAATCCCCGCTTTGCCCAAGAGCGAAGCGATTGGACGCAAAGCGCAATCCTGTAAGGGACGCCCTCGAGTGGTCTTTTTCAGGAAGGTGCCGACGCGCCGCTAATGACCCTTACTCTGCCTTGCCGCGCTTCGGAGCGGCCGCTGGGGCGGCCTTCTTGTACGCCCAATATGCATCCGCGATCGTGTTCACAAAGAAAGCAACGCTGCGCGCGCTACTGTCGTTCGCAGGGATCGGATATGCGATGCCCTTCATGTCGCAATCAGAATTAGCGAGGCCGATGACGGGAATGCCCATCTGGATAGCTTCCTTCACTGCGGTGTGTTCGTGGCGGGTATCGACGACGAATATCATGCCTGGACGTTCGTTCATGTCGACGAGTCCGCGGAAGCGGTGCTCGAGCTCTTCGATCTCGCGGTCGATCAAGAGGCGTTCGCGTTTGGTGTACTTGTCGAGTTCATGGCGCTCTTTTTCGCCTGTAAGTTTATTCAAACGGTCGATGCGGCGGCGGATCTGTTTGAAATTAGTGAGTGTGCCGCCGATCCAACGTCCTGCGACAAGCGGTGCGCCCACGCGCTCTGCGGCACCTTTCACGATGTTCGCGACTTCCGCTTTGCCGCCGACAAAAAGGATCTGCTTGCCTTCGCCTGCGATCTTGGTCACCGCCTCGAGCGCCTTGGTGAGAAGCGTCGCGGTCTGGGTGAGATCGAAAATGTCATTGTTGTCCTTGCTACCAAAAATGTAAGGCGCGGCGGTCGGGTGGCGACGGCTTTTTGAACGGCCGAAATGCGCCCCTGCTTCAAACAGGGTGTCGATATCGGGTTGTGCTATTACTTGTGCCATGTGGGGGGATAGTAGCAGAAAGCTGTTTAAAAGTCTACCTTACTCGCCGTCATCAGCGGGGGCAGAACCTCCACCTGCCGCCTTGATATTCGCAAGAACACCGGCAATACCGCCATCCATGATGGTCTCGATTCCTGACCACGATTCCTTTATGCGGTGGTCGGTCACGCGGTCCTGCGGGAAATTATAGGTGCGGATCTTCTCCGAACGATCGCCTGTCCCGATCTGCCCTGCGCGCTCCGTAGCAACCTTTTTCGCCTCCTCTTCGTCATGCATCTGCTGTAAGCGGCTGGCAAGAATCTGCATCGCTTTTTCGCGGTTTTGCTGTTGACTGCGCTCCGAGGTGCACTTCACTTCGAGCCCAGTTGGTTTGTGCACGAGCCGCACGGCGGTCTCAACCTTGTTCACGTTCTGGCCGCCCGCGCCGCCAGAGCGCGTGAACGACATATCGATGTCGGTCGGGTTGATGGTAATGGTGGTTTTTTTGTAAATCGGGAGAATCGCAACGGATGCGGTCGATGTGTGGATGCGCCCCTGCTTTTCCGTTTCCGGAATACGCTGTACACGGTGCACACCGGTCTCGAATTGAAGCTGTTCGAAACAACCCTTGCCACGGATCTCGAATGCCGCTTCTTTTATGCCGCCGAGCGTCGCGCGAGATTCGTGCAGTTTCTTGCTTGCCCACCCTTCCCGCTCGGCGAACCGCAAATACATACGTGCGAGCTCCTCGGCAAAGAGCGCGGCTTCGTCGCCACCCGCGCCCGAGCGCACTTCCAAGACCAATTCATTCGGCATTTCGCGCTCTGCGTTGTCACCTTTGGTGATGAGTTCGAATTGCGCGATGAGTGCCTGCTTTTGCTCACTGATCTGTTCAAGCTCTTTCTCGCCGAGCTCTTTCATCGTTGGCTCGGTCTCCATGAGCTCCTGCGCGTCTTTCTCGGCGCGCGTCAGTCGCTCCCATTCAGGAATGAGGTACGCAACACGATGGTCGTTCGCGTATTGCGCGAGGTCAAAGGGTGACTGGGTCATAGATAACATTGCAAAGTATGAATTTTGAATTTCGATTCAACATTGAAACTCGAATTTCGGAATTGATTCGAGATTCGGAAATCAAAATTCAAAATTTAACCTTTCTTAGCCGCTGCGGCGCGGGCGCGGAATTTCTCAATGCGTCCTTCGGTGTCGATCGATTTGGCCTGACCGGTATAGAACGGGTGCGAAGCAGAGGAGATTTCGATGTGGAACAGCGGGTATTCTTTGCCGTCTTCCCATGTTCCTTTGGCGTTGGTTTCTACCGTAGAGTGAATGAGAAATGTTGCTCCGGAGCTGGAGTCTTCGAAGATTACCGGGCGATGGTCCGCCGGATGAATATCTTTCTTCATGGCGAGACTATACCCCCACACCAACTTTTTTGCAAATCCGTTTTCACATATACATACGCCAACAGAAAAGTTGGTGTGGGGGTATACACAAAAAGGCCTGTTTTTGCAACCTATCCCTCAAGAATATTGATCTGCGCTTGGATGCTATCCACCAATTCCATCACGCTGTCGCCGTAAAATGCGTTTGCGGGCTTGCTCCAATTGCCGCCGGCAAAGTAGCGAAGCGCGGCGCGACGTTCTGCAGTACGCGTGGACTCGTCAGCGCCGTTATCGCGCATGAGCATCGCCGTCGCGAATATCGCCGTGCGCGCATTCCACGGATCAGCGAACGTCTCGCCGGTCAGGTTCGAGAGTGACTCTTTGTAGAGCATCCATGTGGACGGGATGAACTGCGACGGCCCCATCGCGCCGCCATAACCGCTCGCCTGCGGACACGACACCGGCGCCACCATCCAACTGATACCGAGCGCTTCGGTGATCGTCTTGAACGGATCTGTATCACGCGGCACCTTCATCACTTTTTGGAACACTTTGCCGGTGTTCTTGCCGACACCGCTCCCATTCGAAAGATCACGGACAAAGCACGAGCCCACATTCTCCCCGAGATTGGATTCTTGAGTGAGAATGGCGAGAATGAGCGCGGGGCGCACACCGGTCTTTGCACTCGCCTCTTTTGCATAATCATACGCTTTGCCGAACGGGATGGCCGCCGAGTCGCGCAGGCCGAAAAGAGCGCCCCGTATCTCGGCTGCGGTCTTTTCTTTTTCGGCGATGACTTTTTGATACGCCTTTTCCTGACCTTTCGTTACCTCAAGCACTTGCTGTTTTTCTTTCTGATTTTTCTCGACGCTCTGCTTTTCGAGGACCTGGATCTTGCGGAGACCTTCTTCTTCACTCTGCCGATCTTCGAGCGTGCGTTTGCGCTCGGAAAGATCGCTCTTCAAGAGCGCCATCTCGGCGAATGCCGATTCGAGTTCGCGCTGGATGACCGAAAAATTGTCGATATCATCCAAGACGTCAGACATCGTGCCACCGAGCGTGAGCTCCACAAGCGACGTCTCGTCTATCTGATGCGTCTGGCGGATGAGCTGTGCCATCGAAGCGTGCGAGCGGTCGATCTTTTCATTCAACGCCGTGATGGCGTCTTCCTTGTCAGTGATTTCCCCTTGGATCTGTTTGATAGAAAGATCTGTCTTCTTTATAGAAAGTTTTGCTTGCGAGATCTTGTTGTCGAGGATGGCGACATCCCGTTCGAGTGTCGTACGCTCTTTTTGTTTGTCTTGCAGAACGCCGCGCTTGGCCTGTATATCCGCCTCGATTTCGGCAAGCTGTTTTTCCAGCCGTGCACGCTGTTCTTCCATGGTTTCGGCAAACGCTTTGGGGGGCGTCGCTACCATGCCAAAAAGAACACCGCACATCGATAATACAAAAAGCGCCGCTAACTTCTGCCGCATATGTATAGTATAACAGACGGCTCATCTGACCTTTCTTTACAAAGTTTTTGTAAATATGCGAACTGCAACTTTATTCTTTCTTCTCTTTTTTTTCGGCGGCGGCTCCGCCTTCCTCTCCTTCTGCTGGAGTTGCCGCTGCTGCCTGTGCCGCCAATTCTTCGTCAGTAGGCGGCTTGGTCTCTTCTTCCTCCACGATCTTTTGTTCTGTTATAGAAACTACCAATTCTTCGGGGTCGGTGATGAGTTCGGCGCTCAGCGGCAATTTTACTTGCGCGACGGTGATGTGGTCGCCGATCTTTTCGAGCTTCGAGACATCCACGGTGAGGTGCTGAGGCAATTCTGCGGGTGTGACTTTGATCTCGATCTCGTGGAGCACTTTGACCACGACGCCGCCTTCTTTTTCTGCAGGAGCAATACCTTCGAATTCGATGGGAACAGCGATCTCGATCTTCTTGCCCTTCTCGAGTACATAGAAATCGGCGTGGAGCGGTGTACCAGTGACCGGATGCTCCGCCACGTCCTGGATCAAAACTTCTTTCGGCTCGCCGACGCCGGTCAACGTGATGATGGTGGTCTCGCCCGATTCGCGCCAGAGGCGTTCGAATGCAGGGAGCGGTATCGTGATCGCAGTTGAAGTTTCTTTGGGGCCGTAGAACACTGCGGGCATAACACCGCTCTTGCGCAAGGCGTCCGCTGTCTGCTTCCCATCCCGCTTTGTAACTGGCAACGAAATCATGGTGGAGAGTATACGTATATCTAGCGAAAAAGCAAACGCCGGGAGAAAGTGATCTCCCGGCGAATGGTAAGGTTTGGTTCAAAAATCTCGCTCATCGAGGAGATTCAGACTCGCTGGGGTTCCCAAGCTTTTTCCATAGGGGGATTGCTCCCGCAAAGGATCTTTCTCTTCAACGATGTTCTCCTTAAGGAAAACACCTCAGGGCCCCGGAACGGGCGCCTTGTGAAGCGATATCTTGATTGTCACCAGTTCATCAGTTTCGAGCCCTCTCTCTGGATAAACCACCAAAAGCCAGCAAGTTACTCGATTCCGTGTCAAGGTTAACAGGAATTGTTTAACTTGTCAAGCAATTTGTGATTTTTAGGCTGACTTCACGACATTCGGTGGGGTTTCGCCCTTGAGGAAGGCGATGATGTTTTTGGCGGCGATCTCCGACATGGCGCTTCGTGTTTCATCTGTGGCAGATGCGGTGTGAGGCGTCAAAACCACGTTGTCGAGCTCTGCGAGGCCGTCGGCAAGGGCGGGCTCGTTTTCATATACATCGAGTGCGGCACCGCGAATGATGCCATTGCGAAGCGCAGTCACCAATGCCGCTTCATCAATGACCTGCCCGCGCGACGTATTGATGAGGTATGCACTTTTCTTCATCATGGCGAACCGTTCAGCGTTCATAAGGTGTCGCGTTGAATCGAGAAGCGGCACATGGATAGAAACGACATCCGCTTCGCGCAAAACTTCTTCGATACTCGCGCGGAATTCAGCACCCGTCGCTTTTTCAAGTTCTTCACTCCGTTTGATGTCGTAGTAGAGACAACGCATGCCGACGCCCTTGCCCATGATCTCCAAGACTCGCGAGCCGATGCGCCCGCCGCCCAAAATGCCCAATGTTTTTCCTTTCAAGTCGGAGCCGAGCAGAAGCATCGGCGCCCACCCGACGTATTTCCCTGCCCGCGTAAAGCGATCCGACTCTGCAATGCGTTTGGTGACGGCAAAAATGAGTGCGACGGCGTGTTCCGCTACAGAATCAGTGAGCACTCCTGGAGTGTTGGTGATCGTGATTCCTTTTTCTGCAGCTACCTTGAGGTCGATATTGTCGAACCCGACGGCATAATTCGCGAAAATTTTAGCGTTCGATGCGGCCGCGAAAACGTCGGCATCGATTTTATCTGTGAGAAGACACACTACCGCATCAGGATTGTGTGCTTTTAGCGCTGCGATGAGTTCGCCTTTCGTCAGCACGCCGTCTTTCCCGCTTATCACGATGTCGTGTCCGCTCGCACGCAAAAGATCAAGCCCCGCTTCAGGAATCGCTCGCGTGATGAAAATTTTCATAGATTGCCGAATAGTTTTATTTTTTTATATACGATGTCTTTGACCGCGTCTCGGCCATGGCCGAGATATTTGTATGGCGCGACTTCTTCCGGATCGTCGCCAAGCGCCTGTTCGATGCCGGAGCGATACGCTACGCGGATCTCGGTATTGATATGCACTATGCGCATGCCAACCTTAATCGCGGCGATGAAATCCTCTTCGGAGTTGCCGGAGCCGCCGTGGAGAACAAGCGGAACGCCGCAAATTTGTGCGATCGCTTCAATGCGCGGGATATCGAGACGAGGCTCCGGAACATGTTTGAGCATGCCATGAATGTTGCCGACGGATGGTGCCAAAAGATCAATGCCCGTCGCCTTCACAAACCGCTCCGCCAATTCGGGCGTCGTCATGTCGAGGCCAGCACCTTCGGGCACGGCATCGAGCAATGTGCTCGATGTGCCGATATAACCCAACTCCGCTTCGACGATGACATCGCGGCCGCATGCGCGCGCGTACGCGACAACCTGTTTCGTCTGCGCTGTATTTTCTTCTTCTGAAAGTTTGGCACCGTCGATGATAACCGCATCGAATCCGGCATCTATCGCCGCTTTGCATCCGTCTATCGAGTGATGATGATCGGCATTTAGAAAGATCGGGTAGTCTTCTTTCTCGCGCACTGCGCGAACGAGCGCCGCAATCTGATGCACACCGATGAAATCACGCTCGCCTTCGGAAACGCCGATGATGACTGGTGCGTCCAATTCTTTTGCGGCAGCATATATGGCATTGAATTGCGTCGAATCAGAAACATTGAAATGCCCCACCGCGCGACCGTTCGACGCTGCATGCTGTAGTACCTCGCGCAAACTTTCCATGCCCCGCATTTTAGCATGGAAAAAGTCCCGCTGGAGGCGGGACTTTGTATTATCTGACGAACTCGACCTTGCCGTCACCAGGCACGATATCTCCCATATAGTAGTAGCCTGCCGGCGTAAGGTCCTGCTTGGACACGGCCACGAGACCGATGCCGCAATTGAACGCACGGAGCATTTCCGACTGACTTACGTTGCCGGTCTTTGCGATCAGATCGAATATCGGCTGGTGCGGCCAGCGATCCGGATGAACCCGAGCATCGCAATTCCGCGGCAGTATCCGTGGGATATTCCGCGCGAGACCGCCTCCGGTTATGTGCGCAAAGCCAGCGACGCTGTACGCATTCCGGGTCAGTCGGATTTTGTCGCAGTAGATCGTCGTCGGCGTAAGCAAGATATCGCCCAGCGGCCGATCGAAATCGCCATAGTGCGTACGTAGGATCTTGAGCGCCTGGTTCGGTTCATTGTAGTCGATGCCGAACACGCGATGCACGAGCGAATAGCCGTTGCTGTGGAGTCCGCTCGAACGGAATCCGAAGATGCCCATGCCTTTCTTGATGGTGAAATGCGGCTTCATCACCGCACTATCGGTCGCATCCGCGTGCGCAAAGCCGACAAACGTCCCGGCGAGATCGAATTCATGCATCAGGTAGCGGATAGGTGTTTCGATGTCTTCAGCCACACGTTTGCTGCTATCGAACCGCAGTTTATGGCTCCCGAATACGAGCGGCATTTCAGCGGTCTCGCCACCCACGAGCGCGGCGTTCGCAAGTGTGCACCCTTGTGCGATGCCTTGGATCACCCGCTCGCCATCATGAAGCGATAATCTTCCCACTGCGTAGTAATCAACAAAAATCGATCGTTCCGGCTGCATAACAACGCACACATCGTTTGCGTTCATAGCAACCACGTCGATACCAATGGTCGTCAGATCGTCGAGGGCTGCGGCGATGCATGCTTTGCTACCAACACCGTCAGTGGATATGCCGGTGATGTTGTTGCCCCATTTTAGAACTGCGGCAAAGCCACCCAACCCGTTGATCATCTCGCCGTCCCAATACTTGTGGGTGCTTTTGACGTGTGGTTTGATCCGCTCCACAAACGCGTCAGCGAGCTTGACGTCAACACCGGCTTCTTTGTATGTCGACATGTACGTCCTCCTTTGTTCTAGCACCACTATATAAAAAAGCCCTGTGGTACAATACTTCCATGAAGTATGATTTTGTGTCCATAGGAGATGTCACGAACGACACGTTCATCACCCTCGTCGATGCCACAGTGCATGATGAAGCAACAGGAAAGGAGATTTGCATGCGTTTCGGCGATAAAATTCCCTATGAATCGGCTGAATATGTGAGAGGCGTCGGTAATGCAGCAAATGCGGCAATTTCCGCAAAACGTCTCGGGGTCAACGCCGCGCTTGTAACCGATATCGGCACCGATTCGGGTGGTGACGATTGCCTCGAATCGTGGGCGAAAGACAATCTCGATGTCTCGCTAGTGCGCCGGCACACTGAATACCCGACACACCATCACTACGTACTTCGTTTCGGTGCCGAGAGAACCATTTTGATAAAACACGCACCGTGGCCGTATGTGCTCCCCCATTTTGACGAGCTACCGATGTGGATATATTTCACTTCGACTGGCGAACATGGCGAACCGTATCATCATGAACTCGCGCAGTATGTAAAAACGAACAACGTTAAGCTTGCATTTCAGCCCGGCACATTCCAGATAAAATTGAGCGCCGATGGGAAAATTCCTGATGTATATCAAGCGTCGAAATTTTTCGTCTGCAATAAAGAAGAGGCACAGCACATTCTCGGCAATGATTCGACCGACATAAAAGTCTTGATGCAGGGCATCCGTGATATGGGCCCCAAAATAGTTTCCGTGACCGACGGACCGAATGGTGCATGGATGATGAATGATGAGGGCGCATGGATGATACCAATGTATCCCGACCCGGCACCGCCCAAAAACAGGACAGGTGCGGGGGATGCATACGCCTCGACCGTGACAGCGATGCTTGCCGCGGGACTATCCGTCCCCGATGCGCTCATCCGCGGCCCTATCAATTCAGCATTTGTAGTGCAACAGATCGGCGCACAAAAAGGCCTCCTCACTCGCGCACAACTCGAAGACTACCTCGCAAAAGCTCCTCCGGAATACAAAATCACGCAACTATAAATGCGCGCCGCTAACGCATTGCTTGTGCTTATTTTCTCCCAATCACTCGTCGTGCCGCGTCGATGATATGTGATGTACCCATGCCATAGTGTTCGATAAGTTCCTCGGGCTTGCCTGATTGGCCGAATGCATCGTGCATGCCAATGAACTCACACGGCACCGGATGATGTGCTGCGAGAGCCTCGGAAACGGCACTTCCAAATCCACCTGCTATCTGGTGTTCTTCCACCGTGACAACTGCGCCGACTTCTTTCGCGAGCGCGACTATCGCTTCTTCGTCGAGCGGCTTTACCGTGTGGACGTTGAGCACGACAGAACCGATGCCCTCTTCTGAAAGTTTCTTCGCCGCTTTGAGTGTATTGTGCAACACTGGTCCACAGCCGATGAATGCGACCTGCGGATTGTCTCCGCGCCACAACTCGTATGCCTTCCCTATCTCGAATGGCGTCTCCAGTGTTGTCATGAGCGGTGTCTTCTCGCGCGCGAGGCGCAGATATGTCGGAAACTTGGCGAAGTCGGACTTTGCCATTGCGATGGTGGCTTTTTTTGCTTCGTTTGAATCGCATGGTGCAATGACCACCATCCGAGGAATGACGCGCATGATAGCCATGTCTTCGATCGCCTGATGTGTGCCGCCGTCGGGGCCCACGGAAATGCCCGCGTGCGAGCCGACTATTTTTACCGGACGGTCGTTGTAGCAGATCGTCGTGCGAATTTGTTCCCAATTTCTCCCCGGAGAGAACATCGCGTACGAAGTTATGAATGGCACTTTGCCCATCGCGGCCATGCCGGACGCGGTGACTGCAAGATTTTGTTCGGCAACGCCCATTTCCACAAACCGGTCGGGAAATTCTTTTTTGAACGCATCCATGCGGGTCGAAACGGTGAGGTCCGCGCACAGCCCGACGACATTTTTGTCCGCACGCGCGGCTTCCACCAATCCTTCGCCGAATCCCGCGCGCAGGGGCTGCGCCTCGGGCGCGTCGTCGAAAATCTTCGGATGCAATTTTAGTTTTTCATTAAGCATGGTTATTCATGTTCGCCTACGATTTTACCGCGTAAGGTGCGGAGTTCGTGTAGAAATACTTCGCCCTGTTTGTCGGCGGGGATTTTATCGGTAGGGCCTTTGCCGGGGGGATCACCATGCCAACGGTAGTCGCGCTCTATTTCGGGAATGCCTTTGCCGGGCACTGTATGCGCGATGATGACTGACGGCTTTGCGTTGACGCTCTTCGCCTCGCCTATCGCCGTATCGAGCGCACGCAGATTATGGCCATCCACCTCCTGCACATGCCAATTGAACGCTTCCCATTTCGCGCGCAGGGGTTCGAGCGGCATGATATCTTCGGTGATACCGTCTATCTGTATATTGTTGCGATCAACGATTGCTATCAGATTGTGTAGATGCTGTTTCCCCGCGAGCATGGCCGCTTCCCACATGACGCCACAGTCATGTTCACCGTCGGAGAGCAGTGCGTAGAAGAATTTCGGCGATGTAACACCGTTGTCCATTCTCTCTGCGATAGCCATGCCAACCGCCTGCCCCAAGCCGCTCCCGAGCGGCCCTGACGACACTTCGACGCTGTCCAAATATTCACGGTGCGGATGCCCTTGCAATTTTGAACCGAATTTCCGCAAGGTCTTTAATTCTTCCACAGGAAAATAGCCCGCGTGCGCCATCGTCGCGTACTGCACGGGGCAAATGTGGCCGTTTGAAAGCACGAGTCGGTCGCGTTCTGCCCATGCGGGATTCTTTGGATCATGTTTGAGTGTATGAAAATAGAGGAGCGAAAAAATATCCGCCATACCCAAGGGGCCCGCGGTGTGTCCCGAACCAGCCGCGATGAGCATCTCGATGATGGATTCGCGAATGGCCTGCGCCTTTTCAGCCACGAATTGTATTTTCTCGTCGGTAATCATGGTGTCTGCATTGCTCGCATGATTTCATCATACGCCGCGCGTGGGTCTTCGGCTTTAAGTATAGCAGAACCGATGCAGAGGCGATTCGCCCCTGCGGCGACCAGTTCCGGCGCGTTGGCGGCATTAACACCGCCATCAACAGCAATGACGATATGCGGATACCGATTGCGGAGCTCACGAATGCGCACCGTCGCGCGCGCATCGAACGTATATCCTTGGCTACCTATCTCGGCGATGCTCATAACCTGTACAACATCCACATCGTGAATAAGTTCTTCGATAGCAGAGATCGGGGTATCCAGAAGGAGCGATATCCCGACCTGCGCCCCCGCCGCATGCCACGCTTCGAAAACTTCTCGCGCAATGTCCGCATTTCCCAGCGCTTCAATATGTCCGATGATGCGTTTCGATCCCATAGCGATGAATTTCTCGCCAAGCGCCTGCGGTTTTTGTGTCATCACATGCACCTCCCAAAATAATTCGGCAAGAGACGGTAGTGCGAGTTCATCGAAACCTTCCGCAATCACTCCGGCATTTTCGTACGGCCAAGTAAGATTGCTGTTGAATAATCCGTCAACGACATCGAGCTGAACCGTTTTTGCAAACAGCACGACCGATTGTGCGGCTTTGTGTATTGCTTCTCGGCTCCGCACAAGGATGGCCGGAATGATTTCAACCTTGCCCGCCATATTCGTCTATTTGGGTAATGCGACGGTGATGACGCTCTTCGCCCGAGAACGGCATGGTGAGCCAACGCTCAACCGCTTCTTCCGCCTCTTCTTCAGAAAGAAAACGCGCTCCGAGCGCAAGAACATTAGCATTATTATGGGCGCGGCTTGAAGCGATGATATCAAATGTCTTGCCGGATGCGTCGATCTGTTCGCGGCCGCCACCATAATACACAGCCGCACGCACCCCCTTGAATCGGTTGGCCACCATTGCCTCTCCTTCGCCGGAAGCACCAATGACAATGCCGCAACACATCTTGTCCGTCGATTCGGAAACAGCCTTCGCCGCTTTCGCAACATATCCAGGGTAATCATCCGCCTCGTCAAATGCGAAAGCGCCGTAGTCTTCGATCACGTACCCGAGCGGTTGTAAAAAACTGATGAGTGTGTTCTTCAATTCAAAACCGGCGTGGTCGGATGCAAAATAGACTTTCATACTACAATTGTTTTGCCGGTCTCAATCACGTGGCGAAGCAACATGTGCGCATAGCCCATTTCGTTGTCATACCATGTCAGCACTTTAACTAGATTGCCGATCGCGCGCGTCATGGGGAGATCCGCGATCGCGGCATACGGTTCGCCGACGATGTCGCTCGACACGAGCTCTTCATCAGAGGCCATGAAAATACCTTGCCACCGAGGTTCCTTCGCGGCGGCACGCAGTATGGTGTTCACCTCCTCGGCGGTCGTTTCTCGTTTCGCGATGAATGTTATATCCGCGATAGAGCCGGCGGCAACTGGCACACGGAGCGAAATGCCATCGAATTTACCCGCAAGCGGCGGGTGGGCTTTCGTCACGGCAACGGCGGCGCCCGTCGATGTCGGCGTGATGTTTTGGCCCGCGGCGCGGCCTTCTCTCCAATCTTTTTTGGACGGTCCATCGACGAGAGATTGCGATGCGGTGTACGCATGCGTCGTCGAGAGCAAGGCTCTTTCGATGCCGAGCTTTTCATCGAGAATTGCAATGACAGGGCTTGCGGCGTTCGTCGTACACGATGCATTCGAAGTGATCTTGCATGTGCCGATCCTATCTTCGTTGAGCCCCATCAAAACGGTAGCGCCGAGCGGAGAATCCATCTTGACCGGTGCGGTGATTACTACGCGCTTGGCACCAGCGGTGATATGCGCCTGCGCCTTGTCGTAGTCAGCGAAAAGACCAGTCGATTCTACGACAATATCGATCCGGTGATCAGCCCACGGCAAATGCGCCGGATCTTTTTCCGAAACCACTTCGATTTCGCGCCCGTCCACGGTGAGCGCGCCGGCAGACACTTCAACTTCGAATGGAGCCTTGCCATAAACCGTGTCGTATTTTAGGAGATAGCCGAGGTTTCCTACGTCGCCGAGATCATTGATCGCAACTATTTCGATTTCGGGGTTGCCGTACGCCGCGCGAAAGAACGCGCGCCCTATCCGACCGAAACCATTGATCGCTACTCTTGTTGCCATAAATACCAGTGTACCACGCAGGAGCTTGGTGAAAATCGCGAGCTGCTTCGTTGTGAGTTCCGGTGCTCCCTCTCAATATGTTTATATTGTTCGGTTCGCTCCTCACTCACGTCTCGCATCTCATCGATTTTCACCAAGCTCCAACCATGTTCAAAATTTTAAATTACACCTTTGGTGGTGGGGGTGCCATCGTCGGCCCTGCTGACGGTCCAGAGGAATGCAGGAACTTCCTTGCCACCACGATGAGCACCAAAAGAACGATGATCGCAATGATCACCGTGATCGAACCCGAAGAACCGCCCAACAAACTGCTCAAGTTGAACAGTTGAGTCGTAGGCAAACCGCCACCACCGGTGCAGGTCGACGGATCAATGTCATTACAATCATAATCGAGCACTGCTTCGTCGATGAAGTTGTCGCCATCATAGAGCCGTGCTTCGAGGCGGAATGCATCGTAACTCCTGGCCGGGATGAATGTGTCTGCAACGCCCATCATAGCACCCGTCACAGCGCCGGTATAGACGTAGTCACGGATGACATTGCCGGCAGTGTCGAGAATGGAGAGCTCAAGGCGACCGTTCGGCACCACAGCGGATGATCCGGAATTGTGGAGACACGAGAAGAGTGTGGTCTCTTGGCCTTTCACCAGCGGGAATGTGGTCACAGCGGGGAAGTTGATGCGTGTGCGATCGACGCCGTCGCGAACAAAGCGGATACCGACGATCGATTTCGTGTCCTTCCACGTAAGCGTGCCCACAGCGAGATAGACCGGATAGTTGGTGTCTGTAACTGTTACCGAAGCCGGCACCGAACCACCTGCGGGCACCGTCACGGTGTGCGATTCTTCCTGCACAGCGTTCTTGCGAAGCAATGCGTCCCACTGGTACACCGTCCAGCTCACCGTTGCCTGCTGGCTCTGGTTCGTGGTGTTCTTGATCGTTGCGGTGACCTTGGCCGGATCCGTGGCGGAGACGCGCGGTGGGAAGGCTGCAAAGAAGTAGTTGGAGCCGTTCACGGTAACTCCGGACTTGCTGAACATCACACCGGTCTTCTGCTCGCCGGAAACGCGGAACGGTACCGTGTTCCCTACCACATCATCAGTGAACGAGAGGCCGAGGAGATTGAATTTGCGGGATGTCGTGAAGAACGTCGCGAGCTGGTAGTCGCCGCTCTGCGCGTAGCTCGGCACATTCCATGCGAATGACGCGGGAATCGAACCCTTTGCCGGAATAGTGATATCACCCATCGCGACGAATTGGTCCACCACATCCGGACCGTTGCCATCATTCTTACTGCCGCGGCTCTTGAAAATCTTTACATAGAGTGAACCGTCAACGATGGGGTACGGATTGTTGTTCACTATGGTACCGGAAAAAGTGATTGCGGTACCGGATACGGCACTTGTGACCGGCGCTGTGAGATTAGCTTGGACAGAGCCGAATGTGTAGTAGTCAAAACACGAAACAGTATTTGTGGGTGCCGCTGTAGGTGGTGCGCCGACTGGAGTACCGCCGTCGGGGTCGGTAACAGTTCCCGCTTGCGCGAATGCAATGATCGGAGCAAACAACAACAATGAACCCGCCAATAATTTCGTGATCTTCATATTGAATACATCCATATGACTACTTATAATGTGCCTCTAAGTATAGCGCGGTATGCCCGACAGGATTCCACATGCGACACCCCCTGTGTATAACTACGGCCACCTTTGTATCAAGGTACTGTATGTGTAAGGGCTCCCCTTACACATATTTAAATTCCCTATTCTCCTGTGCATGCAATACTTCCTCCAGATCGCGTACCGTGCCTGTGTCCTTTAACAAAGCTTTCACCTCATCGTTCGGTGTGAGTATCGCAGACTCCTCGCGTTCGCTCAGCATATGATCTGGGTAACTTGAATATGGATACTTCTCTAAAAATGCTTTCACATATGAATGATCTATTATTCCCTTGCTCTTAAAATCTGGCTGTACGAGCTCGACGGGATTCAAATGGATGTATGCAAAAACCCAACGAAAATATTCGTCACTGTCTATATGTCTTGACCGAAACGGCCTGCACATGAGCGGGCCCGTCCGCTGATATTTCGTATTCATATACATAGAAAACGCAGTGCCTAATTTATTCATGAATGTGCTGATGCCGCCATCGGCACTTTCGTGAAGCAGTAGATGGAAATGATTCGGCATGCAACAATAGGCAATTATTTCAGTTATGGTTTCCCCTCGGTCAATCATGTGTAAGGGGAGCCCTTTCACACGTTCGGAATCAATCCGCTTCGTACTGTTGCGCGTGTAGAGCAATCGTTGAAAATGCTTTCGATCACCATCGCTGCGAAAGATATTCTTTTTGTCTACACCACGGTTGTATATGTGATAAAATTCACCGGCTGAGAAAGTACTTTTGCGTTCCATCGGGCAATACTACTACACTTTTTGTGTAAGGGCTCCCCTTACACATTTACAAAGGCGTCCGCGATTTCTATCCGGCGGACCAATTCGTGCAGGAATATATCTTCGAAACGATGAAGAACGCATGCGAGCGCTTCGGATACGAATCGTATGATGCAAGCGTCCTCGAGCCGGCGGAACTCTACCGCGGCAAGACGAGTGAAGAGATCGTTGCAGAGCAGACATACACTTTCACTGATCGCGGCGACCGCGAAGTTACCTTGCGCCCCGAAATGACACCGACCATTGCCCGTATGGTGGCCGCAAAGCGACGCGAACTCACCTTTCCACTGCGCTGGTACACCATAGCAAATGTGTTCCGCTATGAACGCCCCCAGCGCGGCCGACTCCGCGAACACTGGCAATTGAATGCCGACATTTTCGGCGTTGAAGGTGTCGAGGCCGAGGTGGAGATAATCTCGCTCGCACACCAGATAATGCTCGACCTCGGCGCCAATGAATCCGACTTCGAGATACGCGTGAATGACCGGCGCTTGTTGAACGGAGTCTTCAAAGACTGCAGTCTCACCGAAGAAGAAGAGCGCGTGATCATGCGCCTCTTGGACAAACGGCACGATATGGCAGATTTCGATGAAAAGCTCTCTGATGCCGTTGGTCCCGAACGCGCCAACAAACTCAAAGGCGGTCTCTCATCAGCCGCGTCAAGTGCGCACCTCGAAGAACTGCTTTCCTTGCTCTACAAACTCGGCATCACGAATGTGCATGTCGATATGTCCATCGTCCGCGGTTTCGATTATTACACCGGTACGGTATTCGAGGTATTCGACACGTCGCCCGACAACAATCGTTCCCTCTTTGGCGGCGGCCGCTACGACAACCTGCTCCAGATGTTCGGCGAAGACGCCATTCCCGCCGTCGGTTTCGGCATGGGTGACGTTACGGCGCACGATTTCCTCGAGGCGCACGGACTTTTGCCGCGCTACGTGCCCGCAACCGAGCTCATGATATGCGTCATGGAGAAAGAACACATCGCGCACGCGCTCCGGCTCGCACAGGACCTTCGCCGCGAAGATGTCGCTGTTGCGGTGAACTTCTCCGGTAAGAAAATAGGCGATCAGGTAAAACAAGCGAACAAGCTCGGCATCCCGTTCATCGTCGCTGTGGGCGACAAAGAACGCGACAGCGGCCACTTCACGCTCAAGCACCTCCCGACCGGCAACGAATTCATCCTTCCTGCCGAGAACATCCCCGCCCACATGCTCTCGGCGTTGGGTTAATATCCGCTCCACTTGTCGTTTGATAATAAAAAAGTCGACCTGTATCGGATGTCAACCTGCCAGGTTGACATATCAAGACGCAAGGAAATTTCTACCTCTCCCTAAAATTCGGCTGGATGTTCACGGTGGCGGTCTTGGTGCGGGTGATGCCGTTCAAGTCAACACAGATGAGTGAGTAGGTGGTACGGGCGGTGATGGGTGAAGAGGTCTTGCCGCCGATCGGGGAGAAGAACGACGTGCCGAGGGAGAGTTGAGGGAATGAGTCACCAATGGTGCCCGTAACAGGGAGACAGGTGTTTACGTTGTCAGCGCTCCATACTACTTGGACGGTCTTGCCTCTTCCTACGAGAGACGGGACGGAGAGGTGGAGGTCGGCGGTGGGTGTTGCGGGTGGCGGGTTGGATGCAGGAGGTACGAAGGTGAATTCGTTGGTGCCCCCTGGTGCGGCGCAGTCAGGGTCTTCGCTGTCTATCTTGCCGTCGCCGTCATTGTCGAGGGTGTCAGTGCATTGGCCTGCTGATGGTGCCGTGTCTGCGCAGGAGAATGAGACTGACGCCCAGCTGGAAGAGAGACCATTGCTGTCTTGAGCCATGACTTTGACGGTCTTGGTGCCCGCAATCGAGTACGTTCGAGTTGCCGTTTGCGGCGCGCCAGAGAGGACGTAGCCTGTAGGAGGGACGAACTGGTCCACGCTGCCGTCGGCGTCCCAGTCGATGCCGTACTTGAGGTTGTCGCCATCGGGGTCGGTGGATTGCATGGTGATGGAATGAGGAGTGCCGACAGTGCACTGACCTACGGAAGCGAGCGATGGTGCGGTCGGCTTGCCGTTGGTGCTCGCATCAACGATAGTGATCGGACAGGAAACGGTTTTGGGTTGAACAACGACGGTATAGGGCCCAGTGCCGTAACAGGGACTCGATGTGATCGTTGTATTCAAATCGTATATTTCGTATCCGTTTCTTCGCATGCGAAGATAGTTGTTTGAGTTACTATTGCACACCCCGCTCGTCGTTGGCTGGGGCACCATGTCGATCATCCCAGGGTAAAAGTACCCTGAAGTACTCTGAATGTTGAACTGGACATCTTCCGTACCGGCTTGCTGCGCAATACAACGCACATTGCCATTCCTATCGGGCGTATCGCAGGTGAGTCCTCCGCCGTTGGTGGAAACATTTTGCCCAGGAGTCGCGATCGCAAGCACAGCAAACTCATTGAGGTAGCCATAGTGTGTGTTTATCGCCGTATGATAAAAGTTGGGCGCCTCACAGCGATTTACATTACCTGAATCCCACGGAGAATAGTTGCCATTGATAGCCCACGAACCATACGGGGTCGCGGCATAATAGCCTGAGGTGCTCCAGACGATATCCTCCGGTACATGCGGCTGAAACTCGAACTTGAGCGGGGTTCCGACTGGGACGCTGGTGCCGCAGACTGGTGCACCCGTGTCGGCATTCGTTGCCGAAACCGTATACGAAACGGTCACGACGGTTCCCGGGGCCATAAACTCAGTACAACTGTTGCCATTGTCTCGTGAGAGCGTATAGGGGATGACTTGGGTGTCTTGCACGCTTTCGGCGTGACTGAGTGATGTGAATGAGAAAAATGCAGCTAGAAAGATGAGAGTGAGGGGGAAGATGCGATAGGTGCGATGGCGCAAGAGGTGCATATGCGATTATGATACCATGATTACCATTGGATAATAACAACACCTCCTTGAACGTCATTGGTGTAGCCTCTGCCGCCATGTCCGAAATTGTAGCCAAGCGCGTTTGAGTATTCGCCCCGCGATGCTCC
>JACQKA010000044.1 GCA_016204805.1 Candidatus Kaiserbacteria bacterium | reverse complement strand
AGCACAACGAGTCGCGCGTCATGGCCCTCTTACGCGACCTCCACGCCGAGGGTCACACCATCATCATGGTTACCCACGAGGAAGAATATCAAAAGCTTGCCGAGCGTGTGGTACAGATCGATGACGGCAAGATCGTTGCAACCGAGAAAAACTAATCGCTCCGCTCCCGCACCCTCAATATCAAGGTGTCACCTTGATATTGAGGTCAGAGTTTTGTTGCGGCATCGAAATTATCGTCGGCATGTAACGTGTTCCTTCTTGTATGGCCACAGACAATGCATTTCTGAGAAAGCATCCAGTTGTCGCCTTCGCGCACGCACGATATCGGCTCCATCATGCCGCCACACTCCGCGGCACGGTCACCCGGGTCTACATCCACGTGTTTGCTCCAGAGACATTTCGGACAGTGGTTGGTGTAGCCATCACCTTTCACATGTGCACCGCAATGTTCACATATAAAATCTTCGATACGTTTCTGAAAGGTCATGGCTGTACCTTACACTATCGTACCAAAACTTTCAGCTCTTTTTTAGCTTCGCTTAAGTTCGCTCGTGAATCAGCCGGCGTGCATTCGAGCGTAAATACGATGGAATCGTCAGGATACACAGCGCTTATCGGTACGAAATATGTGCCGCTATTACCCCCCGCGACTACTTCCCCATCCTCTACGAGCCGGCAGGGCTGTGTTGCGGAAACTCCCGTCGCCGCCCATGCAACCAAGAGCGAGTCGCCTTTGTCTATTTCTTTCGTACCAGAAAATGCTATGACCGGATTGATAATCGCCGTCTGCTGTGGTGTGATGGGAGGCGCGCTCAGTTGCTGCGGGGGCGCAGGCGGAGCGACATTCGTGCTCGGTGCCATGTATAGCGATCCGCCACCGAGGCTCGAAAACAAACTGGATAGCGGTGTGAATGAACTGCCCGAATTGCCGCTGTATGAGCTGTAATAACCGGGACTCGACCACACTTCGCTACCGCGTGAAGAAACACCGGACCAGTAGCTTCCCCCCACCACGTTCGTGACAGGTGAATAAGGGACCTCGCCGTTGACTTGCGGAGCGACTGTCTGGTCAAACCATGCCGCATGCTTAGCGACTTCACTTCCACCGCGTTTGATCGGCCCGAAATATTGAAAGAGTTTTCCTTGCTGTGTGACGCTTACCAGAGCATTAAGCGACGACTGTGGATCCCGCACATCCTGCATTGAATACAGGCCATATCGGTTGTCATTCGGGCAAAACTGTAGGATGCCGTAGGAGCATTCGCTGGGTGCGGAAGAGTTGATGTTAAAATCAGATTCTTGCTTTGCCATCATGGTATACAGTCGTCCCCACTCTTCGGCCGATCCTGTGTTGAGAAGGCCAAGACTATGGAGACGGGGGTCAACATATCCATCAAGCCCCGCGTCTTTTGCCGCCTGAACCGCATGTGCGTAGAAAGACACTGGGTCAACGCGGCCACCCGCGCCCACAGGTATCGGCTGTGAACTCAAGTGCGCCACCATAGATGGCGCACGCTGTCCCAGTGATCCGGTTTCAATATCGCCGAAACCGGTCGCCTCTGCGACAGGTATCTCTCTCATGGCGGAAAAATAATCAGGAGTGACCAAAGCGGCCTGCGCCGATTTCCGTTTTTCGTCAAGTGCATCCAAGAATGCATTCGTACTGAATGTGCGCATATCTTCCGGCCAATAGCTCCTATATTGCTCGAGCGGCCGTAGGATATTCCGTACTTTCTGCTCATCCCCTGCGGCAGCAGCCGCAAGCAACTGTTCCGCTTCCTTTGAGTAACCCATGTCTTTCAGCTGGCGTAATGCTGCCTCAGGATTGGAAACGCCCGCCTTTTTGAAGGCATCGAGCACCTGTCTTCTGTTCAGTGACGGTAGTGAGCCGGTGGGTGCCGGTTGATTTTTAGCCGCTTCCGCCAAGGCTTTCAGCGACTGCTGTACCGTCTGTCCACTACCCTGCTGAAGCGCACTTGCAACAGACGCGACGACATCTTCTTTCGTTTTAGGGATCTTCACACCACAGGTTTGTTTGCTATCTTTATCGAATGTACACACCGATATGGTGCCGATTGTTCCTTTTTCGCCACAACTGGATATCACCATGATGCTGCCATCGGCGTTCACAATGACCTGATCGTTGGTTTCTTTGTGGCCCAATTTCGGAGCCTTGTCGGGTGGAGTGTTGGGCGGGATTTTTTGTATCGCAGTATTCGGTGCCTGTGATTGCTGATCCTGCGGATGTTCACGCTGAACATCCGTAATGTATTTCTTACATTCTGCCGAAGTCTCAGCATGCGTTAGGAACGGCGCAAAAAGCACCGCAAAAAGAACGAGGCTGATCGCTCGCATCCATCTACTATATCAGTACTATCGCGTGATTGGCCGAGACTTCCACAACCCCTGTGGTTATGTTAAACGCATGCTGTACGCCGGCAGCATCGCGAACATGCACGTGACCCGGCTTCAGGGTCGAGACAAGCGGTTCGTGGTGCGCGAGTACGGTAAATTCACCGTCTGATCCGGGAAAAATCGCCGACTGCGCGTCACCGTCGAATTTCGTCTCGCCTATGGATGCGATTGTCAGGTGAAATGTACTCATATCGAAATTATAAAGGTTTAACCTTTATAAAGCTCCCTTCATGTAGAATTCCTGTTCATCTTTGCCATCGTGTTTTCCATCGAGAATCTCGCCGAAAGCACGTATCGTGTCCGCAAGCGGCACGTATTTGCCCAGCTTCCCCGTAAAGACTTCGCCGACGAAGAACGGCTGTGAAAGGAATTTTTGGATTTTACGCGCGCGGTACACGAGCTGTTTATCCTCATCAGAAAGTTCTTCGATGCCGAGAATGGCGATGATGTCTTGGAGGTCTTTGTAGCGCTGAAGCACGCGCTTCGTTTCGTTCGCGACGCGATAATGTTCTTCGCCAACGATTTCCGGTGCAAGCGCAGTCGAGCCCGACTCGAGAGGGTCAATCGACGGATAGATGCCGAGCGATGCGAGCTGACGCGAGAGCACCACGGTCGAATCGAGGTGCGAAAACGTCGTCGCGGGGGCAGGGTCCGTGAGATCGTCCGCAGGCACATACACGGCCTGTACGGACGTGATTGAGCCAATCGTTGTCGATGTGATGCGCTCCTGCAAAAGTCCCATTTCTTCCGCCAACGTCGGCTGGTAGCCCACGGCAGACGGCACGCGGCCGAGGAGCGACGACACTTCGGAACCGGCCTGCACGAAGCGGAATACGTTGTCCATGAAAAAGAGTACGTCTTTGCCCTGTCCTGAGCCTGTCGAATGGGCGCCTTCATCGCGGAACGCCTCGGCCATGGTGAGGCCGGAAAGCGCTACGCGCGCACGCGCGCCGGGGACTTCGTTCATCTGGCCGAACACGAGTGCTGTTTTCTCGAGTACCCCGGACTCTTTCATTTCATGATAGAGGTCGTTGCCTTCGCGTACACGTTCGCCCACACCCGCAAACACGGAATAGCCGCCGTGTTCCGCCGCGACGTTACGAATGAGTTCCTGGATGAGTACGGTCTTGCCAACGCCTGCGCCGCCGAAAAGGCCGACCTTGCCGCCCTTGATGAACGGCGTCATGAGGTCGATGGCTTTGATGCCGGTTTCGAAAACTTCGGCTTTCGTAGATTGTTTGGTGAATGGAGGCGGGTCGCGGTGGATCGGCAAACGTTCAGCTTTTTCTGATACATCTGTCTTGCCATCTATCGCTTTTCCAACCACATTGAACATACGGCCGAGCGCGGTCTTGCCCACCGGCACCGAAATCGGCGCGCCAGTGTCGGTAACTTCCAAATTGCGCGGCATGCCGGCGGTGTCTTGCATCGCGATGCAACGTGCGCGGTTGTAGCCCAAATGCTGTGCGACCTCCAATGTCAAGGTGTCACCTTGCCATTCGAGGGTGAGTGCGTTTTTGATGGCGGGAAGATTCTCGTCAAAACGAACGTCCACAACCGGTCCGACTATCTGCGTGATTGTTCCTTTCATGATGGCAACTTAACACCTGCTCTTTCTTCAAGCAAACGAATTCGTTCCTCGTGCCGCGAAAGCTGCATTTTGACTGCCGCGTACTCTAACGTTAAATCGCTCACCGCTTTTGTAAGCCCATCTATTGCATTCATCACACCGTTAAATTTGCGTTCAAACTTGGCATCAAGACGCGCGATATCGTCCTTGGTCGCCATGTCGCTTATTACATCAATAACTCGATCGAGCTTGTCGTTCAGCTCATCAAACCCCGTACGCTGTTTTCTTGCCCTTTTTGCGGCCATAAACACATTATATCCCGTTCATTTTGCATCCACAACCGGTCCGACTATTTGTGTGATAGTGCCTTTCATGTTTTGTTATTTTTCGTCAAGCGCAAAACATTCTCTAATGGCCTTTCGTACGATTTGATCGACTTTTGCATGAGGCACCCCGCCAAAGCTCAAGATATCACTTACTAAATTATTCGTAATAATTCGAAACGCCTCCTGATCTGCGGATTTATTTTGATCAAGCTCTCTCAACTTGATCTTGAAGTTATCGAGTGTGTTATTGACTTCTCTCCTTACCTCTTCTGCAACTTCACCTTGCTCCATGCCCTCACTTATTAACATCCTCATAAGAATGGACGGTAAATTTTCCATTTCTCGCAAAACTTCAGCATATTGCTTCCCTCCTCGCTTTTGTGGTACAAATTCTGTCATAAAATTTAGCTAAATTATTAAATCACCTCATCGCCTCGATGCCACTGGTTATCTCGCTGACCTCGCGAGTGATGGCGGCTTGGCGTGCTTTATTGTACTTGAGCGTGAGCATCTTGCCCACGTCCCGCGCCTTATCCGTCGCGTTTTTCATCGCGACCATACGCGCTGAATGTTCGGATGCTTTCGCTTCGAGCAGTGCATGGAACACGATGATATGGATCAAGTCCGGCAAAAGTACATTGAATACTTCTTCCGCGTTCGGCTCGATCGTATAGATAGGAGTCTTGTCGATAATCTTTCCATTTGAATATTTGCCTTTGACCGGCGGAATGCCTTCGACCATCTCTTTAAGAGCGACCGGCGCGAGCGGGATCACGCGGCGCACAATGGGCTTCTGTTCAAACGTCGAGAGAAAATTCGTGTACACGATGTAGCAGCGGCCGATCTCGCCTGCGTTGTGCCATGCGAGTATCGCATCCGTAGCCGTACGCAATTCCGCAACCGGTACATCGTCTGCGACATTTTCATGACGCTCGCGAACATCGTATCCACGGTTCGCAAAATAATCCGCACCGCGGCGGCCGATGGCATAGATAACAATTTCGTTCTTATTCAAATGGTGCTCTTTTATCACCTCCTCAGCGGCACGAAGCACGTTGCTGTTCAAACTACCCGCGAGCCCCTTGTCGCTGGTGATCACGATGAGCGCGGCTTTGCCATCGCGTTTCTGCATCAGCGGATGATTCGCCGCATCGATGCCACCAGCAAGAGAGTGCAGTATAGAAATCGCGGCCGTTGCGTACGGGCGTCCCAAAAGAGCGCGCTCCTGTGTCTTGCGCATCTTCACAGCCGAAACCGCCTCCATCGCGCGCGTGACTTTCCGCGTCTTGCCGACGGACGATATCTTCAATTTTATGTTTTTAAGTCCAGCCATAAGCTTTATTTGCTCAAATCAGGATGTGTTTGCATGAATTGTTCGAGCGCTTTGTTCAAGAGATCTTTTGCACCATCGTTGATGGCTTTGTCTGTGCGGATGGTGTCCATGATTTTTTTGTGCTGTGCATCGAAGTATTCAAGTAGCTTCTTTTCCGCTTCGCGCAGGCGCGGAATCGGCACGGTGTTCAAGTATCCGTTCGTCGCAGCATACAGCACGACCACCTGATCTTCGAACGGCATCGGCGACCCCCTGCCCTGCTTCAAGACTTCCACCATGCGGCGGCCATCATCGATGCGCTTTGCCGTTTCGGGATCCAAGTCTTGCGCGAATTGCACGAACGCTTCCAATTCGCGGAACTGCGCAAGCGAGAGACGTAGTGTACCGGCAACACTTTTCATGGCTTTGGTCTGCGCGGCAGAACCGACACGAGAGACAGAAATACCGACGTCGATCGCGGGACGCACTCCTTTGTTGAAAAGCCCTGCATCAAGATAGATCTGCCCGTCGGTGATCGAGATTACGTTCGTCGGAATGTACGCTGACACATCACCCTCCTGCGTTTCGATAATGGGAAGCGCGGTCAACGAGCCGCCGCCTTTCGCATCGGAAAGTTTGGCCGCACGCTCAAGCAGTCGCGAGTGCAGATAGAAAATGTCACCCGGATACGCTTCGCGCCCTGGCGGGCGGCGCAAGAGAAGCGAGAGCTGACGATATGCAACGGCCTGTTTCGAGAGGTCGTCATAGATGACGAGCGCGTCGCGGCCTTTGTCCATAAAATATTCACCGATGGTCGCGCCCGCGAACGGTGCGAGGAATTGTAGTGCCGCAGGCGCTGACGCCGGAGCATCCACCACGATGGTATATTCCATCGCGCCCGCTTCACGCAATTCAGCCATGATGCGCGCGGTCTTGGATTCCTTCTGACCGATTGCAACATAGATGCAGATAGGACGAGTTTCTTTCGGTTCGTGTTTTTGCGCGATGATGGTGTCAATAGCAATGGTGGTCTTCCCGGTGAAGCGGTCGCCAATGATGAGTTCGCGCTGGCCACGGCCGATCGGAATCATGGAATCAATTGCTTTGATGCCGGTCTGAAGCGGTGTCGACACCGATTTGCGTTCGATGACGCTGTACGCCTCGCGCTCGATCGGACGGTATTCGGTACCGGGAACGGCACCCAATCCGTCGATAGGATCGCCGAGCGGGTCCACGACGCGACCGATAATCTTGTCGCCCACGGGAATTGAAAGCACGCGGCCGGTCGATTTGACCAGCATGCCTTCGCGCAAGCGCGCAGTGTCACCCAGAACGACCGCTTTCACGCCATCCTCCTCAAGATTCAAAATGAGCCCATACAATACATCCTGTGATTCGAGAGCGTCTTTAAGTTTCTTGCCTTCGGTCTGGTCAAAAGAAATGACTTCGGACATGATCGCGCGGTCGAGTCCTTCGATCGAAACAACGCCATCGCCCACCGCGGTGATGCGGCCGATGTGTTCTTCCTCCGCCACCGGTGCGAAGTGTTCGATCTCTTTTATGATTTTCTCGATCATCCCATTAGAAAATTCTGTCATACGATTTGAAAAAATGTATCACCGTACAATATCACATTCATATATGTCATCATTACTTATATATTTCTAACGGGACAGGGTCCGTTCGACTCAGATAATTATGCGCCGATACAGCGAGAGCAGGTGCTTTTTAAAACTGTTGTCTACGAGCACTCCTTTTCCCGTGAGCCGCCATCCGCCGATGAGGTCATCGTTCTCGCGAATGTGCACATCGTGCGGATCAACACCGAGCGGTACCAAATACTGTGCCGCCTCTTTTTTTGCATGCGGCGCGTTGTGATGATGGACGACGTCCATTACGACCTCATTACGTCGACGCTCGCGCATCGCCTTGCGTTCAAGCAGAGCCGGCAATGTGCTGAGTGCATTTTTCATGCCGCGCGCCTCCAGATATGACATCAGCGTGTGCACGGCCTCTTTTGCTGTGGTGCCGCGCGCGGTCATACCCATAAGTGCATCTGCAAAGTGTTCGGTTTTCATAATTATGTTTGTTTATTGCGAAGGATCTTTTCTGCCGCCATGATCGCCGCATGAACAATCTCTTTTTCGCTGGCTGCGCGTATCTCTTTCGCTTCAGCAAACGCGCGCATCCGTGCTTCCTGTACGCCTGCATCCGCACGCTTCTGTGCTTCTGCAATTATGGCCGAACCTTTCTCTTCCGCACGCGTGCGTGCCGTCGCGTACATCGATTCCGCCGCTTGCGACGCCTTGGTGATTATTCCTTGCCCTTCGCCATCTGCGAGCGCGAGTTTTTCCGCCGCCGCCTGCGCGTCTTCGACGCCCTTCGCGATCGTCTTGCGCCGCTCATCGATCATCTTCAACACCGGCTGGTACAAAAATTTCCAGAGCACCACCAGCACCACGGCAAAATTGAACCCCTGCGCGAGAAGCAGTTTCCAGCTGATGCCGAATGTGGAGAGGAGACCGTCCATGGTGACACATCAGCGTTACGTATATTTGAGAATGAATCCGATAACAAGCGCAAAAATGGCTAGCGCTTCGGTGAACGCAACACCGACGAACATCATCGCCTGGATCTTGCCGGTCGCTTCAGGATTCCGCCCCATTGCCTCCAGCGCCTTTGACACGACGAGTCCGATGCCCACGCCGGGGCCTATCATGCCGAGCCCAACCGCAATCGCCATACCGAGGATCTTTGCTGATTCAATATCCATAGCTACTATATAACTTTTAACTCCGTAATAACGTGCCATCTACTGTACCATGTCAGTGGGGCTCCGCAATAGCCAGTTTTATAAAAAATAGTGTGAGCAATGCAAAAATAACCGCTTGAATGAAACTCACGAAAAGCTCGAAGAGCATGAGCGGGACCGGTGCAATGTAAGGCACAAAAAATATGATGACCGTGATCAACACTTCGCCGGCAAATATGTTGCCGAAGAGACGGAATGAAAAAGACATGAGCCGCGCGAGTTCGCTCACCAGATCAATAATCCCGATGAAGAACCCGAGAACACCGCTTCGCACGTTGATGAATTTGCCCGCATATTTCCATACGCCGATCGCAAGAATGCCCGTAATTTCAATGACACCAAAAGCGATGATCGAGAGCGCGAGCGTCATATTAAGATCGGTGTTCATACTGCGCAGGAGCGGTGTGAATGCACCGCTCGGCTCAAAAAAACCGATACTCCCAACGCCCGGAATGAATTCAAGCAGGTTCCCTGTGAATATGAAAAGAAAGATGGTGACGACAAGCGGGAAAAATGTGCGCGCCATGTCGCGGCTCTCTAGCGTCTCTGCAATGTAGTCGTATATATACTCAAATCCCATTTCAAAAAGTGTCTGCACGCGGTTCGGCACCAGTTTCGCGCCACGGCCTATGTGCACGCCGAGAATGGTGAGTAGTGCAACCACTACCCAGCTCATGAGAAGCGTGTTCGTGATGGGTAGCCCAAGGAAATCCCCTATCCGTTCCGCAACGAGCGAAATGTGAATACCGCTCGTGTGCGCCGTAGCAGTTGTTGCGGTGCTGGTCGCTGTTGTCGTGGCTATCATCAGCGGAATTGTATCCGAAATATGGTTTTTTTCCAGCACAGCTAGAGTCCCATGCGATAGATATCAAAAGAGTTCTCCCCCTCGAACATGTCCGGTCTTTTTTAGATCAACGCTTACTCCAATGTGGCGTCGCTTCGCTCCTTCGAAACCCTCGGTTTCGAATAACTTCCGACACGGGGAAACACCCAGTTTCCCCGACCCCCTTCTGCACCACAATGGTCTACGCTAGCGCTTCGACCATTGTGGCGCCCTTCGAGCAGCGACGAGGCCGAATTTTTTGCGTTCTTTGGTGCGGGGATCACGCTTGAGAAACCCTTTGCGCTTGAGGTCTTTGCGGAGTTCAGGAGTACGTTCCGTGATGGCACGCGCGAGCGCGTGGCGTACTGCTTCCGCCTGGGCCTGCATGCCGCCGCCGCGTACTTTTGCGGTAACTTCTAATTTCTCCCCTGCTACATCAAGCGCGGCGCGGGCAACACTCTGGAGCACCATAGTCTTAAAATAGTCCGCAACAGTCTGATCGTTCACCGTCATTTTTGCCTGCTTGCTCGGGATAATGCGCACGCGTGCGGTCGCCATCTTGCGACGGCCCACGGCTTCTATGTATGTAGCTGATTTCGTAGCCATATTATTCTTTGATTGAAAGATGCTTCATACGGTCTTTGCGCATCGAATTCCTTGGCAACATGCGCTCGATGGTCTTCCTTAATGCGATCGAGATTCCGCGGCGCGGCAGGAGCGCGCCAAGTGACTCCTCCCGCTGACCGCCCGGATAGCCGGAATAGCGTTTGTAGATGACATCGCTCTTCTTAATAGGTGCGATGTCCAAATTGCCTGCGTTGGTGATCTCGACCAAGACACCCGACGGTTTGTTCGGCGTGTAGTCTGTGCGCATTTTGCCCATGAGCGCTTTAGCAGCCTCCGATGCGACGCGTCCGAATTTCTTGCCTGATGCATTTATAGTGTGGGTTCGCGAACCGACCCCAAAAATAATCGCATTTTTATTCGACACTGTGTGTGCTTGGCTACTGCGGTCGCTTCCGCCCGGCTGCGACTTGTCGCTCGAACTCGACATATCCCGATATGCCTCGTTCTCCGCGACGGCGTCTCGCTCGGGCGGAAGCGCCCTCGCTACGCCATTATTTTTGGGGTCGGTTCTTGTCATACGAATTCTATTTTGGCCTCTTCTGCTTTGCGTGCGCCGCGCTTGCCGAGGCGGGTGATACGCGTGTATCCGCCGGAGCGTTTTGCGTATTTCGGTGCAATGTCCGTGTGGAGCTTCTTTACCACATCGCGTGCATTACCGAGACGGTTTTCGAGTGCCCGGCGCGACTGCAATGTATCTGCTTTTGCGATGGTTACCAATTTCTCCACATATGGGCGCATTTCTTTCGCCTTGGCGACGGTCGTGGTGATGTTGCCGCGCAACACAAGAGAGCGAGTGAGCGAGCGCAAAAGAGCAGTCTGCTGCTTCTTCACTCGTCCGAATGTGCGGCCTTTTTTGTGGTGCCTCATAAGCTACTTACGGGCGGAGCGTCAAACCGTAATTAGAGAGCGCCCTTTTAATTTCCTGAAGTCCTTTCTGGCCCAAGCCTTCGATAGAGAGGAGGTCGTCTTCGCGCTTGCGCACCAGGCCTCCGATCGTGCGGATACTCGCGCCATCAAGGGCGGAGATAACACGTATCGAGAGCTGTAATTCAGAGATGCGCACCTTGAGAGCTTCCATGTCCGCCTTTTCGTCTACCTTGCGGTCAGAATCCGTAACTGCCTCTTCCTCCGCAGCGGCCGGCAACTCCTCTTCCTTGAAGCCAACGATAGCGCGGAGCTGGTGGATCATGATCTCGATCGAACGTTCAAGTGCTTCGCGCGCCGTAAGCGTGCCATCGGTTTCGATGAACATGCGCAAACGGTTGTAATCAGTACGGTCGCCCACGCGCATGTTTTCGACTTCGTAGTTCACGCGGCGGATCGGCGAGAATGTCGCGTCGAGCGGGATGATACCGATGTCAACGCGCTCTTTCTGAACCGCTTCTTTCGGAAGGTAGCCGAGACCGCGCTCGACGGTGATTTCGATATCCAATGTCGCTTTGCCGGAAACTTCCGCGATGTATTGATCCGGATTCAAAATTTCTACCTGGCCCGGCGCTTCGATGTCCGATGCGGTCACGGTCTTGGGACCCTTTATCTTGAGCTTCAAGGTCTGCGGCTCGTCGGTCGAGAGGCGCACGCGAACGCGACGGAGGTGGAGCAAAAGCGTAACTACGTCCTCCTTGACGCCTTCGATGGTCGAAAATTCGTGCTTGATGCCGTCGATCTTGACCTGTGTGATCGCGGCACCCGGCAAAGACGAGAGGATGATGCGACGCAGAGAATTGCCCAGCGTGAATCCATATCCTGGGTGGAGACCGTCGATCTCATAGGTACCGCTCTTGCCTTCCTCCGAAATGACCTTGGGCTTTGACGGCAACGTAACATGATAGTCGAACATAAAATGAAATTATAGTGAATAATGCTATTTTTGTAAAGCTTACCTGCTGTAAAACTCGAACACAGTCGGATAATCGAAACCTGCTATTCCGGCTGTGTAGCTGGGCACCGCGAGGACTTTCCCCATGAGAGTACTGCGATCAAACTCGAGCCACGTGGGTGTAGCCATACCCACCCCCTCTTCTTTCGGGGCAAAAAGCGCAGAGCGCTTGCTTCCCTCGCGGACGGAAAACGTGTCTCCGACATGCATACGGCGCGAAGGAGTGTTGTCGCGGCGGCCATTTACCGTGATGTGCCCGTGCGACACCATCTGCCGTGCGGCGCTGCGCGTCGGTGCGAGGCCAGCACGATAGACGATACTGTCGAGGCGGAGTTCGAGTGCGGCGTGTATCGCCGCCGGCGAATCGATGACTTTCATCGCTTCATTGATGTAGCGGCGGAATTGGTGTTCGGTGAGGCCATACGTGTAACGTACCTTCTGCTTTTCGAGCATCTGTTTGCCGTAATCCGAAAGTCCGCGCCCGCGACCCTTCTTCACCTTCGCGGTACGCGCTTCGGAAAGTACGAATTTCTGCGACTGCGTCTTCTCATAGACGCCTGCGCCCAGACGTTTTGCAACTTTGAATTTGGAGCGGACGCGTAACATAGATATTAGATACGGCGCGCACGCGGCGGGCGCACGCCGTTGTGAGGAACAGGTGTTTCGTCAGCGATACGCGTGATGGTGATGCCCTTGCCTGAAAAGGCACGGACTGCCGCCTCTCGGCCCGCGCCAATGCCGCGGATGACGACCGCTGCTTCGGCGACACCCGCTTGGATAGCTTTGTCACCGATGAGCTCGCCTACTTTCGCTGCGGCAAACGGTGTGCCTTTCTTGGCGCCTGCGAATCCGAGGCTACCGCTCGATGACCATGCGATCGCATTCCCACCCTGATCGGTCAGAACCGCTTTAGTGTTGTTGAAAGTAGCCTGCACGTAGAGTGTTGCAGAACCAACGTTTTTTCGGATGCCGCGGGCAAGTGAACGAGATTTAAGCCCCGCATCAACGGTACCGCCCGATTTCCGGATAATACGCTTTTTTCCCATAACTCAATCGAAATTTGTGTAGTTGCGCAATAATACAGGATATCAATAAAAAATCAAGAGTATTATGCCACAAATACACTTGGCCGTGACCTCCCTGAAAAAGACCACTCGAGGGCGTCCCTTACAGGATTGCGTTTTGCACCCAATCGCTTCGCTCTTGGGCAAAACGGGAATTGCCCAAGCTTCAGTCTTTTTCAGGGAGGTCACGGCCGCGCTCCCGCGCGTTTAGGTCTTCTCCAATTTACGTTTGCCCGACGTCATAGTCTTGCGGACGTTGCCACGTACGGTGCGGGTGTTGGTGCGGGTGCGCTGGCCACGGACGGGGAGTTTCTTCATGTGGCGCGAGCCGCGGTACGAATTGATATCTTTGTGGTGTTTGATCTGCATGGATACCCGGCGCCGGAGGTCACCTTCGATGGTGAGTTTCTCGATCTCTTTGCGAATCGCTACCTCTTCATCCGCGGTCACAGCCGGCGGCTTCTTGCCGAAATCAACGCCCGCTGCTTTAAGAATCGTGTGCGCCCGCGGACGGCCAATACCAAATACCGCCGTGAGTGCGATCTCCATTCGTTTGTTGTCCGGAAGTGTGATGCCTGAGATACGCATGTTAGAGATTGTTAGCGAGTGATAACGAGCTTAAAAACTCTTACATCCCGCACTTTCTTACGTTGTTTTTGATCAATTACCATAGTACGAAGATTATGCACATTTTTGGTATTAACTCAAATTTCGTAAGAAAGTGCGGGGTTGAGCAATTGTTATTCGTTGCACTCATACAATTGCATCAACCTTGACGCTGTTTATGGCGCGGACCCTTGCTCGGGTTCGTACAAATAACGCGCAGATACCCCCTGCGTCGTACGATCCGGCATTGCGGACACATTTTTTTAACCGATGCTTTGACCTTCATGTTAGAGATTCTTATCGAGTGCGAACGAGCTTGTAGAAGCTCTTACATCCAGCCACACTTTTGCATGCTAACAACTCACGCAAAAACAAAAGGTTGGATGAATGTGACGCATTATATACATATATCGTTCAAAAGCAAAAGTGGGGCTGGATTAAGAAAAATATAGTCGCAAGCTCCTTATTTTTCTACATCCGCTTGATGATGCGGGCACGGCCGCCGTATGGATCCAACTGGAGTGACACTGTGTCACCCACCAGAACTTTGATGCGGTTCATACGCATCTTTCCTGCAAGATACGCCAGCGTTAGCGTCTGATCAGCGAGCTTCACACGGAAGAGGGTGTTGGGGAGAGCCTCCTCAACGACGCCGTCTACAACCCGTGGTTCGCTCATAATGCAAATCGTAACGTGAGTTGGAGGATACCAGCTTCAAGCCGTAAAGTCAACACATTATTGTTGTGCGGGCTCTTTAATAATCACCTTAATATCAGTGGGGTTTGAAGGGAAAGTGTCGCGCCAGAATGGACGAAGAAAGGCATCGACCTTTTCGATGCTCGAAATGCCGCTGATAATCCTGTCGAAGACTGCCTCGGCTTTGGAAGTACCGGCGAGCGCTTTGGTGAGTGCATCAGCATCTACTTCCCACGTGAGCGTTGCATTGCCGGAAACGAGCATACTCAAGGGCTCATGTACCGCGGTCGGAGTTTCTAAAGCATAGCGGATCTGTATGCCATCGGACTTCTGGATGTGGACGGTGCCATCAGGAGTGTCTGCGCGGGTTGCGACCGCAAGCGCACGGGCGAAAATGGTATCTGGGAATATCGGCACGGCTACTTTTACGCGTTCGTGAAGCAAGGCTTTGCCATCAGGGCTGGTTTCGACGGGAAGCGATTCAAACGTGAGTGACATCAATTGCGGGAATACCAATGTACCGAGAACGCTTAGCGTAGCGACTTCGCCACGAGCCTGTGTTTCGAGAGAACTGTGCAGTGCACTACGTGCCACCTCGAGATCCGCATCCGCGACTTTTGGCTTACTGCCAACGAAACCTCCCTTGAATGCGATGGTCGAACGTGCATATACGTCGTTATACATGTCGCCGCCCTTAAGGCCCGGGAGGATGAATTTGTCTACGGGATCGAGGTTGTATTTGACTCCAGCTTGATCCGCGTAGACAGTCGCCGTTGCCGTACCGGGCGCATCGCCTTTTTTGACCGGTATCACAATGGAATCGCGAATGCGGAAAATGAGACCCTCCGGCGATTCAAAACGTGTGTTCTTTATCAGGCGCACCTGACCTGCTGTGCGGTTATTGTATATCGTGATGATGCCGGATGCATATTCTTCAACCTCGGTGAATCCATGCGCATCAATAGTGCTGTTGGCATCATGGGTGCGTTCGGCCAGATCGTAGGTGAGCGATTCTGCGGATGCTCGGGTATCCCCTGTGATGTATGCAGTGAGTGGCACGTCTTCGGTAAGCACGACCGCATGTGTACGGGGTGTCACGACTACGGATGTGCCCTGGAACATAGCGAACGCCACGAACACGAGCGCCAATACGGCGACCACAGCAATGCTCCAGATAATGATGCGGCGCGATGGCATGGTGAATTTCTTCGACGGTGTTATGGATGCCTGTGCTGATGCGGGCGCATTGAGCGGGCTGTCGGCGGTCGGAAAATTAGGCCCGCGTTCGCGTCGCGGCGCTATCGGAATGTTGCGTATCGTGCGTTCTTCTTTGGCTGTGTCCAGCTTTTCTGACGCCGGCGGAGTGATGTCTTGGAAATAGTCCTTAGGCATATTTTTTAGTGTACCACGCTTTTATATCCTGTCTCTAGACTTGATGTGCACAAATGCGGCGGCTGCGGCAATACCGGTATCCTCGGAGTTCTCTGGCGCCATCTCTATGTGCGATTCGAGCGCCTGTGCCCAAAGCTGGTGCACGGAAAAAGGTTGTTCAGATACCGCGAATTGCGCAAAATCAACGCGCGAAAATATATTGGAAAACCATGGTCCCAGATCGGGTGGAGCGATCAGAATGACCATGCCGGGGATACGCTTGACCTTGGCAAGTTCGCTGAACATCTTGCCGTACGTGTCCACGAACATCGGTTCGACCGCAGTGAGTGATTGCAGGACCGTCTGGCAGAGCGCATCGGTGCAGGTGTTTTCGGTAGCCATTCGCGCGCGACTTAATGCTTCGGCAGGAGTCGTACCATGTATCTTCGCAAGTTCCATCACGATGGTGCGCCAGCCGACTTCCGCATCCGCGTGCTCCAGGACTGCTCCCTGTCGTACGACAGCGGCGCTGGTCGCCAAGCTGGTAACGTCTATCAGCGTGTAGTGCGTGATGTTGGGAAGCAGTTCCTTGATGATGATACTGAAAGCGAAGAATGCGGATTGGAACGTGATGGTGCGCCCCACGAATACGGCGCCGAGCGCTTCTTTCATCGCCGATAACATCTCCGGTTTGATATCACTCTGGAGCACCGATATATCGATGCGGGTACTCGTTTTCCCCTCTGGCGTGGATGTCGGGTAACCGCTCAATGCAACACGCATGACACTGCGTTCGAACACGTTAGCCACCGTAAGCTTGGTCTCTTCGCGCACCGCCTTTTTTGCAGTCTCACTGATGATGGATTCGGTGATAACCGTAGGTTCGGTGAACTGCTCGCTCGCGCTCGCCGTTTCTGATCGCACCCATGGTGTATGCACAATGGCGATGATATCGGAAGGCGGTGTGCCGCCGCGCTTCGCATGTTGGTCGAGTACTGCTGCTGCGGTTTCGCGCGCCAGTGTTTTCAATTGGTCGATAATCTGTGCTTTGCCCCGTTCTTCAGGCGGTAGCATCCGGCGCTCGGAGACCAAGACAGTCGTCTTGCCGGCGGAGCCGAATGCGACTATTCCCACGGCAACGCTACCGCTTCCGATATCACACACAGCTGCGGTTTGTCCGCCTGCCTTTCCCAACCGAGAAAAACTGAACAGCTTCATCACCTATAGTATACGGCACCTATAGAAACGGGTGCCGCCTTACTCACATGGTCACAGCAAGGCTGCTTTGATGCGGCGGATGCCGGCGGAAGAAGCTTCTTCTTTTTGGATTTTGAATGTGCCGAGCACACCGGTGTGGGTTACATGCGGGCCGCCGCAGAATTCTATGGAGAAGGTATTGTCGAGCGAGCCGACGGAGTATATGGAAACTTTGTCGGGGTATTTTGCACCGAATTCGTGTTCTGCACCGAGTTTTTCAGCCTCCTCTTTCGGCATTTCTGTGTGTACGACCGGCAAATCCTCTTTTATTTTTTCATTTACAATGCGCTCCACTTCCGAGAGCTGTTCCGATGTCATTTTCTCGCCGTGCGAGAAATCGATACGTAGGCGCTCCGCGGTGATGTTACTCCCCCGCTGTTTTACATGGGGGCCGAGTACGATTTGTAGCGCCTTGAGGAGCAAGTGGTGAGCCGTGTGCAGGCGTGTCGTCGCCTCGGATGCATCGGCAAGCCCGCCCTTGAATTTCTGTTCGGAGCCAGCACGTGAAAGTTCCTGATGTTTTTCCATTTCACGCTTGAACACTTCTTCATTGACAGTAATTCCTTTCTCTCTTGCGACTTCGTGCGTTAGTTCGATCGGAAAACCATAGGTGGTAAACAACGTAAATGCGTCGGTGCCTTTTTCGAGTTCCTTGAGGCCGCGGGCAAGCGTCTTGCGGAATCGCTCTTCTTCCAGATGTATTTCATCGCGAATGGTATCAGCAACCGCAGCGAGATCATATACGCCGACATAATCAGAAACAACGATATCAGCTATAGCGGAGAGGCCGGATTCAACGCCAAACATATCGCTATAGCGCATTGCGCGGCGCAAAAGCCGACGCACGACATATCCGCGCTCAACATTGCTGGGCTTTACATCATCGGCGATCAAGAAGACGGCGGCTTTTACATGATCAGCAACGACACGAAATGGGACCTTCGCATTGCCCTCATATTTTTTGCCGCTCTCGGCTTCGAGATGCTTGATCACATTCTTGTGGGCAACTTCAAACACGTCTGGGTTGTCATGTGCCGCCGCGGTGATGCGCTCAAGACCGCCGCCGAAGTCGACATTCTGCTTTGGGAGCAGTCCGAATGTGCCGTCGGGTTTTTTGACGTATTGCATGAAGACAGAGTTGCCGATTTCCATGAATCGACCGCAGTCGCAATTCGGGTGGCAGGTGGCTTCATATATGAAGTCATGCGGTACGTCCGTGAATTCGAAAAATACCTCGGAATCAGGTCCCCCCGGCTCACCCGCTGGCATGTTTTCCGGTTCGCCGGCACGGCTCCACCAGTTTTTCTTGCCGTAGAAATGAATGTGGTCCTCGGATATGCCGAGATTCTTCCAAATTTCAGCTGATTCAGTGTCGCGCGGAATGCCGTATTTCTCATCACCCTCGAAACAAGTCACCCACAGGCGCTCTTTCGGGATGTCAATCTCCTTGGTAAGAAATTCAAAGAGCCACGGTAGCTGTTCTTTTTTGAAATAGTCACCGAGCGACCAATTACCGAGCATTTCGAAAAAAGTCGTGTGTCGGTTGTCACCAACTTCTTCAATATCCATCGCGCGAAAACATTTCTGCGAATTCGCGAGACGCACCCCTCCCGGATGATCCTTGCCGAGAAGGTATGGTAACAATGGTTGCATGCCAGAACCGGTGAAAAGCGTCGTCGGGTCGTTCTGCGGCACGAGCGGCGCAGACGGCACGATAGTGTGGCCTCGCGCCTCGAAAAATTCCAGATATTTCTCACGAACTTCATTCAGTGTCATGACTCGAAATATACCACACCTCACGAGGTTAAAATTATCAGCGTGTCCGAAGGTTTAACCTTCGGACATTGCTACATTTTGGGCTCTACTGAAGGTTCAGGTAGATTGAGTGCGGCGCGCATTTCGCGGATGTTGTGGAGGATGGTGAGGTACGGCAAGGCCCCGACGCGTTCGAGTTGTTCCGTCACCGCGAGATGCATATAGATGCCATAGGCAGTGATGCCTTCAGTTGTAAGTCCCTCGAGATATTCGCGGAGCGTCTCTGCGCCGGAAAGATCGATATACGTGACGCTTGAACAATCCAAAACGAGCGCGTGAATTTGATTGCCGCCAGATTCTTCGTCCATGACAAGTTTGTCGATGGTGCGGACGATGTAATCGATATTGCCATAAAACGCCGATGTTTCGATGCGGAGTATGAGAACGCCTCGAAATGTTTCAACTGTACCGGTTTCCGCACCCTGTAGAATCCCCCATTCGGGTTCGATACCCAGCATGCGTATCTCCGCCCAGACGATCTTCCGCATGAACAATGCAAGCGCAACAATGACGCCGATCGCCACTGCATCGTCGGGTTTCAATACGAAAGCGATGGCAAACGTCAGTATCGCGACGATGCCGTCGGTCCGCGATGCGCGATACATGTCGCGCACTTTTCCGATATCGATAGCCCCGGCGACCGCAACGATGACGATCGCGGAGAGCGTCGCGAGCGGGATCAGTGAAAAGATGGGTGCGATGAGGATGAGCGCGCCGAACACGATCACTGCCGCACATACGCTCGCGATACCGGTGTGCGCCCCAGCGCTCACATTGACCGCCGTCCGTGAAAAGGAACCTGATACTGGAAATCCATGGAAGAGTCCCGCCGCGATGTTCCCCATGCCCTGCCCCACCAGTTCCTGGTCTATATCGATGCGTTCTTTTGTGCGCGTGGATATGGAGCGCACGATGGCATAGGTGCCGATAAAGCCTACAAGCGCGATGATCCATGCTTTGTTGAGAAGTACGAGCCAGTCGGTGAATGAAAGTACTGGAAATGAGAACGAAGGTACTATCGCCTGCACCTCTCCGACGGTCGCGATGCCACGCGTATCGAAATCGAACGCAAAGCTTGCGACGGTCATCGCCACCAATACCAGCAACTCGGCGGGAATGTGCCATGATAGCCGCTTCAGCGCGATCAGAAGCGCGAGCGATGCCACCCCTACAATAACCGTCGGGCCATGCATGTTGATGCTGTGGGTCGCGATGCTCGCGATCGTCGGCAACATGAATTCGTAGTGGAGCGCACTGAATCCGAGGAGCGACGGGATCTGTGTCACGATGATGATGAGCTCTGCCGCGGTCGCGAATCCAATGATGACCGTATGCGGTATGACACGCATGATGAACCCGAGACGGAAAATGCCGAGCAGGAATAACATGGTGCCGGATAGGACGGCAAGCGCGGCGGCCAAGACCAGATATTCGGCGCTCCCCGGTTCCGCAAAGGGGACCAGTGCCGTTAATACGAGGAAGCTCACAAGTGCGACAGGGCCGGTCGAAAGTTTGCGCGAATTTCCCCATAGAGCGGCGGCAACGGCACCGACGAGTGCCGCATAAAAGCCGGCGATAGGCGGAAGACCGGCAAGCATGGCATACGCCATCGCTTGTGGGATGAGAATGGCAGCAACCGTGAGCCCAGCGAGCGTGTCGAAACGTAGCGTATCTACCGTGTAGGTGCGTATCCAACGCACGAACGGCAGAAGCATTTCCCACGTACGCGAAGGTTGATGCCACGGCTGGTGATTCGACATATGCACATGATATAGCAAAAACCCCTCCGTGGTGTGGAGGGGTTTGGATCAGATGGAGACACCCATCTCTTTCGAGAGCGCCTCGGCTTCTTCGATCGCTTTGCCGAAACTCATCGCGATGCCGTCGATCCAGAATTTCTCATCGGTCGGATCGAGACCGAATGGCTTCAAGAGATCAACCGCATTTTTGGTCGAACCCGCTCGCAGGAGATCGAGATACAACGGCTCAAATTTCGTGCCGAGCTCTTCTCGTTTTGCGTAGATGCTTTGCGTCAGCAGTTCGCCAAAAGCATATCCATACACGTAAAACGGACGATGAAAGTGGCCGATATATGCCCACAGATTGTCGATATTTTCGTAGGTGAATACATCACCTTCCTTGCCATAGAGCTCTGTTGTAACTGCTTTCCACAAGGCAGAAAGTTCCTGCACCGATTTTTTGGTGGGATCACTCCACGTCTTGTAGTGTGGATCCATGCCGTGTAGTTGCCGTTCGAAATTCGAGAAGCTAATCTGCCGCAGGCCGGTGTTCGCCATGTCGCTCATCTTGCTCATGAGAAGCGCGAGCAAAGATTTCGTCTCACCTTTTTCCGCAAGCTGCTCTTTAAGGAAATTGAATGTCACCATCTCGCCGAACACCGATGCGGTTTCCGCAAAGGCGATAGGCGCACTCGACATCAATGGCCCCTGTGCTTCGCCAGCCAAGAGACCGTGTACGCCATGACCCAGCTCGTGGGCGAGCGTCATTACGTCACGATTTGAGCCGAGGTAATTCAGGAAGGTCCACGAAGTCGGCACGTTGCCGGGAAGTACAAGCGATGCGTTGAACGCGCCGCCCTGTTTGCCCTTCACCATCGGCGCATCGATGCGCTTATCGCGAATGCACTGTTCTATCAGACCAGCGAGCGTCGGACTGAAACTGCGATACGCTGCGCGCACGATCTTCATCGCATCATTGAACGGCACAACGGTCGTGTCTTCGAACGGTAGCGGCGCATTGCGATCGCTCCATTTGAGTGTCTTCAGACCAAGATGTGCCGCTTTGAGCCGATAATAACGCCGCGCTAAGGGCGCTTCCACTTCGGTCACCGCAACATGCAGTGCCTCGACAACGGCGTCCGGGGTGCGATTCGAAAGATTTCGCTCGTGCATTGGATGTGTGTAGCCGCGTTCACGGCGCTCTACGGCGCTTCCGCCGACTATCTTGTCGAGCGTCTCGGCGGAATATTTTGCGAACATGCCGGATAGACCCGCGTTCACGATCTGCATCGCTTCTGCGCGCTCGTCGGAATTCGGCGATTCGCTCATAATATCGAGCATCTGTGGCAGAACCTTTTTCTCGCCACGCCAGTCGAATTCAAGATCTGATTCAAGTTCGTCAAAAAATTCTGACCACGAACCCGATCCGAACGGATCACGTTTCGCGAGCGCGCTCTCGACTTCTTCCGAGAGCATGAACGGTTTGCGAACACGGATGTGGTCGATATACGGACGGTGTTTCTTCGCCACAGGGTTGCTCATCGCTTTTTCGATCACGTCATCCGGAAGCGCGGCAAGTTCCAGCGGAAAAAATGTCATGTATTCTCCGGCGGCCATGCTTGCAGTTCGATTGATGTGTGCGAGTTTTGCTTTCACGGCGGCATCACTGGTGTTGAGTGCGCTCAATAATTGCACATAGGCACCTACTTTATTACCCAGCATGGATATTTCCATCTCGGCACTGATGGCGTCACCCAAGCGTGTATCGAGCTTACCTTTGTATGCGGCATTGAACGCTTTCATCTGCTCTATATAGAGAGCAAGGTCAGCATCAATCTGTAGATCATTGATGCCGCGATAGAAGATGTCGAGATCCCATCGCACGCTTTCTGTCTTTAGATCCTTCATAGCACTGTCTCCTTATTCCGCTCCAAGGTGAGGAGCATTGCCTTGGCCATACTACCTCCGCGATTGTAATTGCCAACTGTGCCGTCGCTTTTCACGACGCGATGGCATGGAATTGACGGGTCACAGTTTTTACGCATGACAGAGCCGACGGCACGCGCCGCACGCGGATTCCCAGCCGCCGTCGTGATCTGTTGATAGGTACGCGTTGCTCCCTCTGGGATATTGCGCACGATGTGCTTGACCCGATCGCTGAATGTCATGGTGATAAGTTATGAGAAGAGCGTATCAGCGTCAGATGAAGTGCGCGTGCGTTTCTTGGAAGGAGTGGGTGGCGCGTTTTTCTGATGCTGTGTCATGAGCACTCTGCCCGTCGCCTCGCGGTAGCGGCAATAATCGCAATCATCCGCTGGATTCGGAATTTTCTCGTCATCAAGACAGCGTTTGATATCGAGAAGTGTACCTTCTACCCAACCCGCGTTCCCCTTGTGCGGCACAAGTGTCACATCGAATTCAAGCACGCCATCGAATGCTTTTTTATCACGACCGGCATTCGCGTATACAAAATACCCTTGATCAGCGACCTTGAAACCGTTCTGACGCAATAGCCACTGATACACTTCCATCTGCCGTTTGTAACCATCGTGCCAATCTTTGTCGAGCACCTCGATCTTTTCGTCTTTGCTCGTTGATTTATAGTCCACGACGATGAGCTCGCCTTTGGGGTTGACCCAGATGTCATCGACGGCACCGGAAACCGTGAATCCAGTGGGTTCATGCCTGTGTGTAATACCTTTGAAATTCTCGCGCCAGATGTTCATGCTCGGGTGCTCGAATGGCACCGCATCAACACCATACTGCTTCATGATGGGGTGCGCGTTTTTGGCCACGCGATGGATATCGAATTCTTTTTTGAGAAGCGCATCGACGGCGCTGTTCAAGTTGAATGGGAAACCAGGCGGACGTGCAACGCCGAGTTTGTTGTCCACATAAAAACAGCGCGCACATTCGGTGAACAAGTCGATCTTCGAGCGCGACAGACGCCATTTATTTCCCCCGTAATTCCAATCGGGCTTTCTATTCGGTTTGTAATAGTCGCTCATTGGCAGAGTGTACCATGAGCGCTTTACGCCTCGGAAGGAGTGTTCGGCTTCGATTCTTCAGGAACGCCTGTTTCCATGTTCATTGTACGACCAACGCTCATTGGCTGTAGACTCATGAAAAAATGACGGAGCCATTCTTCAACGATCCACATGAACGTGAATATAAGAAGGGTTAATGCGCTCGTGAATATCGCGATTGAATACAAACCGAACCCACTTGCCATACCGATACCCGCGGCGACCCATACACCGGCGGCGGTCGTGAGGCCCTGGAGTGCTTTGCCCTGCAAATAAATGAGCCCGCCGCCGAGGAAACCGATGCCTAACACCGTCGCCGCGGCGATGCGCATAGGGTCGAAATTGACGATGCCGAGATATTTTGCATTCTCTGCGACACCAATAATTACAAATAGACAAGCGCCGAGCGAGACAAGCGCGAATGTGCGGCTACCAGCACTCTTGCCCGCCGCAACGCGTTCGGTGCCAACCACCATGCCCAAGACAACCGCGAGGAGTAGCTTTCCAAAAATGACTATTTCAGGACCGGACAGATATTCCAACATACGGCAAGTGTAGCACAGCTATTGCCCCGCAGCGCCGCCAAAGGTGCGGAATGATTGCATAACGGGGTTTCCTGCAGTGTCGATGACCGGAAGATCCGCGTGCACTTCGAATTGTTTGTCGCCATTATCACTATAGAGAATGACCGCATAGCGTCCGCCTGGTTCGGTACCACGCAAGAGTTCCACCCCTACATCGCTGTGCGCCCCCGCATCGAGCCGCGCGGCACCGAGCGCATTCAACACATGGCCATTTTCGATTTCGTGCACCACCACCCATCCCGCCTGCTCCATTGCCACATGATCCACCGACACAGCAGCACCTGCATTCTGATCCTGTACGTTGAGTGTTGCGCGCATGCCGCTCATTTTACCGGCGGTCACCGCATCGACATCTTCACCCGACAATATTGCAGTATCTGCACGCGGTGCGCCCATGTACCGGATGTCCCCCTTCGTCACGATGCCGATCGCGAAAAGCACAAGCACCCCTGCAGTAAAGCCGACCAAGAACGTCGAGCCGTAGGATGCGTTCATGAATCCATTATGGTCTGGCGTATGGGCGTGTCAACCCCGTTAAAGACCGCGGTCGCTTGCAGTTCATGCGAGTATGCCATCTTCAGACCGCGACCTGTCTCTAACGGGGTCAATCGTCTTTGGGTATTGCCGTGGTGCTGTTTCCATGGTACATAATCGCTTCGCTTCGGTTGAAATGGTGTTGATTTTGGAAGGCGAAACGCCGAATTCGGTGAGCATGAGTGGATTGTCGCGGATGGAGCGGCACAATACGATATTGCGCTCGAGTAGTCGCTGTTTCTCGCCGGATGAGAGTGTCGTCAGACAGGTAAGCGGATGCACGCCCATAGATTCGATCATGTCGACGACGCCGCGATGACGTGGGTAGTCCCATCCATACATAGTGAGTCCTGCACAACGGCCATAACGGATCGCGGTGCGTGTAAAACGGGTGTTTGTGACCAGCCACCCTTCGGTCACACGATCTTGCGTATGCGGTGCGCGCTTCAGATCTTCGAATCGCGCATGCACATAGAGCGCATCTTTGACGTCAGTGATGACACCGGCAGTATTATGGAATTTCACTTCAATGCCTGCACGTGTGTGGCCTTTTTCCGCAAGTACATCTACCTCGTGCGGGGCACAACGGCCGTTCATCGCGACCTCGACGCGCGTGCGCCATCCATGCGCGCGCAATATCTCGGCGATAAAACTTTCGAACGGGTACCCTGACGGTCCGAGATCAAAAACCGCACGTTTGATGGAGTATCGTGCCGCGACCGGCACGTCTGCGATCGATGTGAGTGCCTGGTGCGCGTATTGATAGATATCCTCCGTGGTCATACCTTCGCGCAGTTCGCGCTCGATCTGTTCGATGACACGCGCCCGAGACGCATCGCTGGCGCCGGCATGCCGGAGAGACGCATCGAGTTTGTCTCGAGAATAGATCTCCTGTTCGCCGTCCGCTTTTGTGATAAAGACCGACATAATTAGTTACGCGTCTCGATGATGGTAAGCGGCACCCATGCGCCATCCTGCATGCCGCGCAGGTCGAGTCCTTCCGGACCGAATGCAGTCACATGGATGGCACGCGGTGTCGGCGCCTTATCACATGCACTGGCAAATGGTTGTTCCCACGTTTCCAAGATGATAGCGGTGCTCCGCGCATCGATATCTTTTGCCCGCACAGTGAGATCGTGGCAGGTGGACGGCACCATGACGATGCCGGAGAGTTCATGCCGTTCGTTCTTATAAATATCACGGAGCACGATGGCGCTCGCATCTTCTTCCGCCGCCGCGAAAATGATGCTCCCGAAAAACATATGTGCGGCATAGGCGATGGCGATCGCAGTTACAGTGAACAGTGTGAGGCGAACCAGCATACCCGTACACCTATTCGCGCCTTGCGGCTGTGCCGCGGCGCTTATGCTGATAATCATGTTCATGCAGAAAGACGTGCGGTATTGAACTCGTCAGGAAAAATATCATAGAACGCCTAGGCGCGAATAGGTGTATGGGCATATCCATAATGATACGCGAAAGGATGCGCATTGTCGGCCATTATTCACAGGGTTCAGGAAACGATGCCACCTCCAAAACAACGATCGCCGTCATAGATGACCGCCGATTGGCCGCTCGAGACTATCTGTAACGAACTGAGTTCTAATTCCCATTCATCCGCCGTGCGTATGACGCAGGCCGGCATCGGTTTCTGGTGATAACGCAGTTCGACTGTGTATGATTTGCCCTTAGTGGGTTCCTCGTTGATCCAATGCGCATCGTGCACGAGGATACGCTCACACTGCGCATCACTCAGATCGGTCGAGACCGTTAGTGTGTTCTCTTTCGTATCGATGCGTACTATGTAGTGCGGCTTTTCGTCAGAGTGCGTCACGTCGAGTGTGAAGCCATGCCTCTGGCCGATCGTATATTGCGCGCTCCCCGCATGGGTGCCGATCACCACACCTTGCATATCGAGCACTGGGCCAGAAGTGAGCGGAATAAAACGTGTGAGAAAATCACCGATACGCACATCCCCCACGAAACACAGGCCCTGGCTGTCGGGACGCGCGGCGTTTGGCAATCCGACACGTCGTGCGATCGCACGAATATCTTTTTTGCTGTAATGCCCCACGGGGAATAGCGCGTCGCGCAGATCATCCTGCGTGAGCATGTTCAGAAAATACGCCTGATCCTTGCTCACATCTTTTCCGCGGTGTAATTCGTATTGTCCATCACGTGCGACAATGCGGGCATAATGCCCAGTCGCGATCTTGTCCGCGCCATGCGCTTTTGCCCATATTCGGAATGCGCCGAATTTGATGTGGCGGTTGCAGAGCACATCCGGATTCGGCGTGCGCCCGGATTCGTAGCCTCTGATCATGTCCTCAACCACCTGTGTTTTGTATTCGTCTGAAAGGTCAATCTCGCGGAACGGTATGCCGAGCGCCGCCGCAACGCGCTTTGCGGACAGACGGTCTTCTTCCCATGTGCATTCGATGAATTCAGGTTGCCAGATCTTGATGAAAACGCCGGTCACCTCGTATCCTTGGTCAAGCAAAAGACGCGCGGCGACCGCACTATCCACCCCACCCGAAAGCCCGACAAACACCTTACTCATACTTATTTTTACAAAAGAAACACCGGTCATACAAGATCGGTGAAGGTGAGGGTGAGATCGTTCAACATGAGGGGGCTCACGACGCACTCCACCCCGGATGGAGCGCTGCAGACGATCTCACCCTCGACAGGAAGGTATCACTGCATTTCACCTTCGTCAAGAACCGAGATAGTAGCGTTTTTTGCGTAGGTGTTCTTCGTACGTCGCACTGTAGTGCGTGGTGCCGTTCCTATCCGCCAGATAGAATAGATTATTGCTTGGTATCGGGTTCACCGCGGCGCGGATAGCGTCGAGACTGGGATTCGAGATCGGGCCGGGAGGCAACCCCTTGTTCTTGTATGTATTGTATGGTGAATCGTAGTCGAGATCTTCCATCGTGAGCTGATGCGAACCCTTGCCGATGATGTAGACGAATGTCGCGTCCACCTGGAGCGGCATGTTGATGGCGATGCGTTTCCACAGGACGCCCGCGATCTTCTGACGATCTTCGTAATTGTTTTCTTCGCGCTCGAGCATTGATGCCATGGTGATGACATCGTGTAACGGCTTTCCGAACGTGTCGATCTGCGGCTGTATCGTGGCGATCTTCTGATCAAACGTTTCGCGGAGCGTCCGGATGACCACGTCGGCCTTGGCGGTTGGCAGAAAGAAATACGTATCGGCGTACAAATAACCTTCATAGGGCAGTGCATTGTCGATGAATTCCTGCCGATCGAAGCGAATCAGTTTCGCATCGAATATCGTTGCCATTTCCTGCACCGTTGCGCCTGCCGGAATGTGGATACGCACCGGCTCGAGACCAAAATCGCCGGCAATAAGCGCCTGCGCGATGCGGATAACATTTCTTGAATGATTGAACTGGTAATCGCCGGCATGGATGGAACGATCGCCGCCCAAAAGACGTATCACGACTTCGAACGTGCGGCTCGACCGGATGATGTGTTGTGAATCGAATTGTGCAGCGATGTCCTTTGCGGTCGCATCACGTTCAATCGTGATGATATCCCCCGCAGGGAAATCATTCGGCGCACGCAAGAGTGTCAGATAGAGCGCCGCGAACGGTAAAGCGATTGCCAGAACAATCGCCGCCGTGCGGCGATTGGCATGCTTCTGCCAACGCTTTGAAATATCCGCCTGCACTTTTTGAAAGGCGTTCCATTTTTTCTCTATGTCGGGACCGACTCCCTCTGGTATGACTTCTCCCATGGTGCATTGTTAGACGGTAGGTAAATTAGGCGGCGCTTCATATTTGCGCGCGGGGATGCGATCGAGGCCGGGGGCCTGCACGCCCCTGCTGGGAAAGTGGTAAATGGTAGCAAGTTCTTCGGTGGTCATCACGAAGTGTTTGGTCTCGTGCGGCGGATGGAACCACGAACGGCGACGGTACGCGTCGACGAGTTTTCTCAGTGTGCGCCGCTTCATGATGCCCTTGAAATCCTGCCATGGGTAATCAAATTTCATCATCCATCGCGTTGCCCGAAGACCGTTAAAGCTTGCGGAGCTGAATTGCCGAAACACGCCGGTCATACCTCCGACGCTCACGCCGCGATAGGCACTGCGTTCTGCGATATAGACGGCGCGAATACCGGTATCGTATCCCTGCTTGCTAATGCTCCGCTCGATCGCTTTTATCTGATCAGTCTGGATCGGTGTCAGGTGCATGAAGCCGGGCACCTCGATCCCCTCTTTATCTTTCCGCTTCGGGGTCGCCTTTTCCTGAATATTTGCAATTTCATCAGCTGCTTCACCCTTCCATCTATTCTCTTTTGCAAACCACGCACCTTTCTTGAGCCGCTGGTCCTTGTTGGTCCGTACCATGATCTGGTACCACACTTGCTCGCCCGGTTTGAGCGTACTCAAAAATTCAAACAGATGCGCGAGAGGGTCTATCTTGTGTTCTTCTTTCGGATCGCGATCGAGTTCATAATCAATGTATGTTTTTATGGGGTAGGGATCTTTATTGGTGAGTGTGAAATCACACCCCCATGCGCCATAGCGCTCGGGGTCGTACTGAATGCGGCTCGCGTAATCTTCCACTTCATAGATTTCAACATTCGGATACTGCGCGTATATCTGCGTTTCGACCATTTCACGGAATCTGCGCCGCGTCCAAATATAGAAATGGATGCGCCCGCCGTCAGACATGAGCTCGAATGAAAACCACGGACGCACATTGCCTTCGATCCAGCGGTCGATGAACGTAGTCTCGCCAAAGCCAATATAGAGACCGGAAAATACCAATTCCATCGCGCGCGGCGATTTATCGATGTCGCGTGGGATCTTCACTTCCAAAACCATTGTTTCCTGGTTCGCGATGAAATCCGCGCGACGGTATCGAATCCAGAATTGCCAGAATACGACGGCGAGGATGATGGGAAGCCATGCCGGCGCGAGCGCGATGAACCAGCTTATAACCGGCCCCACTATCCACGGAAACGTGAGCGCGATGCCGAAAAAGACGCCGAACGAGAGTGCGAACACGAATCCCGCGCTTGAAATGCCGAATTCATCGAGCGATTCCAGGAATGCCATATCAATATGATAGCAGATTTCCGCTTCCCATTCCGTGTTAGTATGCGGGAATGCAACTTGAAGGAGCGCGGTCAAGCATTACCATCGCCGATTTATGGAAAGAGGCACTCGGCGGCGAAACGCGATGGAATGCGCTTCCTGATACCGCACTTCCTTTGCATCATCCGTATGTCCAAGTTGCCGCGATGGCGCACTGGGTCGCGGAGCACGTCGACGAAAGGGACACCGATCGAAAGATGACGTTCGATGCTTTCAAAAAAGATTGGTCAGTGGATGCGGCCGATTCCCCCAGTGCCCGGTTCCGTTCCTACCAAGAATCGCACCGCGACGAAACCTGTAACCCGCACGATGAGGCACAAGTCACCGCGTTACTACAGCACGTTCTTGATCAAACACTGCATTAAAAATAACCAGGAAAGTGGCGAAGTCCGACTTCGCCTGATATGCTAGAGAAATGCGTGTACAACCACATGGTGTCGGCTCAATAATGCATGTGATCAAGCGTGGCACTCGCGGCATGGATATCGTCCGGGATGATGCAGATTGCCACGACTTCAAAAATCTTCTGTTCTATACAAACGATGCATACATGCCCGAGCATCGGCGCAGAGAAGCTGAGGGCATAGGTGCTTTTACTCGTCCTGAAAACTGGCCCGAACGAAAACCGCTTACACACGTATTGGCATGGACCCTCATGCCGAATCACTTTCATCTCATTCTGCAGGAACTGCAGGAAAACGGAATAGCGAAATTTATGCAACGACTCGGAGGGAGTATGAGTCTCTGTTTCAACGCGAAATATAGCGAATCAGGCAGTTTATTCCAAGGTGGATACAAAGGCATACGTGTAGATACCGACGCATATCTACGTTACCTTACGGCATATGTGTTAGTGAAAAATGTTTTCGAATTGTATCCGCGAGGCCTGAAACAAGCGGTGCAGCATTTTAATGACGCGTGGAAATTCAGTCTCGAATACCAATTCTCGAGCTTACGGACAATCGCGTGCGCCGAGAACTCGTCCATCGTCGAACATGGTCTTTTGCGGGATATGTATACCGATCCAAAAGACTTCAAGCAACAGGCGCGGGATATGTGTATTGCGCATCTGTCAAAGAAAGATGACGAAATGTTATTCCTCACACTCGAATAACCCAATGGCGAAGTCCGACTTCGCCTTTTTGTTCAAAAAGAGCCGGAGGAATCCGGCTCTCTTAGTTTTTACTTCTGATTGGCGTATGCGAGGCAGGACTGTTGCACGATGTTGTCGGGACTCACATTGTATGTGCCCATCTCTGCGGGCGTTCCCCACACAGACACTTGCCACAGCTCGTCCACGCTTTCGCGCCGATATCCTACGAGACACTGAAGGCCCTTTGGCTTCAGCGAATTACTGATGCGCGACTGTATCAATTCGGTGTCGTTGATACCGCCGCGATGCCACGAACCCCATTCAATTGTGTATGGCGGTGGGAATAGACCACCTCCTGTCGGGCTTGTCGCTACCCAATAGAATAGACCTACCAGTATCGCGCACCACAGAAACATCAGCCCGAAAAATGCCAAGTCACGCTCCGCTTCCTTATCATGACTCATGTCTTCCTCCTGTTTCATTTCCGTCACACTTGCGGGATTTTGTCGGTGCACCCAGCTCTGTTGCTGGGCGGAGTTGATTCCGCCTTGAGGCGATGTTTCAGGTCAATTGAATCGCTCGGGGGCCCAGTTGTAGTGATGTACAAATCCGGGTTCGCAAATCCTGCAGAATGTAGTGGATCCAATGGATTCCAACAAGCTATGAAAGCCATGGGACCTCCTGTGGCTACTAGCAGTAGCAACAGGCTGTTGATACCTCTCATGTCAAAACCTCCACAAAGTCACACTGCTCGTCTAAAAATACCTTACCACACACTTAGCATATGTGCAAGCGCTCTCCAAAACACATGTACTCCGGAGCGATTTTTACTTAAGCGCGTACTTGCCGTCGCTGGTGCGGCGGAAGGTGCCGTCCTGTAGATTAACAATGATGGTTGCGTCTTTGACGTAACGTTCGCGCTTTACGCGATCGATGATCTCTTCGCGTGAAAGCGGCTTGCCCTCGCGTTCGAGCACCGAACGGATGACGTCCTTAACAACGCCCGGGTTATATCCCCATTCCTTGAGCGCGTAGAGGCCACGACCGACGAGCACGAAACGGCTATCTTTGATCAATTCGTTGTGGCAGGTTGCCGGATGTGCAGGGCGCTTGAAAAGCTTCTCGATCGCCTTCGCAACTTCAGTGAAATGCATCGGCGAGCCATGGCGCTTGAGCGTCAGATACGCGAGATCGCGCATGCTCTTGACACGCACGTGCGGCGAATCTGCGTGGCCCCATTCACCAAGCGGATTGCGGGCAAGTTGTTTTGAGATCGCGAGCCAGCGTGATAGCACATCGCGCGGTTGTTTCTTCATACCTACTGTCGTGAGGCATGTGCCGAACTGCTCCAAAAATTCCTCTTCGGGAATAAGATTGTCCGGATCGACGGCATTGTGGAGTGCGTGGAGTGCGGTCTGTACTTTTTCCATCGCATCGGCATCAACGTGCCAACGGCGTTCGAAACTGTCGTCTTCTTTCTGGTATTTAAACGGCTCGCCAACGACGAGGAGAAAATATGCGTGACTACGATCCGTCGGGGGCACCGGCAATGCCTCTAAAAGCGTATGTTCGGCGATGACACCGCCCAATCCCGCAACCATCTGCTCGAGTGCATCTATATCTTTTTTGTGCGCTTTATATGCAGCGGACGAACGGAGCAATGCAAGCCCGTGCCCTTCGATCTGGCGAACCCGTTCGCGTGTAATGTTGTATTCTTTGCCGATCGCTTCGAGCGTGCGGCGCTCCCCCGACTTACCCAATCCATAGCGTCCGACCAAGATATTCCGCACCCGCTCCGGCAAACCAGCAAGCAGGTCTTTAGTGATCGCCCTAGGAGAAAATGACATAGTTTTTAGTAAATTTTTATATAGGGCATGCTTTACGACACCACACGCTCTATTGTCTAATCTTTAGCAGATTGCAAAGTGCCTGTCAAATGCCACACTATTACCCCACAAAAAGAGCCGCACACAAAGGTGTTTTCCCCAACCCATCCACCTGTACACATTGTGTGAAAAATTCTTCACGAATTTTTCACAGGTAGAATAAAGCGATGACGGACGTGCGCATCCCACCACAAGACCTCGATACCGAACGAGCGTTGCTCGGCGCTATCATGCTGAACCCGAGCGCGATGTATGAAATTGCCGATGTTCTTGTCGCTGATTCGTTTTACGCCGCGAAGCACAAAACCATCTACGATGCGATGCTTTCGCTCTACGCGCGCGGCGAACCCGTTGACCTTATTTCCCTCTCCGCTCGTCTCAAAGAAAAGAAGGCGCTCGATAAAGTTGGCGGCAATTCATATCTCTCGGAACTCGTCGGCGTTACCGTATCGCCCGGCTCTGCGCAGCACTACGCGCACGTCATTCGGGCAAAGGGCGTTCTACGCAGTCTGATAGGTGTTGCGGACGAGATCGCACAGTTGGGATTCCAGGAAGACCGCGACATCGAAGAAATTTTGAATGACGCGCAATCAAAAGTCTTTCGCATCGCAAATACTTCGACACTCCGCAAATTCACTGACCTTCGGACTGAGCTTCGCGAGACGTGGGAACGCGTGGAGCGATTAAGTCAGTCCAAAGGCGAACTTCGCGGCGTCCCGACGGGCTTTCCCACGCTCGACAACAAACTCGCCGGTCTTCAGAAGGCCGACCTCATCATCCTCGCCGCTAGACCTAGCATGGGTAAGACGTCGCTTGCGCTCGATATCGCGCGGCGCGCCGCCGTCGAACACAAAGTGCCCGTCGGTGTATTCTCTCTTGAAATGAGCGCACAACAATTGACCGAACGTATGCTCGCGGCAACGTCGTATGTCGATGCGTGGAAACTGCGCACCGGCCGCGGACTCACCGAACGGGATTACGAAAACCTGCAACACGCGATCGGCGTCTTGGACGAAGCCCCTATCTACATAGACGACACGGCGAGCAACACGGTGCTTGCGATGCGTTCGACCGCGCGGCGACTCAAGGCGGAAAAGGGACTTGGACTCGTTGTCATCGACTACCTCCAGCTCACCATGCCGACATCGACCCGCACGAATGATTCGATGGTACAGCAAGTCACGGAAATCTCGCGCGGACTCAAGGCGATGGCGCGCGAACTCGACGTGCCCGTGCTCGCACTCTCCCAACTTTCCCGTGAAGTCGAAAAACGCGGCGGCCGACCCAAGCTATCCGACCTACGCGAATCCGGTTCCATTGAACAGGACGCTGACGTGGTGCTGTTCATCCACCGCGAAGACAAAGACAAACGCTACCAGGATGCCGGCGAAGTTGATAACGGTTTCTCAAACGATTTTAAGAAAGAGTTCGTCAACGTGGAAGTCATCATTGCCAAACACCGTAACGGCCCCGTGGGCATGGTGAAGCTCCACTTCAAGGAAGACCAAACCCGTTTTGAAAGCGTCAGCAGTGAAGAGTCTGTGGGCGTTCTCGCCGGTGGCATTGAGACCGAGATCGAGGGTGATCTGGATTAGCCTTGCTTTTTAGAATGCACGTACGTATACATAAGAGAGAAGCGTGGGAGAATGAACATTAAGATCATATCGATTACACTTCTGATCGTAGCCTTATCGGGATGTCGACACACAACGACTGAAGAGTGTCGCATAGCGTGGAGGGGCGATCTGATTCTTGACGCTTTCGGCGATTGGAGTGTTTCAAATAAACAGCAACTTGAAGCGTGGGTTAAGAGCGCGAATGTCCGATCACCAAGCATTAAATATCGGGTCGAATGCCGCACTCGTTAATGAACACTGTGCAACCGCCCCCTCTTCGAGAGGGGGCGGCACTGTTTTTGAAGCAGTGCTATAGTGACTGCAGTTCACCGGGAGTGTTTCCATGGATTCGATCCTAACGCTTGGCGTGTTTTTCGTGGTTTGCTTCGGCATCATGCTGTGGCCGGAAGGACTCGTTGTATTTCTGCTCTTCATAAGCGGATATCCGCTCATCGCGCTCATCGCGATCGCGTGCATCGGATTGAAGCGAATGTTCGTCACGAAACATGAGTAATGACACCCGCACACGCGGGTGTTTTTCCTTTTCGATTCGGCGCCTGAATGAATTCCGATTTGATTTCGTGTGTAAAATGGTTGTCCAGTAAATAGCGCATATGCTCTATTTACTGGGCACAGGGAATTGAAAAGGACTTTGATATACTGGCGTAATGGACGCCATTGAACGACTCGCGACGCTGTTTGAAAAATTCCCCGGTATCGGTCCGCGGCAGGCGGGACGTTTCGTGCACTATCTATTGCGTAGCTCGCCCGCGATCAGGCAGGAGCTCGCGCGTTCGATCACGGCACTCGGTAATCAGGTCAAACAATGTTCGGAATGCCGTCGATACCATGACGGTGACTCCGCGCTGTGCAATCGCTGTTCGAGCACCACACGCGACCGCGCGATTCTTATGATAGTCGCAACGGACGCAGATGCTGACGCCATCGAACGTTCGCACACATACAACGGCACGTATTTTATCCTCGGCGGCACGATCGCGCTCGGCAACGAAAAGAACCCCCGCATTCGCGAAGCGGACTTGGTGAAATGCATTGAGAAACGTTCCAATGAATTGCGCGAAATCATTTTGGCACTGCCCGCGAATGTCGAAGGCGACACGACCTCATCACGTGTACACGAGCTCCTCAGGCCGCTTATCAAAGACGGACAAGTGTTCGTGAGCTCGCTCGGCCGCGGGCTTTCGACCGGTGCCGAGCTTGAATACGCCGACCCCGACACCATCAAAAACGCCCTCAAGAATAGAGCTTGACTTTTGCATATTTGAACGTATAATCACCATAGTGTTCCGCGTCGTGGCGAATGTTTGGAGGACCCTATGGAAGCTCTTGCTCATCTAGTCATCGGCCGCGTGATGACAGCGGCTGTTGTCGGGATCTGTGTGGTCGCGGGTACTTACATGATCACCAGTAGCATCAGCGGGTCGTTGTGGTTTGGTGTGGCGACATTTCTTTACACAGCCACTCGAATGTACGACAACCTTTCAACGTTATACGTCTTGAGTGAAATCAAGAAAAAGATTGGGAGATGAGCCGCACAAAAACCCCGTCTCGAACTGGTTCGAGACGGGGTTGCTTCGTTCCTATGTCAAGGTGACACCTTGACACTACCAACCACCGACGCCACCCATGCCTTTTGGGTGACGCGACTGATATTCTTCCCAACTCCTAAGCCAGGAGTTTTCATATCCGGGAATGAGCGTTTCTTTTGCATCGAGCGTCGGAAAGAGCGCATCGGCTGTTTCGAACATGATGGCAAGATCATCGATGTATGGCAGATCTTTCGGAGACGCCGGCTTCTTCCAGTTCTCGAACGCAGCCATCTGCGGCCCGTGCCATACACCCATGGGGTGCACGGTCGCGGTACCACTTTCGCCAACACCGCCGTCACTTCCCTTTCGCGCATCATATTCCTTTGCGTAGAAAAGTACTTCAGTTAAAGGATTCGCGTGGTCATATGGCAATGAATGTACTCGCCTCGAACCCAGCACTGATATCATTGCCGAACCATCCGGTGAGACAAACACGGCAAAATTCGATGGATCCGGGTGAATGGAGTCCACGTACGGCAGGTTCAATTTGCTCGAGTGGATCGCAAACGGATACGGCGTTCCCTGCCACGCGAGGCACAAGAACGGCGTGTACGCGTATGTGATTTCGCTCCATTGTCCGCCGCGACGCACCAAGACCGTTCGAAGTTCTTCGCTATCTTCAACGTACTCTGGTATCGGCAACGATACTACAAACTCATTATACGGCACCATGATATTGTCATACACTGACCGAGCACGTTTACGGAAGCCTTGGGTGCTTTCGATGCCGATCATGCGAGTACCCCCGCTGCGTGCCGTCAAGCAGGTGAGTGTGCCGCGTGGTACGTAAATGAAATCGCCAGCGCGGTACCCGAAATTTCCATAGTCTGTGTAACAGATGCCGGAGCCATTGTATACAAACCAGACATGGTCCGCATCATGGTCTCGAATAAGTCGTGACCCAACATCAAACACATATGCATTAATGCGGGTGTGTTGCCCGATAAAAAGCGATGTCCAACTCTCACGTTCTGGCACTGTACGGATATCGAAAGCGCGCGGCAACACCGCCCCTTGTCGTGAGACAATGTCCTGCGTGGGGAGCAGTGTGATGCCCTTCACAACCGTTGGTGATTCACTCAACACCATCTCGATGTCGAATCCTGCCGCCTTGCCAGCGCGGTAGCGACCTTTGGGCGAACCGTCCATTCCCTGCAGCAATAACTCCTTCCCCTTAGCCGCCGCATATCGCCACGGGAATTCATCCGTGTACTTTTTCATGTTCCATCTCCTATTATTGCAACTGTGTTAAATCTATTGTATAGATTGAAGTTAGTCAATAATGAGCACGGGAGCTCCACATGAATAGATTTGATCACCCTGCAGGATGGGGTACACGCTACTTACGCGATACCATCGGATTCGAAACACACATGCGGCAGATACGCGAGCGGCGTGGTGAGAATGTGCCTGATGCGTGGTATAGGCGGCCGTATTTCTATGCGTTACGGCTTGAGCTTGAAAAGATGCGAACGAGTGGACAGACAATACGATTCCCGTCGTTCGTCAAGAAAAAAGATTATGAGTTTGAGCTGGTAGGAATATTTCTTCAGGGCATTAAGACGACTGATATCGCGGAGGCGATAGATCATATGGGAAATGGTGGCATGAAGTTCTGCATTATGAATGATTGCAGTTGCCGCGACTTTCAGAAAGAGGATTCATTGCTTCCGCTTGGCGTTTCAAACTCCAAAGGAATCGCCGACAAAAGTTTCGGTACTACATGCGCATATGGACGAGATCTCGGAATGGACGCCGCCGGGGTGTTCTGCATCGAAATGGAGCTTTCCGTGAATGGCCGTCCACGGTGCCAGAGTCACTTTAACAGTATCTACTTCAAAGATCCGGTTACCAGTTCCTTGCGCAACTGGTCGTTCGCCGAAACTATCACGTGGTTCGGCAAAATGAATCAGGGATTCGAGGTGGGTGACCTTCTCGGCTCCGGCACAATTGGCAATGGGTGTATCGCGGAACGCAGTGACATATATCCATGGCTCAAGCATGGCGATGAGATCGTCATGAAAGTCGACGGTCTCGGCGAGCTTCGTAACACCGTTGAGGTCATCGAGATGCCCACTCCTTAAAAGAAGAGCCCCGTCCAAGTTTGGACGGGGCTTTATGTTTAGAGCGTACCGCGTTCGGCTTGCTCACGTTCCGCTTTCTCAAGCTCCTTTGCTTCATAGAGGGCTTGGAAGTTCCCGTGCCCGAAGCTCTGTGAACCCTGCCGTTCGATGATCTCGAAAAAGAGCGTCGGTCGGTCCACAACAGGTCTTGTGAATATCTGTAGCATATATCCGTCCGGATCGCGATCGGCGAGAATGCTGAGCTCTGCGAGTGTGTCGATGTCAACACGTTCGACATCGGCAAAGCGTTTGCGAACGATGTCGTAATACTTACGCGGAATGGTTGAAAATTCGACACCACGTTCGCGCAATGTCCGCACGGTTGTCACGATGTCTTTTGTCTCCATGGCGATGTGCTGTACGCCCGGCCCGCCATTGTAATGGAGATACTCATCGACATGCGACTTATTCTCACTTGCTGGCTCGTTGATGGGAAATTTCACCTTGCCAGTGCTGTTTTGCATCACTTTGCTCATGAGCGCGGTGTATTCGGTCTTGATGTCTTTGTCGGTGAAGCTGATGAGATTGGTGAACCCCATCACGTCTGCGTAATACTTCACCCACCGATTCATTTGACCGCGTTCGACATTACCCACCATATGATCGATGGTGATGAGACCGATACCTGGGTTCGGCGATGACCAGACCGCTTCGAAGCCCGGCAAGTGCAGTCCGCTATACCTAGTACGCTCCACCAGCGAATGTATCGTGTCGCCATACGTCCGGATCGCCGCGCACACCACCGTGCCATAGTGGTCGCATTCATAATGCGGCGGCATGTGCGCGATTGCACCGCGTAGCATTGCTTTTTTGTATGCCTCACGCACATCCGGAACACGGAACGCGATGTCGCGCACGCCATCACCGTGCTTTGCTACGTGTTGTGCTACTGGCGAGTCGGCACCCGATCCTTCAGTAACGATGAATCGAATGTCATTCTGCACCAACAGTCGTGACGTGGAATATGTGCGAGCGGCATATGCCACTTCAGTGAATCCAAAAATGTCCACGAGAAATTGCGCAGTCGTTTGTGCTGATCTCACAAAGAATTCCAAGTCTATCCCGAGAATGGGAAAACTGTCTTTAGTCATCGACCGCTCCTCCTCAATATTTGCTCAATAGACTGTACAATGCAGGAGCGCTGATGTCGAATACACACGCGGTTTGACATTCGCATATAACATGGTATTTTGATGCCAGAGAAAAGGAGACCCTCATGACAGAAACAGCAGAGCGAGTCCTATACTCGTATTGGCGCAGTTCGGCTTCGTATCGCGTGCGCATTGCGCTCAACCTTAAGAGACTGAATCATACCATTCACTCCGTGAATCTGCTCAAGAATGAACAGAATTCTCAATGGTATCGCGACATTAATCCGCAGGGATTAATACCGACACTCATTGAGGTTATTCCTGACCCTATCACGGGAAGGCCACTGATCATTTCGCAATCACTTGCGATCATTGATTATCTGGAGGAAGCATACCCAAGAGCAATTTTGTTACCGGATACATGTTTTTTGGCAAGTCGAGCACATGTCCGGCAGATGGCGCAGATCATCGCGTGCGATGTGCATCCATTGCAGAATCCACGTAGCTTGCAGGAAATGAGAATGCGCGGTTACAGCTTGGACGCTGATGCATGGTGCTGTCGGTGGATTGCAGAAGGATTTGCGACCTACGAAGGAATGACCAGGTTCTATGGCGACGGGTTTTCTTTCGGCGATAAACCTACGCTCGCAGACTGTTGTCTGATACCGCAGGTGTACAATGCAAAACGATTCGGCTGTGATTTGGAACCATATCCAAACATCAGGCGGATCTACGAAAACTGCATGCAGATGGAAGCATTCCAAAAGGCAGCGCCGGAGAATCAGCCGGACGCGCCGAAGTGACGAAAAGAAGCCCGCAACATTGCGGGCTTCTCTACTATGCGATGGAGGTTATCTTCACTTTCGTAAAGGGCTGACGATGGCCGCGCTTTTTGAAATAGCGGCTCTTTTGTTTGTAGCGGATGACGTTAATCTTTTTGCCACGACCGGTTTCGATGACTTCTGCGGCAACTTTTGTGCCCTTGACGGTCGGCTCGCCTACTTTGGTTGCCGCACCGTCGTCGAGGAGAAGTACGTCGTCAAAAGTGACCTTGGATCCAGTGTCTTTGCCCAACATTTCAACGGAAAGCACGTCCCCTTCCTGCACGAGGTATTGTTTGCCGCCTGTCTTTATAACTGCCATTTTTGACATGATGAAGGCATTGTAGCCATATTCTGGCTGAATGCAAGGCCGCACACCAATCGGAGCACAATGTTTTATTGCATTGGACAGTATGATTCGGTCGCTCGCAAGGGAGCAATTCACTGTGCTGCAATTAAATTCCGAAAACACGTGGCAACAGTGCTCCGATTGGTGTGCGGCCAAGGGCCTAGTAACCGTCCTGTAATGCGCTGTTCAGCTGACTGTAGGTACCCATAAATGACGGGATCGCAAAGAAAAGACCTATGACCGGCAAGACCACAACGAGGATGGTTACGATTATGGTCGTTAGGATGTACTTGCGCGTTTTTTCTACCGATACATAAATCGCGTCAATTTTCTTTTCGAGTTGGTCTGCCCGCGCATCAAGGTTTTCGTTTGGCATAAAAAAACTATAGCACGAAATCTGTGGACCGGACGGGGGTCGAACCCGTTACCATCTCGCAAAGTCAATAGACTGTTGATAACCCTACGGCCATGTATACATCTAGTGTACTATATGGTCATGTCAGTGAATGAGAAACGAGAGGAAGCGCAGGCGTTGCGTCTTCAGGGAAAAACGTATCCCGAAATTTGTCATGCCCTTGGGATTAAGGTGCCGAAATCGACAATGTTCTTTTGGTTTCGCCGACTCATCATATCCGAAGCTGCAAAAAATCGTATCGCACTCATGCAGCTTAAAAATTTGGAACGAGGTAGAAGCATTTCACTGCAAAAAAGAAGAGTGGAGCGTGCTCGTAGAGAACGAGCATTCATCGAGAGCAATCTGGTAGTGTGTCGACATATGTCTCAAAACCACTACGCTCAGAAAATTGCGTTGGCAATGTTGTACCTTGCAGAAGGAGGAAAGCGCAAGCATGGCTCTATGGTGTTTGGAAATTCAGACCCTCATATTGTCCTTTTATTCTTATCACTTCTGCGAGCCTGTTTTTCTGTTGATGAAAGTCGTTTACGCGTGACGCTACAATGCAGGGCCGATCAAAATGTCAAAAAATTGGAGAGATTTTGGTTGCGCACAACAAAAGTCCCCGCAACACAATTTTATAAAGCACAGATTGACCAACGAACTGTGGGGAAGCCCACAAAAAAGAAAGAGTATAAGGGAGTGTGTCGTATCGATTATTTCTCAGCCGATGCGGATTTCGATTTGAAATGCTTGGCAAATCAGCTTGAGAAGCTACACTACCAACGATGGAGCAAAATGGGCCTATAGTATAGTGGTAACACACAACTATGGCATAGTTGAATCCCGGGTTCGATTCCCGGTAGGTCCACCACCGAAAAACGCCCCCGTCGTTCAATGGATAGGATGCCTCCCTCCGAAGGAGGCGATGCCAGTTCGATTCTGGCCGAGGGCACCAGTAAACGTACACCCCAGCTGCGCTGGGGGCTTTTAGGGTAGAAGGAAAACCGGCTCGCACAGAGCCGGTTTTCTACAATGCGGACAATCTTGCTAGCGACTGCGGCCATGCCCGCCATGGCTTGCCCTTCCACCTTTCGCGGCGATCATTCTCTGCTTTTCAGGATCCATTGCGGCAAAGCCCCGTTTGCTTGAACTTTTTGTTGCCATACAGATTAGAGTGTTATCGATGCTGGTAACATTGTGATCGATCGACCTCCACACGCACTGTAGCAAAGCGAAATGAATGGGCGGTTAAGCATGAGCGCAATTTTTGCATACACACTGCAAATTTCATTTTTTAATGCTAGTATCGCCATCATGAACGACAATACGCCCGCACTGGTGATCAAAAATCTGTCGAAAACATACGCAAATGGGACCAAGGCGCTCAGTAACGTTTCGCTTACCGTCCCTGCCGGTGATTTTTATGCGCTCCTCGGTCCCAACGGCGCCGGCAAAACAACCATCATCGGTATTGCGACCGGTTTGGTGAATAGGACCGAGGGATCAGTATCGGTATTCGGCCACGACATCGACAAAGAGCCGGAAATTGCTAAAGCGCAGATAGGTCTCGTTGGGCAGGAAATCAACTTCAATCCCTTCGAAAAACCATTTGATATCGTCGTCAACCAAGGCGGTTTAAAGAAAGAAACGGGTTGCTAGATTAGCGGGCGCGTTTCAGCAATTCCGAGATCACTTTGTAGCGGCGATCTTTGCGCAATCCATGGTGAGCGGCAAGTTTTTTCTTGAGCGCGGAAAAGGATCCATCGAGATCGT
>JACQKA010000046.1 GCA_016204805.1 Candidatus Kaiserbacteria bacterium | reverse complement strand
TCTCGGAGTCGATGCGCCAGCGGAAAAAAAGCGAGTGTGGGATCCCGATCGCGCGAAGCGCGCAAAACTCAAAGCATTCCTCGACAAAAGACTCTCCCGTTTCAGCTTCGATATTCGCATTTCAAGCCGAACGGCGATAGACATCACAAATTCCGGGATCGATAAGGCGCTCGGCGTGCGCTGGCTCGCAGAGCGTCTCGGCGTCGAGCCAAAAGAGATGCTATTCGTCGGCGACGACCTAAAGCCCCACGGCAACGACGCAATCGTCATCCCGACCGGCATTCAAATACGCGAGACCTCCGGCCCTGAAGAAACCGCGCGCATCATCGAAGAGATTATTGCGACACGCGAATCCTAGTCCGTCTACCCGAGGTTTAACCTAAGGAGTTAATCTCGCATCCCTATCTTCTCGTCCTTCCCGCACTCGTGCCTCCCCCTCGTCTTCAATGCCTCCTGAAATGCAATGAGGCGACGCCTCATTGCATTTCAGGGTATCTCCATCTTCCTCTTGCGCGATTTCCTCGCTCGGTTCATCTTCATCAACGACTTCTTCGGCGTCCGAAGTATCCTCGGGGACATCCTCGACAAACGCGGTAGCAAATCCTCCTCCAGCTCCTAAACCCCCTAAAGATGCATTCAAAATCCACGTTCCCGCCGTAAACATATTCCCCGTCGAGGTTTCCGTGTCGCGGAAGTATGAAAGCGTGCCACTCGTGCCATACCACGTAAGCACCATCACCGAGAGAACGGCGAGCGTCGAGGAAAGAGTTGCCGGACGATGGCTTGAGGATTGGAGGGCGCCGCGCGATTCGAAAATGCGCACGGGCATAAAGATGTCATCGGTCTCGAAAAGTCGCACGTACTCGACAGTATACGGCCTCCGTGCCTGGGCCAAACGCATGTTTCGCCGTGGATGTTTTGGCGCCACTCCCCGACGTTTCCAAAGCGCTCTGACTTCCTGCACTATCGCCGCAAACTCCGAAAGGATAACGAGAGCCGCGGGAAGCGCAATGAGAAGCGCAAAGCCCAGAGGCTGCCTCGCAAAATTGAGCACGAACCCTACATAGGGCACCGAGACGTATACTTTTCCGATAACGTCGCTTCGTGCAACCTCTCGTGCATCTCCTTCTTCGTTCGCATCGCCCTTCGTCGTATAAAAGACTGTACCATCTGCTTCGCGCACGCCGAGGATCCTATGCGTAGTGGGCACAGCGGAATCGGTATCTTCCCCATAGGTGATAACATCGCCGACTCGATACGCCTCGTGCGGTTTGATAACCACGAGCGCGCCGACGGGAATTGCCGGTTCCATCGAGCCCGATTGTACGATCTTCGTTTCGATACCAAGCTCGACCGGCGCTATCGAAATGAGAAAGAGCGCCCCGATCGAGACGAGGAGTCCGATGAATACTCCGTAGAAAATATTGAATACCGTATGCATACATTACGCGCTATCGGGTCGGACGCTCGGGACGCTCCGGACGTTCGGGCCGGAGTGGACGACCTCTACCCGAATCACCCCCTCCCGCACACGTGAACGCAAAATTGTTTCCCTCAGTCTCTGCTCGAATAGCGACGTCCACGGAGAACGAGTCTGTCTGCGTGGAATTCCACAGTGCCGCGCCCTCGCAGGAAATCTCAGCCGTCGTAAGATTGAAGAAAAGATCTCCGGCGCACCACGCGATTCCCACGGAGTTCGTCGTTCCGTCCGGAAGAGGAGAGCCTGTCGTCGAGTCTGCAATTGGATACGTCGCCGCATTGAGAACGACAGAGGCAGACTGCGTCGACGTGCCGAAGAGCGGTTGTTCTCCAACTTCAAACACTCCATCGCCATCGTCTCGCCATGCGAAGAACTCCATGCCGAGGGCAAGTTCCCCCTCCGCGGTACCATTCAGGTCTTCATGTGATTCGGGTTCATTGACACCATTGTCGTTACTTTGGAGATTCGAGAAGTCGAGACACATCCATACAGGGCCCCTGCTCTCGACATGCATGTCGATGGTTGCTTCGCCGGAATCGCCCGGCTTCACGTCTTCGATATTGAAGAACTTGTCCACGCCGGGCACCAAGTCTTTCAGCACCCACGTAGATCCCGAAACCGGCAAACCGTTGTAAAACGCTCTGCTCCCGATGGTGAGATTAATCCCGTTTTCGAGCGCAAATGTTATACCCGGCTCTCCCCCGCGCATGAACGCGGCGATAGCGGCAAGCGCGAACACACCTCCCAGCAGGAGTGTTCGCGCCACGATTTTGAGTGCCACCACGTTCATGCACTTAAACTAGACGAAACCTAAACCGGATTGTTCAGAGACGTGCACTGGAAGTCTGGATTGTTGCGCGTCTGAATCGCCTGAAACTCGATGCTTCCGGAGAGCCCGTCCGTCTGCGCATTGTCCTGACTACCCGCAGGCATGAGGCATGCGCCATTCGAGTCGAAGTTTCCGAAGCAATACATGAAGCCCGCGTTGTAGGTTGTATCGGGAGTGAGGCTAGTCTGGATCAACCATGTGTTCGGAAATGTTGTGTCAGCTGCCGGTATCCAGCCCGCGGCTGCCATTTCTTGCGCCGTGAAGCCGTTTCCGTCACCCGGCAAATCTTGATTGACGTTCAACGGTTCACCGGTATCGAACGCGCCATTGCCGTTTGCGTCGTTGAAAATCGCGAACTGCAAATAGTTCTGAAGTTCACCCTCATTGGGTCCATCGGTCGTGTCGAGCGCATCAGTTTCCGCCTCATTGATCGTATTCTCAGGCATTCCGTCAACCGTCGAGCGGGCACAGAGATACGATTCGTTCGAGGTCACGCTCACCTGAAAAGAGCCCTGTCCGGAGTCACCGGGCTTGAGGTCGTCGAACGTGTACAGTGTCCTGCCGTCATTGTCCGCAGCAGGCGTAAACAGTCCATTACCATTCGATGCCGAAGAAAACTGGGAGCCGATAGAAAGATCAATCTCGCCGGCGGTGAAGGTGTTCCCTGTCGAGGTCTCCGTGTCGGAGAAGAACGCGCCCGTTGCACCTGCTGCCACCGCACCGGCGAAGACAATCATCGCCATGCTTCCAAGAATTCTCGCCAAACTTGTTATTGCCATACTTGCTTAATGCAATGAGGCGACGCCTCATTGCAGCTAATCTTGTAATGCTTGTAATCTCACTTTTTCTTCATCTGGATCGACCTACCAAATATCCCTCATGACAAAGAGCTGTTTTACGTGTCTTGAAAAGACACGTAAAACAGCTCCTCGTTACTCGAGAGCTTCAAGCTCTGGTAATTGATGTCGTTGTCCAACATCGTGCGTGCTCCCTTCGCCGCATCGAAGCGAAACAGGCACCTATACATTTTAGGAGAGCCGCCGGGAGGCCAAACCAGCAGCAAAATGTGCGTTTCCGGTGGAAACCGCTAAAAAACCTGTGGACACCACTGTGGAGAGCGCGGGGACAGAGCTGGGAACAATTAAGCCAATACAATGAGGCGACGCCTCAATGCATATAGTATCATGGGGTTATGGCTCGCCGGCATCCCTTCGACATTGATGAGTGGTACCACTGCTTCAACCGCGGCATCGAGAAACGTTCTGTCTTTGGAGATGAGCATGATGCACAACGTTTCCTTATGATCCTCTACCTCGCAAACGGCACCGAACCGATCGATCTCTTCAATGAGCGAAAACCAGAGCTGAAAAAAACGTTTGAGGCAGAGCGAGGGACACCTCTCGTTGACATCGGAGCATACTGTCTTATGCCAAACCATTTTCATCTTCTCATCAAAGAAGTGACCGATAATGGCATCGCGACGTTCATGCAGAAGGTTGGTACGGCATATGCCATGTATTTCAATAAAAAGAATGATCGTGTGGGCAATCTTTTTCTGAAGCCGTTCCGCTCCCGCCATGTCGCGACTGATCAATATTTCCAGAGAGTGCTTCAGTACATTCATTGCAATCCGGCTGAACTTTTTGAACCCGGTTGGAAATCGGGAAAGGTTCGGAATATGCGCTTGCTTGAACGAAAGCTCGCAGAATATCCCTACTCCAGCCTCTCGGGATTCGCCGCGAGGGGCAACGTTTCTCCGATTATCTCGCGTGGTGTGTTTGAAGTTGCCGATCATCCAAGCATTTCCCGAATGCTTGAAGAAGCCCGAGCGTACTATGCAGATACGGCCAAGGATTTTGAGCGCTAGCGCTATGCAATGAGGCGTCGCCTCATTGCATTTACAGGATTAGAAGGGGACCAGAGAAGAGCGTGCCGCTGTAGAGAAGTAAGACGATGAGCGCGAGAAGACCGATGCCACGAAGCAAAGATGGTACGTGGAGCCGGCGCAGGCCGGAAAGAAGGAGGAGACTTAGGGTAAGCGAAACGAGGGCCGCGAGCGCCATGTATACATATTGAAGCGTCGTTTTCGGGGCAGTGACGATCCTCCAGAGCGGATTCGGTGAGGCGCCAGATTTAAGCGCGCCGACCGCCTGCTCGTTTTCAGAAATAGCGGCGAGTGTCTCCCCTTCGCGCTTCACCACAATGAACGTCTCATTCTCGACAACTGTCTCAAGCGCCTCTGCAGAAGCGCCTGCCACTCGCGATAATCCGTCGGGAGCAGGAGAGGATCCGGCAATTCCCGCAACACTCGCCTGCGCGGGCAAGCCGAACATCTGCACGACAAACGTCGTCTCGTGACCTTGGTAG
>JACQKA010000043.1 GCA_016204805.1 Candidatus Kaiserbacteria bacterium | reverse complement strand
TTACAGCCGTTACTCCGCTCGGGACCGTAAACGTGCCCGATGAAGTGAAGATTTGAGCCGAGATGCCAGAACTAGTGCTCGTTGACAGAAATGCGCCCCAGCTGCCGCCGGTGTTCTTAAACTCCATCGTTCCCGCATTGTCGCGAATGCCATATCCTCCCGCTCCAGCCGTCGTGCCGAAATTAAGATAGCCGCCGACAGTTGAAATGATGGCGTTACCGAATACCGCGAGTGAATTCACGCCGAGTGCGGCGTTCTTTGTTTGATCAATGGTGCCGACGTTGATCGGTGCTGCGACGTTGCCATTTGGCGCTGTCTGCGTGGGGCCGGTCCACGCGAATGCGACGACTGAAGAAAATGTGGCGCCGATGAGTATGCAGATAAAAAACTTTGCGAATGAGCGAACGCGCATATAGAAAAACTATAGCACGACAGGAGTGTTTTTCACATTTCGGGGAGTGGATAACCGCGCGTGTGATTAGCCGGCGGTGCTGGTTGCTACCGTGGTGGTCGTCGTTTGAGGCGTTGAGGATGGTTGGTTATCGTTTAGAGCCGGCGGAGCATTGTCATTCACAGCTGGCGGAGTGGAGCTCGCATCGGTTGTCGATGTGTTGTCGTTTGTGGGAGCAACCACAGTCACGGTGCGCATAGCGCTTCCAGTGAGGCCGGCCGTGTCGGTGGCGCGGTATTCAATTGAGTATGTCGTTGTGGTGCTGCCTTGTGGTGAGCTTGCCGAACCAGTATCGAGCTGGATGTCTTGCACCTCAGTACCGTTGACGAAGAAATGGATGCCGAGGTTTTGATCGTGGTCGTCGGTGACGCTCGCACCGAGGTCGACGTACGTAGAACCGACATCGATGGTGGAGCTCGCGTTGCCGTTCACAGTGACGATGGGTGGAGTGTTATCGTTGGCTGCGGCCGGAGAGGACGTAGCGTTTGTTACGGACGACGAATTGCTACTCGATCCATTTGATTGAGACGCGAGCAGTGCAGCCAGCTGATCACGATTGACGCAAACATCCTTAACGCAGAGCTCATCGGTGTGTACGCGCTTCGCAAAGAAGTCGCCGATACCGTTGGCGGCATCGGCGAGCCAGACGGAGATTTTCGCAAAGATGTTTGCCAAAAAATCCGCAAGAAGACTGTCGTGAGTTTCCGTGCCGGTATCTGCGTGCGCCTGTAGCGTTTTGTCGATCGGTGGAAGATACCACGACCCATCAATCACGACAGAAATGCTCTTTTTGGCGCTACTTGGCCCCCACTCTTCCAACGCGCGGCCGATAATAAACCCTGCTGCTTCTGCTTTTGCTCCCATGCCTTGGTCTTTCGGCGAGACCGTCAGAGGGTCACCCACTTTGATCGGCGCCGAGTTCGGCGAGATACGCATCTCGGCTTTGCCGGATTCAACAAGACGCAGCTCTTGGGTGATTCTGTTGTTCGCGCGCACTCGGCGCAGCAGCTCGCCAGGCCCGGCGATCTCAGTTGAAACGATGCCCACTGCGAAGCTGCCGGGGATCGCGGGCATCAGGTAGCCGGTTTTTTCGGTCTCTTCGGGACTGCCTTGCTTCTGCGGGTAGCGGTACTCGAGGGTGACGACATCGCCCGTCTGGAAGTCGTCACCAACACTTAACGGCTCGTAGTAGCTGTTCGTGGCATGTGGCGCAGAGCCGCCTTCGGCGTCCTCCTTCGGCGAATACCAGGAGATATTCACGAAGACGAGCGCCGTCGCACACTGCTGCGCACTGCCCGTTTCTGGATCGGCGCACGACGTGAGTGAGGAGGTCTCGTTCACGGCTTCCATCGCCTTGCCAACGATGGGGCCGGCCTTTGTGGCTTTCATGCCGACGCCGGGAATGGATGACGTTGTAATGGGGTCGCCGATTCTTATCTCGCCGTTCTTGAGGCTCACTCGCATGGGAACGCGTCCAGCAAGCGCCATCTGCACGCTACCCTTCGCTTCCTGCCCTAACAGCCATCCCGGCTGGCTCGCCACGACGCCGACAACAGAATTGTCATACGCGGTGCGGCTCGCGATGACTTTCTCGCGATTGTCCGGATCAGCTGAAACGATTGTTGCTTTCCCGATATCCTCGCTCGCCGGTATCCATTCCGCGATGTCGGCACCGGCCGCTTTCTGGCAATAGGTGAGCTGGATGTACGGCATGGTGACATCGACGGATGCGACGCCCGTAGAGCCGGAGTTGAATGAGGCAATGTCAGTGGTGTGGGTGTGGGCGCCATCTGAGCCAGTGTTGAGAGAGCTAGAAACTCCTCGACTTGGTGTAACAAAAGCGTTCGAGCCGGCGGGTGTGTACAATAGTTTGTGTAAACGGACATTACACAATTAATAGATTGTCATATCAAACAGTATGCAAAACAAGGAGAGCGCAGAGGTTGAAGTCATCTCATATGAAGAGTTCACTGAGCGTAGCAAGAATCTGAAAACGATGTCTGACGTCACCGATTTCGTCAAAACACTCATCGCCCCCACGCTCCAGAAAATGCTCGAAGCTGAACTGGATAATCACCTTGGATACAAGAAGTACGAGTCGGTCGGAAAGAATTCCGGCAACTCACGAAACGGAAACAGCACGAAAGTATTGAAAACAAGTTTCGGACAAGAGCAACTCAAGATTCCGCGTGATCGTAACGGTACCTTCTAGCAGCTCGTCGTGAAGAAATACGAAACCGTTGAAAGCGATGTCGAGGAAAAGATTGTCTCAATGTACGCAAAGGGTATGACCACGCGCGACATCACTGATCACATGAAAGATATCTATGGTGTCGATGTGTCAGCCGCGATGATCTCTGCCATTACCGACAAAGTGCTACCGCTCGTCGAAGAGTGGCAGGCACGCCCGCTCGCACCGCTCTACCCGGTCGTCTACCTCGACGGCATTCACTTCAAGGTACGCGATGGCGGCAGAATCGTTAACAAATGCGCCTACACTGCCTTAGGCGTCGATGAGGCTGGATACAAGGAATTACTGGGTTTGTGGGTCGGTACCACCGAAGGAGCGAAGTTTTGGCTGGGTGTTCTGAACGAGATCAAGAACCGAGGCGTTGACGATATACTCATCGTTTGTGTTGACGGACTCACCGGTTTTTCTGATGCAATACAGGCGGTATTCCCGACAGCTACCGTGCAGCAATGTGTCATCCATCAGATACGCAATTCGATGAAATATGTACCCAGCAAACACCGCGACAAGTTCTGCAAAGATCTCCGTACGGTGTACACTGCACCGACGGAAGAAGCGGGGCGCAATGCGCTTACAGAGGTGAAATTACTCTGGCCGCAGTATGCGATTTACCTCAAAAGCTGGGAAACACACTGGAGCGAGATTGCACCCTTCTTCGCATATCCCGGGTCAGTGCGCAAAGTGATTTACACGACAAATGCCGTTGAGAGCGTGCATCATCAATTACGCAAGATTACAAAAACGACCACCATTTTTCCGCACGATGAAGCACTTAAGAAACTGCTTTGGCTCGCACAACGTGACATTGCTAAAAAGTGGACTTCACCGATTCCGGCGTGGGGAGATTGTGTTGCACAATTCGCCATCATGTTTCCTGACAAGATTAAAATATGACTATGCCACCTATGTTATCCACAGGTCATTTACACAAAAGTATTTACACACCCGGGATGCACTCGCGCGTTCGATGATGCGCTCGATAACACGTTCGACAGGCTCAGTGCGGGCAGGTTGTGTGATGTTTTGCACCACACGAGCGACGGATGACGGCGCAGATTGGACTGATACGGCAGGTGCCGCGGCTTTTGATTTTTCAATGACAATGACCGGCTCGTACGCGCGATCACGTGCGGCTCGGGTGAGCGCTGCACCCGAATCGGAGCAGAGGGAGAAGTAGGAGCACAGTGTTTGAGAGATCCAAGAACCGCTGGCAGATTCGGTTACTGCGGCGAGGAGCGCACGAGGCGCGTCGATGTTCATGTCCACTGCGGGCACAAGCGAAATCAACAGTAAAAAAGTTCCGACAGTGATTGCCATGGCGCGTTGTCTCACCGCACGTGCAACGCGAGCTTGTTGGAATTTGTGCAATGCCGCAGGGGCTACTGCAATGACGTTAGGAATGACCCGCAAGCTTTCAGCAATTTCTTCCGATTCAGATGCGCGCAGTTCCTGCTTTAGGAGCTCGGACTGTCGGCGCCACGCTTCTTTTAGGTGTTGCTGTTTAACCTCCACAAATGTACGGAGAGAACGCTCGTCAACGTACCACACCCCTTGTGAACGTGTGCCTCGAACAAGACCCAATCGACAGAGACGCGTCACGTAGTCAGGGGACAAGGTTTACGCTCCGTGCAGCGGTTCGCGAGGGGACGTATCTTATACCATCAATGGTAATTTCATTTCGTGTCATGCGGTCAGACGAAAAATTTATAGTCGGTATGGGTTTTTCGTCTTTAATACAAGTATAAATTCGGCACAAAAAAGGAGTGGGACTTACCCACAGTTTTGCAGAAGCTCAGCAACAACTTTCGGATCGGTGTAAGAAAATTTTTCCAAATTCGATGGACTCGCTGCAAGTCCTAGGAAGCCCTCAGAGCAAAAAAATCTCACGCAAGTCACAGATACCTGCTCCGGAATCGGAGGACGTGAGTGATCTAACAGTCAAAACTTCGCGACACGCCAGCACCAAGAAATCGATGCCGAGATGGACGAGAAAACGTGTAATGGCGCATCTCGGATTGAAAAAATGTCCTGTACAGATGTATGTTGCCGGTGTGTATCTGGCAGAAAGGTTTTCATTACCCATGGTTTACGTGTATTCTGTACTGATGAATTATGCGGTGGAAGGAAGGAGAAAATTGCGAGGTTCCATCACTGTAAATACATCCAAAAATGCGGCAGTTGCACTTATCTGCGGATCGTTGCTTAACCGAGGAACGACTGTTTTGCGACGCATGCCGAAGATCGAAGAGGTACATCGGCTGGTCGAAGTCTTGAAAAGCATCGGGGTAAAGGTGCGTTGGGATGCGAATAATTTGATCATTTCTCCGCCCTCGGAATTGCGACTCGATCATATCAACAAGAAGGCGGCGAGCCGGACGCGCTCGATTGCGATGCTCATCGGTCCCCTCTCGCACTGGGAGAAAAATTTTACCGTGCCTGTTGCGGGCGGATGTGTGCTGGGCAACCGTTCACTTACTGCCCACATTGATGCATTGCACACGCTCGGTATCGAAATGAAAGGCACGCGCGAAGGATGGGACGTGCGTTCAAAGAAAAAAATGCCGGCAGAAATAGTGATGTATGAAGCGAGTGATACGGGTGTCGAGAATGCATTGATGGCGGCGGCATTGATCCCGGGCATAACGACGATTCGATTCGCATCGGCCAATTACATGGTGCAGGATTTGTGCGTTTTTCTCGAGAGTATGGGCGTTCGCATTGATGGCATCGGTACGGCGAATCTTGTGGTACACGGCATCGACCACATCGACATGGATGCGGCGGGAGAACCGAGCGAAGACCCGATCGAGGCGATGTTCTTTATCGCACTTGCGGCGACAACCAGATCAGAGATCATGGTGAGGCGTGCGCCGATAGATTTTATCGGGTTGGAATTGATGCGGCTACGTAAAATGGGTTTGCGTTTTACAATGACGGAACCAACCATGGGGAACAATGGTCGGGTGCGTTTGGTAGATATACAAATCATGCCGTCGGTGTTAACCGCATCCGATGAAAAGATCGCGCCGATGCCGTATCCGGGAATCAATATCGACAATCTGCCGCTCTTTGTGCCGATCGCGACACAAGCGGAAGGAAAGACGCTCATCCATGATTGGGTGTATGAAAATCGCGCTTTGTATTATACGGAGATGAACAAACTTGGTGCAGATGTGACATTGTACGATCCGCATCGTGTGTCTGTACGCGGACCCACTGTTTTGAAGGCGGCGCACATTGAATCCCCCCCTGCGCTGCGCCCCGCTTCGATGCTTTTGATCGGCATGCTCTCCGCCAAAGGTGAATCGCACCTACGTAATACGTATCTCATCAATCGCGGCTATGAGAACCTGCATGAACGGCTGAAGAAACTTGGCGCACGTATCAAAGCGTACGAATAACATGCGACTTCGAGAACACGTTCCGCTCGCACCGTTCACCACACTCTCAATAGGCGGCGAAGCACGGTGGCTTGCTGACGTGATGGATGAGGACGAACTTCGGGAGGCGCTGTCTTTCGCCAAAACGCATCGACTGTCGACGCACATTCTCGGCGGTGGAAGTAATACGCTGTTTTCTGATGCGGGATTCTATGGATTGGTCGTGCGTATGGCAGATGAGAGGATTCACTACGACGGCGAATTGGTTTCGTGTGCGTCGGGCGTGTCGCTACGCGCACTGCTTGAGCAATCTGCAGGACGAGGGTTGGGAGGACTTGAGAAACTCGCCGGTATACCGGGCTCGATCGGAGGCGCGGTACGCGGGAATGCCGGCGCATTCGGTATGGAGATCAAAGATAGTATCGAATCGATCGAAGCGCTTGATACGGCGGGTGCGGTACATCATTTCGATCATGCCGCATGCAGATTTGGTTATCGAGAGAGTATGTTTAAACACGAGCCGATGTTCGTCATCACACGCATCCGGCTGCGTTTTCAGCCAAGCAGGCCGAGTGCCGTTGAACATGCGATGGCGGATATCATTGCCGAGCGTGAGCGGAAGCATATTCAGCATATAAAAAGCGCAGGCTCATTTTTCATCAACCCTGTAGTGCCAGAACAGGTTTGGTCAGCATTTGAACGCGAGGGCAACAAGAGCCGCAGAGGTCGTGTGCCGGCAGGATGGCTTATTGAGCGTGCCGGGATGCGAGGGGTAAAGATCGGTGACGCGGCCGCGAGCGAACACCACGCGAACTATTTCATAAATACCGGTGATGCGACGGCGCTCGATGTGCTTGCGCTCGTGCGTCTGGTGAAAGCAAGCGTGCTGAAGCGTGATGATGTCCGGCTTCAAGAAGAGGTAACTGTTGTGTAATGCGCATCGAGCCAGGCAGGAATGTCTTGCACAAGACCACCCATGTGCCCTGAAGTGAGCAAAAGGACCACATCATTTTTCTGTAGCGTTTCGAGGATTGGAAATGCATCAGCGGCGGAATAAAGCGCGGTGACCGGGACGCCTGATAGTGCGATACGCGTGATGATATCGTCATGTGTGAGTTGGGCATGTGTTGTCGCACCCGAGAGCGGTGGTGGATATACGCATACATGATCTACTCCAGAAAACACTGAATCGTACCAATGAAGCATTGCGCGATTGCGCCAGCTGAACGTGTGCGGTTCGAAAAATATGATAAGCCGACGCTTGGAGAAGTGGAGGCGGATAGCATCGATAGCTGTTCGGGCTTTTTCATATGATGAACCAAATCCTTCGAAGACGGGAATAGGCGAGTGGTGCGTTTTCAGATCGAGCCGTCGCACGACGCCCTGAAATTTTTTGACCGCAGCGGCAATCTGATCCGCGGTCGTTAACCCTTTTTCTATAAGCAGTGCGGCGACGCCAACAATGTTTTGCACATTGTGTGCGCCCAAAAGCGACGTTTCGATGTGCACGGTGTCGCCGCCGTGTGTCAGGATGAACGACGAGCCTTTTTCGTGATAGGTGATATCGCGTACGCTCCAATCCGCTTTTTCTGTGAGTCCATAGGTCACATAGGGGCGGCCGGATCCAGCGCATAGTTTCAACACATGTGCGTCATCGGCGCATGCGACCAAAAGGCTATGCTTAGGCAAGGAGGTGATGAGTTCACGAAACGGCGCGAGATAGTCTGCATGCGTAGGGAAAATGTTCACATGATCGTGTGCGGCGGATGTCAGGAGCAGATCGTGGGCATGGTAGTGGAGAAATTTTGCGCGCGGGTCGTCGTGTCCGGATGGGTATTCATCGCCTTCGATAACAAATAGCCGATGTGTGCCGAGTTGAGATGTTCTTTTCAGATCATGTGCGATGGCACCCACCATGTATCCGGAATCCTTTCCAGCGTGAATGAGTATCCACGACATGAGCGCGGCCGCAGTTGATTTACCATAACTTCCCGCGATCACGATTGGCTCGCGATTTTGGAGTATCTCACCCAACACTTCCGCAAAGTTTTTAATGGGTACGCTGCGTTCATGCGCCGCGCGTACTTCGGGATTTTCGTTGGTGAGCTTTGCGCTTTTGCCGATGATAATCAGATCGACTGTTTTGGGAATATTTTTTGCGGCGTATGGCGTACGCACAGTGATACCCGCGCGCGCAAGGTAATCAGAAACCGGTGGATAGGAGCCTTCATCGGAGCCGGTGATCTGCCAGCCACTTTCACGGAGAAGCAATGCCGTCGCGCTCATCCCCACGCCCGCGATGCCGACAAAGTGAGCGCGCTTCATTGAGGCCACTATACCATTCTGCAGGGTTGCTGGGCGGTCAATTTTGCATCATACTGTAGCAACTATGTCAAAAACGGGCACTCTATATATAGTGGCGACTCCGATAGGTAATCTGGAGGATGTTACGCTACGCGCCCTGCGGATTTTGAAGGAGGTGGATGCGGTACTTGCCGAAGATACTCGCGTGACGAAGAAACTGCTTTCGCACTATCAGATAGATACCAAAATCGTACGTTTTGATGCGCTCATGGAAACAAAGCTCACCGATGAGGCGGTGCGGCGTTTGTCGGCGAGAGAGAGTCTTGCACTTGTCACCGACGCAGGGACACCAGGGGTTTCCGACCCAGGTGCGCGGTTGGTCAAAGCGGCGCGCGAGGTGGGTATACATATAGAAGCGATTCCTGGCGCGTCATCGCTCACTACCGCGCTTTCAATAAGCGGCCTTTCAGCAGATGAATTTCTGTTCCTCGGCTTTCTGCCGCACAAAAAAGGAAGGCAGACGCTCCTCAAGCGCATCGCAGAATATGACGGTACGGTCGTCCTGTTCGAATCGACGCATCGCATCGTGAAATTGCTGGGTGAGCTCGCAGAATATGCAACGGAACGTACGGTCGTGCTCGCGCGTGAGCTCACCAAAATGCATGAAGAAGTGCTCACCGGCACCCCCGCCGAATTGACCGCGCTACTTACTTCACAGTCCGTCAAACAAAAGGGCGAATTCGTAGTGATAGTTGCCCACACACCAATTGAGACATAGTGTTTTGTTGCACTGCAAAGCACATCAACCTTCGCCTGTGTGTGGATGTGTCGAAGACAAGAAGCGAGATTCCGAAAACACTTGGCAACAATGTCTCAATTGGTGTGCGGGGTTGCAGAAAGAAAAGACTAGAGTAGCATGACGACAGGAACAACAGAAAGGGAAGTATCATGAGTTTCAAGGATTGGCTGTTTTCTGGCGTCTGGGCCAGCGCACTGCTCGCCGCACTCGCTTTTATGGTGGTGGGGCCACACACACTTATGGCAATGGACGTACAGCACGTTATGGATCTCGCTTCGGCGAATCCTGGCAATGTGGCTGCGATGGTGTTACTGTCGCTTTTTGGCGGTATCGCACTGCATGGTCGCTTTACGGCGCACCTCACCAAGAAAGCAGACGCACCTAAAGAATGATTCGTTACCAGCCGGCAACTCGCCGGCTTTTTGCTAGAGTTTGCTGAAAATCGCGAGCTGCTTTGTTGCGGGCTCCGGCGCTTCCTCACCGTATATTCAATACGGCTCGGTTCGCTCCTCGCCCGCGCCTCGCATCTCATCTCATCGATTTTCAGCAAACTCTTTTTGGTTTTGAAATTATGGATGTATCACTGTATACTGCACTCATGCGAAAAGATGTACTCATCATGCTCGCGGGGATCTCGGTCGCACTCATTCCATTTCTTGGATTTCCTAATACGTGGGACACTGTCTTTTTCGTAACACTGGGCGCATGTACGATAGGTCTCGGTATAGCAGTGCGGCGGGGTGACCGCTTACGCAGGCAGACGTCCCTGTTTGAAATGAGGAACCAAGGGGACTCATCTCTAGAGCGCCATGAAGTTTAACATCCCGTTGATCTTCTCGACGTTGTTCGCGGGTGCCGCGGCAACGGCTTTTCTGGTGCCTGCGTATGTAGATAATTTACAATTGAGTCCTGCGGCAGTTTCGTTTGCGCGCCGAGAACAGGCAGAGCCACCTGCCTTGCTGAAACCCATCATCGAACACGTCGCGACACCAAAGCAGGTGAAAGGTCTCTACATGTCGCAATGTGCCGCTGGATCCGATGAATTCCGGACACACTTATTCGCGCTCGCAGATGACACCGAAATAAATTCTATCGTTGTTGACCTCAAGGACTACAGCGGCACCGTGGCGTTCTCGTCGGAGATAGCTGAACAGGGAGGCAAAGGGTGCACGGTGCTCGATTTCCGCACGCTGGTGAAAACCATGCATGAGCACGGCATCTATGTTATAGGTAGACTGACGGTATTCCAAGATCCGCTCTACACAAAAGCACATCCGGAGCTTGCCGTGCAGAAGAAAAGCGGCGGCGTCTGGCACGATTACAAAGGACTTGCATTTGTTGATGTTGGTGCAGAGCCGTTCTGGGATTACATCATCGGCTTGGCACGCGAAGCGCATGCGCTTGGGATCGATGAGATCAATTTTGACTACATCCGCTATCCATCGGACGGCCCGATGAGTGAGGCGGTATATGCGCACAGCAATACCACAAAAACGAAAGCAGAAAATATGGAGCGGTTCTTTTCGTATCTTTCGCAGGCGGTGCGCATCGAAGAAGACAACCACATGCCGGTTCTGTCTGCAGATCTCTTTGGCATGGTGACGACGAACTCCGATGACCTCAACATAGGGCAGGTATTGGAACGTGCACTGCCATATTTCGATTACGTCGCACCGATGGTATACCCATCGCACTATCCACCGCACTTCAACGGATGGGACAACCCGAACAATCATGTCTACGGCGTAGTGCAGTTCTCGATGAGCAATGCGGTAAGGCGTGCGGAAGCGACGACGACGCCCATCGCGTGGATGGGAGGGGAGCGCATCGGAACGACGACGCCTGCGATCTACACCAAGCCCGCATATTCTCCGCTCAAGCTCCGCCCGTGGCTCCAGGATTTCGACTACGGCGGCACCTACGGCTCCAAAGAGGTGCGCGAGCAGATCCAGGCTACCTATGACGTCGGCCTCTATTCATGGATGCTATGGGACGCGGCGAATCGATACACAAAATCCGCGCTTGAAGTAGCAAGCTCGACTATTGACGAAACAGAACAATAGATATATAATTTAAAAAGCTCGCTCGGGATTATCGCAATTTTCGGCTTACTTGGAAAAGAAAGGAACTCGGATGTCACAGAAACGGTTTGTGTCGCAGAAGGAACTGAAGACCTTGTTTGGCATTCCGTACACACGCGTACATATCCTTCGTATGGAAGCGGCTGGGCAATTTCCAAAGCGAATATGGCTTAGTCCGCAACGCATGGCGTGGTTGCAGAGCGAAATAGAGTCGTGGATAGACGAACGGATCGCTATGCGCGACGATCCACTCCAGCATCAAGCCGCTCCTAAAGAGATTGCCAAGAAGTTCAAAACGCAGAATGCATAAGAGTATTGACCTGTAAAACTCTACCCTTGCGCCCCAGTCATCATGCTGGGGCGCTTTTATTTGGTGCCGCCGCATATTCGGGTTGACAGGACGTAACCGATGTATATACTTTGGTTATATGGCGAAAACGGTATTGAACGTGAAGACCGACGTGGAGGTTAAAAGGGAAGCGCAGAAGCTCGCGAAAGCGATTGGCGTACCCTTGAGCACTATCGTGAACGCGCAACTCAAGCGGTTCATTAATGAGCGGCGTTTCGAGATACACGCGCCGCTCATCCCAAACACCAGTTTGAAGAAAATTATCGCACAAGCCAAAAAGGACTGGCAGACTGGTCACCGAAAAGCTTTTTCTCCCGCTTTCGACAATGCCGATGACGCTATCGCGTGGCTCAATGAGCATGCCTAGCATATGCGTTATCTGTTTACGAAACGATTCGCAAAACAGCGTAATAAATTGCCGGATAAAACGAAAGCCACATGCGATGAGAGGTTGCGGATTTTTCTACAAGACCAATTCCACCCAACGCTCCATAATCACAAACTGCACGGAACGTACGCCGATTGCCGGAGTATAAATATAAACGGCGACATCCGCGCTGTATATTGGCATGTGGAACCTGATCTCGTTGAGTTCGTCGCAATCGGCACTCATTCAGAACTGTACGATTGAACGGGCTACTTTCGCTATCAAGATAAGAAAATGGTATAATGCTAGCATGACACAGTGGACTCCAGATCCGGAGAGGATCACGTTTTTTGCGGCGACGCATACACGTGGCAAAAACACGGCGTTTGGCATACGCGCCAAAGACCGCGACAAGCATATGTATGTTATCGGCAAGAGCGGCATGGGTAAATCGACCTTGCTCGAGAATATGGCGATTCAGGACATCCAAAACGGGGAAGGCATGATATTCATCGATCCGCACGGTTCAACCGCCGAAAAACTCCTCGATTTCATTCCGCAGGACCGCATACAGGACACGATGTACGTAGCCCCGTTCGATACGGATCATCCCATCGGGTTCAATATTCTCGAAGATGTCGGTTATGACAACCGCCACAAAGTGGTCGCAGGACTTATGGGGGTGTTCGAGCGCATCTGGGCGGATGCGTGGAGCGCGCGTATGCAATACATTTTGCAGAACACGCTGTTCGCGCTTCTCGAATATCCGGATGCGACCATCATCGACGTGAATCGCATGCTTGTAAACAAAGCGTTTCGCGAAGATGTCGTGAGCCACGTGACCGATCCTATCGTTGCGATGTTCTGGAAAGAAGAATTCGCAGGATATTCGGATAAATACACGCAGGACGCGACGCCCGCTATCCAGAACAAGATCGGGCAGTTCGTTTCAAACCCATTGATCCGCAATATTCTCGGTCAGGCAAAGTCTACTTTCGATTTCCGCACGATGATGGACGAGCGCAAGATAATCATCATCAATCTCTCCAAGGGGCGCATGGGCGAGGCGAATTCGCAGCTCCTCGGCAGCATGTTTGTCATCAAGATATATCTTTCGGCGCTGTCGCGCGCTGGAGAATCAGCATCGTCGATCGCACGACTACCGAATTGTTATTTCTACGTGGACGAATTCCAGAACGTGACCAATAAAGCGTTCGAGAACATTCTATCCGAATCGCGCAAATATAAATTGTGTCTCACCATCGCAAACCAATATATAGAGCAGATGGAGGAAGAAGTGCGCAATGCGGTATTCGGCAACGTGGGCACCACGATCATCTTCCGTGTCGGCCCCATGGATGCGCAATTTTTGGAACCGGTTTTCACGCCGACATTCATGCCGGAGGACATGGTGGGGCTCGGTCGCGGCGACATCTACCTCACGCTTATGATCGACGGCGTCGGTTCGGCACCATTTTCAGCGCACACTCTGCCGCCAGTTGATGCACCGCCTCATTCGTATCGTGGTGATGTCATCTATTTCACCCAGCATCGCTATGGCCGCGATCGGGGGCAGGTGGAAAAAGAAGTCAAAGAAGCGGGGGAAAAATGGCAGGAAGCGGCAAAACAGAAACATAAAGACGACAGTGCGCGCGGTCAGAAGCCAGGCCTTAAACCTGTGGGTTCAACATTCGGCACGCGTCCTCGTCCCGAGCCAGTTCAAGGAATGCCTATGAAAGAGGGTGACCGTTTTGTGGGACAGAAAACAGTTGCGGCGGAACGCACTGCTCCAGGTTCCGAACACAAACCGCTTCTGCCGGAGCATCATGCCAAATCTCCCGCCGATATTTTGCGCACGATACACCCCAAGCCGCAACACCAACGGCCGGTGGAATCGCGGCCACAACCGCAGCCCGATGTGAGGAACGCGCTCAAAGACGCGATCGCATCGGCGCGGTCAGGTAATGGATCTCAACAGAGTGGCAACGCGCGACCACAGCAGGGCGGATTGCATGCGGCAAAACAATTTGTCGCGCAACCGCCGCGGTCGCATTCGGCACCACAGCAGCAACATGCACAACCTCGGGAAGTGCCAAAACCGCAACCGCAACCATCACAACACAATCCCGCTTCAAGCAACGTTGACCCGAAGGAACTTCATGAGGTACTCTTCGGCGATGACGAGCGTGCGTAGACTCGGCGGGTTCCTTTTTGCTACGGTTTCTTTTCTTCCTGCGAGCGTATTCGCGCAGGTAGTCATCAGCGAGATTATGTATGACGTTCCCGGCGCTGACACCGACCGCGAATGGATAGAAGTGTTCAACAGCGGCGGTAGCGCGATAGACCTTTCCACATGGAAATTGTTTGAAGCGAATGCGAGTCACATCATTACAACCATATCCGGTGGCACTATGATCGCACCCGGTGCCTACGCGGTGATCGCGGATAATGCGCCCACTTTTCTTACCGACCACCCGTCTTTCTCGGGACAGCTTTTCGACAGCACATTCAGCTTGAGCAATACCGGCGAGACGATCGCATTGCGTGATACTGATGCGATTGAAAAAGATTCACTGTCGTATACATCCACGGCGGGCGCGACCGGCGACGGCAACACACTACGGCGTACCAGCGTGAACAGCACCACGCTTGTATCCAGCGCCGCTTCGCCAGGGACCGGCTCCCTCACAGCCCAGGCGACAACGGACACAACAGCACATGATATGAGTGCTGACACAGAAAGTATCGTATCGCCACAAGACGTCAGTGGTAGCGGACCGGTGGAGCCGCAGATCATCTCCTATGCAGGCAAGGACCGCATGGTTGTCGTGGGTGCGGATTCGTTACTCGAGGGCAAGGTTTTTACCAAAAGCGGCGAGCCACTCGAACCGAACGGCATCCGTTTCCTGTGGAATTTCGGAGACGGTAAGACAGCAGAAGGTCCAAAAGCATACCATGCGTGGACGCATCCCGGCCGGTATGCGGTCACGCTTGATGTGAGCGCGAGCACAAACAGCGCATCGCACCGTATTATCGTGACGGCGAAGCCGGCAGTGCTTGAGGTCTCGATACTCGAAGACGGCAGTGTGGTTGTCAAGAACAAGAATGATCATGAATTGGATCTTTCATTCTGGCACGTGAGAAGCGACGGGCATCTCTTCACGATCCCTGAAGACACGGTCGTGCTTGTGAAAGAGAACATAATCATCCCGCCGGACTCACTCGGCTTCACAGCCGGTCTTGATGCCGTTTTGCTATATCCGAACGGTGCAGTTGCCGGCACGACTCCGCCGCCCAAACCGTTCATTGCGCATGTCGCCGCAGAAGAGCCGCCAACGCATGATGGTGCAGTACCAGCGCCGAAAGTTGCACCAACTAAAGCATCTGCAGTCAGGGATGCCGGCGAACTGACCCATCAGATCGCCGCAGTCAGTGCCGTAATCGATCCGGCAGAAGAAGGTGCCGCGAGAATAAAAAAACTGTTCAATGCATGGACGATTGCCTTTGTGGCAATCGTCGTTGCTGGCAGTGCGGGCGCATATCTCACCTCTCGCGCCAATAAAAAAGAGTGGGAAATAACTGAAGAAACTCCCTAGACAACGTTATAAGATTGTGTTTGGGAAAGTTGGTGGCTTAGTGTAGGGTGCCTATATGGCAGGCGACTCGAAAAAGACCGTTGTAGTCACCGGCGGGGCCGGTTTTGTGGGCACGCACCT
>JACQKA010000045.1 GCA_016204805.1 Candidatus Kaiserbacteria bacterium | reverse complement strand
TTGTGTAAACTCTCCGAATACCGCCCATAGCTAAGTTGGTAGATCCGCCAGCTGGCGGACTCTTAAGCAAATATGTTCTCCGTATATGCCTTATATAACAGTGAACGCAATAAAATCTATATTGGACATACTGATAACGTTGACAAACGGATCGCACGTCATAATCAGAAGCTGCCCACAAAAGCTACGTCATACACAAAAAAACTTTCGGGAACTTGGGTATTAGTCTATGATGAACCGGCTGCCAATAGAGCAGCCGCCAAGCTGCGCGAAAAGCAACTCAAAAGTGCAAGAGGAAGAGAGTTCGTCTGGGATATAATCCGGAAATCCAGCAATAGAAATTGATCTCGTCGTTTCGCCCGCCCTTAGCTCAGTTGGTAGAGCTGCTCCCTCTTAAGGAGAAGGTCGTAGGTTCGAATCCTACAGGGCGGACGAAACAACAAGATGTTGGTAGATCCGCCAGCTGGCGGACTCTTAAGCGAACGGTCGTTGGTTCGAATCCAACTGGGCGGACACGAGTAGTTAGGCGAGGAATAATAAGACCAACGCGAAAATGACGAGAGCTGGTCCAATAACCAAATATTGGATTCCATAAACCCGATATGCCGAGCTCCAAGATTTGATTCTCTGGCGTTCCTTTTTTTCATCCACCGGACTGTTGTTATCCGATTTTATCCAGCGCTTGATTTGATCTTCGCTTGGAAATATGAATTGTATTCCCATGTACGTGGTTGCTCCTCCCATGAAGAAAAGAAACGCCTTCATCCAGTTAAGATTGTCTGGATGGGCAAAAATCATGAACCCAGATACGAGACACGCGATTGTCCAGAGTGCGCAAAGAATTTCCCACTGTCTAGAGATCATGACACTCTAAGACTAGCACCGGTCCGTGGGTTAGTTAAGATTGTTCTGATGTCGTCCCACAGGGCGGACAAGGAAACGTTTTTACTATAGGATTACCCTTTGGGCAGGTGGCGAAATGGCAGACGCGCTAGGCTTAGGACCTAGTCCCGCAAGGGGTGAGAGTTCGAATCTCTCCCTGCCCACAGCATCTATGGAATTCAAATACTTTTCAAAGAACGGAAAAATCCTTCCAACCGCAGAGGCGGTTATTCCGCTTTCGAATATCGAGTATCAGTACGGATTCGGCGTATACGAGAATGTTCGTGTCCAGAGTGGCATTCCGTACTTTCTCGACGATCACATCCAACGTCTAGTGGAATCGGCTCGTGCTATCGGTCTTACACATTCGTTTTCGGAAGTAAACATTAAGAAAAGTATCGCCGAGCTCATCAAAAAGAATGGTGACGGAACCTACAACCTCAAAGTCCTTCTCATCGGTGGAAAAGAGTCCGCACTCTATATAGTGTGTCTCAATCCCCTATTCCCCGACAAAAAGCTTTATACCGAAGGCGCAGACTTCGTCACCTACGAGTACGAGCGCCCGTTCCCCCACGCAAAAACCCTGAACATGCTGCAGAGCTATCTCGCGTACAAGAACGCCAAAGAGACGGATTGCTACGATGCACTCCTCATCAACGGAAAAGGGTGCATCACAGAAGGAACCCGTACCAACTTTTTACTCCTGCGGGGCCGGACGCTCGTCTCCGCGCCCGAGAGCGAAATCCTTCTCGGCGTCACGAGAAAGGCCGTGCTCAAAGTGGCAAAGGAAAATGGATTTTCGCTTGAGGAGCGGGAGCTCCGCTTCTCCGATATTATAAATTCCGACGGAGCATTCGTCACAAGCACCTCCTCAAAGATTGTTCCGGTGCGCTCTATCGACGGGCACGCACTCGCAACAGCGCCTGATGCGCTCCGCGAACTCATGGAGCTATTCGAGGAGTTCCTCCAGAACTACAAAGGAAAACTCACTTGAAAAGCGGCGGAAGGTTAATGTCCTGCCAGCGGCTCATGTCGGGCGTACCGGAAAACGCGTCGAGACCGAAGGTATTGTCGAGAAGCGCGAGAATCCCGTAGACCGAAGCCATGACGAACATGCCGACGATCCCCCAGAGCATGTGTTGGAGATGCTCTTCCCGCTTTCCTTCTTGATCGAGATTGAGCAAAAATTGGACGAGACCCCACACGAAGAGAAAAAACCCCGCGGTAAATACCACGAGTATCGCAGGGTTGATGATGTAGGTGACGAAATTCTCAAGAATTTGTGCTCCGCTCATCCCGTTAGTAGGTTCTGCCTGGGTTTACAACGATACCTTTGGGTATGACGGGGTCTGTCGAAGTGACCTTGAGCGTGCTCTGCAACAGGCGGATGATGCCCCAGATACTGACCATGACGAAAATCGCGATGACACCCCAGAACATGATCTTGAGGCCTTCATTTGCGTTTTCGTGGTCCATGCTGATGAGGTATCTGATGAGCCCCCAGAAGAAAACCACTATTGCGAGTGTAATAAACAGCCCGATAACGCCGTTTAGGAAGGTACTCGCGAGGACGAGGGTGTCAATCAGAGTCGCGGCACTCGCAAGAGTCGGCACAAGAAGTGCAAGTACAGGAAATGCGGCACGGGTAATGCTTCTCATACATTATTTAGGCTGTTTTTGATAAGTAACTAAGTACCCTCATGCTAGCGGTCTCCCCGAAAAACACAATCGGCCACACGTCAACCGTGTGGATAACGAATCGACGGCTAGCGGCGTGCGGGTGGTCTCGCAGGGGGTCTCGCGGGAGGTCTCCCAGCAGGTCTCGCAGGGGGTTTTGCCCGCGCTGTGAACACCCGCACGATGAAGAAGACGATGGCCAAAATAATGATGAACGCGATAATCGGAAGAGCGATAGTACCATGGTGCTGGATCGCGTTGACGATAGCGAGCACGACAAGAAGCACGAATAGCATGACGACCGACCACTCAAGCACCCGTATCATACTGTCGCGGTAAGAGGGCCATGTGTTGAAGCGCGCCACATATACGGCAAAGGCGGTCACGAAGAGAAGAATAATAAACGTGAGAATGAGGCCTACGGCAATGTGAAAGAGCCCCACGACCTGCGGGAACGTCAGCGCTAGAGCGCATTGCGGAAGCATGAGCGCCGTGAGCGCGCTGATGCCGATACTATTCTTATGAAGCGCGCCAATCATAAATCAAGTTCCCCGACGGAGCAGTCGCCAAAGCTGTCGCAAAGCGTCACCGCCGGTTCGCCCGAATTCGGGCTAAAAGGGGTGCCGCCGAAGAGCGTGTTTTGCAAAAGCTGGATAATCCCCCATATCGAAACCATGATAAACAAAACGACAAGTCCCCAGAAAAAAAACGATTTCTGCTTCTCCGCTCCTTTTTCGTCACCGAAGTGCGGGATGTTCGTCGCGATGCCCCAAAAGTACACGACGACGCCGAAAATGATGAGGGTGAAAGTGGCGGTATCGAGAATCTCGACGACATCAAACGCCAGTTCCTGAAACGTGTTCGCCGCCGCAAGTGCAACTACAGGAAAAAAAGAAAGTGCTGCGATGGATGCGCCGCACACAAATTTTATACGCATCATGTTACCTTCCAGTGAGCTGCGAGACAGTGCCCGCAATCAAAGTCGCAAGAATCCACGCGCCGAGGATGAGGAGCGCTCCGATGATGACATAGAAAAAATTGAGTTTCGCTTTCTGGAGCTTGTCCTGACTCCCCTGCGCGGTGATGAAGTAAAAACCCGAGATGACGAGGAAGAGCGTGATGATGGGAAGCGCAATCATCGCGAGCGCCTTCAGCGCACCGGCGATAAATGCAGGGATAGAGCTGAACTGCGAATTCAGGGGATTTTTAAGCGCCACATCCTGCGCCAGTGCGACCGAGGCAAACGAGAGTATCGAAAAAAATATAGTGAGCGCTATCGTGCGGGGAGTATGGTTGCGCATACTATTGGCCGATGACCTGCGCGAGCTCCTGATTCGCGCGGCCGATAGCTTCGGTAAGCCGCGCCGAGCCGGTGGTCACGCTCTCAATCATACCCCGAAACACACCGTCCGTCTTTTCAGGATCGGGATCAATCCACGAACGCGCGATCAGGGCCTGTCCCTCAAAGAGCACGTTTTCGCCTTCGAGTGTCTCCGAGAGCACGTCGCGGCGGGCAGAGGGAATGTCAATAGCAACCGTGAGCGCACGGGAGACTGTTGCGTCGGCCATGAGAGCCGCGATTGTCATCGCCCCCTGCGGATTGCGGCTCGTGCGCGAAACCGCAAGCGCGTATACGTGCGCCGCGTTTGTGGCGCGTGTCCCTACCCTGCTCTGCGGCATGGCCGCTCCGGCAAAATTGAGATTCGGGTTACCGCGCACAAGTGACGTCGCCTCCGAACCATAGCCGAGGTAGAGCGCGAGATCGCCGGCCGAAAACTCTGCTCGCGAACTAGGGAGCGAACGGTTCCATGAGTAGTGCACCTTCGAAGGATCGGCAAATTCGGTGTAGAAGCGGAGCGCCGATTCCGCGGCCTGCGAAGGGGAGCCGGCCACGCGGAGCGAGAGCGAAGGCACCAGACGGCCGGTACTGTCCTCTTGCGTAATCGAGCCGCCCGCCTGCTGTATCAGGAGCGTAATAATGTCTTTCGCGTGGTCGACATTCGTATACTCACCGAACGAAACTGCGGAGCGGACGACGGTGCCGGAATCATCTTTCTTCGTAACCTTCTTCGCAAAATCCGGCACATCTTCCCAGTACTCCGGCGGCTTTGCAAAACCGGTGGCGGCGAGAATGTCGCGGTTCCAGTAGAGAATGAGAGGGTCGACGAAGAGCGGAATGCCGAGTATTCCCTCGGGCGCAAGGTAGGGATTCGCAGCCTCTACAAAGGTGTCCTTGAACTTCGTTTCCGAAAGAAAACTGTATGGGAAGGGAACGACCTTCCCTTTGTCGCGTATCGCATAGTCCTGCCGCAAGAGAAACAAATCTGGTCCACTGCCGCTTGCGAGCGCCTCGGTGAGATCCGTTTCAAATGTTGCCGGATCTTTTTGCACATAGGTCACCTGTGAGAGCCTGCCGTCGTTTTCCGCTGCCTGCCGGAGTACAACCGCAAACGCGTTCGGCTCCAAAGTACCCCAAATCGTGATAGGGCCGATTGCATTGCCGGCGCCGGCGCCGACAAAAAGCGCAAAAATGAGCATACCTGAAATCGCGAGCGCTCCGAATACTGAGAGCAGGATTATCTGGAAGACAGAGAGGCTTTTCATGAGCGTGGGGGAATTGGAACGGGCCGGAGAATTAATCCATAGTGATGTGCGCCTGCGTTAAATTCCCTTTCGAGCGCGAGGCCGGTCTTTTGGCACAGTTTGAGCGCGGCTTCCCTTTCGACGACATCTTCTTTAATCGGCCCCATCCCGCCGAAGGAACCCGACCAGTCAATGATTGCCACACGGCCGACCGATTTTACGATCCGCCGCGCTTCACGAAGTACGGGGGTCTTGTCCGGTACTTGAAAGAGAAGATTCGAGATCAGCACAAGATCGATCGAACTATCGGCAAGCTTCGAGGCGCGCGGGATCTCGAGATCCGCCCAGATCACCTCGACATTTTTATACCCAAGCCGTACGGCTTCGTTGTGAATCCTTCGCAAAAGATCCCGTTGAACATCTACTGCATACACCGCACCGCTCCCGCCGAGCTGTTCGGCTACGCCAAGCGTGTACACGCCGCTCCCCGCGCCAAAATCGGCAACGCGCATTCCGTGCTTTATCCCCAGCGCGGCAACATTGCTTCGCGGGTGCGCGAAGCCCTCCGCTTTCAACGGCCGAGCACGATGTGCAGTCTGCTGCATCTGTCCAAGTATACGTTGTTCTTAGAAGGCTTTTCAGCCTCTATCCACATTCCTCACATATTCGGGTTTACGAAACCCGAATATACTTGAGAGATGGAACTTTATCATGTCCTCAATCGCGGTGTCGAAAAAAGAAATATCTTCATGGATGAAAAAGATCACCTTCGCTTTGTCCACGATCTCTGGGAATTCAATGACGAGAACTTAACTCCTCGCGTACATCACTCATTCCTCAGGAATCTCAAAAATTCGGGTTTCGTAAACCCGAATTTGGAGTCAAAGGGCAGAAGAATCGTTGATCTGCATGGATGGTGCCTGATGAAAAACCACTATCACCTTCTCCTCTCTGAGCAGATAGAGGGTGGCCTTGCACTCTTTTTGAGAAAACTCAACGTCGGCTACGCAAATTACTTCAATGAAAAGTACAAACGTGTCGGTTCGCTTTTTCAAGGTCGGACGAAGAAAATCCATGTAAACTCCGATGCATACTTCTTGCACATCTTGAACTATGTGCATTTCAATCCTCTGGACTACATGACGGGAGCTCGCGGCTGGCGCGAACGACGACTGGAGAAGCCCAAGCAAGCCCACGAGTACTTGTTGAAATATCGCTGGGGCAGTTATCCCGACTATTGTGGCAAGCGAAACTTTCCCTCTCTCATTACAAGAGACCTATTTGGCGAGAAACCCGAAAAATTCAAACGGCGCATATACGACTATTCGGGAGCCGGACACGAAGAACTACCATTTCAATTGCTCCTCGAGTAAATTCGGGTTTACGAAACCCGAATTTGGTAATCTGAATTTAGACTGACGAAATCTAGAGTGGAATACAATGCAGAAACTATTTCTTTTTTCTTTGCGTCCCAATGTAGATTAGACTTACACCCGCAAAAAGCACGATAAGGCCGAGAAGAATATTTCCCTGCGCCATCCCCATCCCAAAGAGGATAATGATGACGCCGATTATGCCCAATATATTCGTCCACATAGGCATTAGTCTGTCTGACTTTCTGCTTCAAAGACGACAAACGAGGCGACGGAGTCGCCTTCGCGCATTTTCATCACGCGGACACCCTGCGTCGCGCGGGAGAGTGTTGGAATTTCGTCTAATCCGGTGCGGATAGTCTGCGACTTTTTGGACATCGCGACCAACTCTCCGCCACCGAGAACAACGACTGCACCCACGAGTTGTTTGGTCTTCGCCGTGATGGACATCGTCTTGATGCCGGAGCCGCCTCTTCCCTGAACTTTGTATTCATCGAGTTTCGTCTTCTTGCCGTAGCCGGTGGAAGAGAGCACAAGCAATTCACCTTTCGCTCCCTTCGGCACGACGCCGGTGCCAACGATTTCGTCGCCCTTCCCGAGCTTCATGCCACGCACGCCGGCGGCCTGTCTGCCCATCTCGCGCACACTCTATTCATCAAATCTGATGGATTGTCCCTTGGCGGTCACCAAGACGACCGAATCGCCTTTGTGCACAAACGCCGCCGAGATCAGTGCGTCGCCCTTATCGAGACCAATCGCGATAAGGCCGCTCCTCCGAACTTCGTGAAATTTGTTCGCCGCTACTTTCTTCACCGTACCGTGCTTCGTCGCCATAAGAAGGGAGAGGCCCTCGGCCACCTTCTTTTCCTTCGGCATCGCGAGAATCGAGGTGACATTCTCGCCCTGCTCGAGTGAGAGAAAGTTCATGATTGATTTTCCTTTGGTCGCGCGTTTTCCTTCCGGCAGCTCGTACATCTTGAGCTGGTATACCTTGCCACGGTCGGAGAAAAAGAGTAGATCCGAGTGCGCGGAGGCAGTGAGAAATTGTGTGACGAAATCTTCTTCCTTCGTATCGAGGTCCACAACGCCCACACCGCCGCGCTTCTGGCGCCGGTACTCCGCAGGATTCGTGCGCTTGATATAGCCGCCCTGCGTGAGGACGACGACATAGTCTTCGTCTGCGACGAGGTCTTCCGCGGAGAGAAGCTTGGCCGGACGCTTCACGATCTTTGTGCGCCGGTCATCTCCGTACTTCTCGATGACCTCGCGGATCTCCTTCTTGATGAGCTCGAGAAGCTTCTTCTCGCTCTTTAAGAGCGCCGAGAGCTCCTCGATCAAGGCCTGCAC
>JACQKA010000042.1 GCA_016204805.1 Candidatus Kaiserbacteria bacterium | reverse complement strand
TTTCGCACACTGCGGATACCGACTGGGTCTATATCCGCAGTGGGTAATGTCCACTATCTAGTACAATGAAGTGAAAACCATGTACGATTTTTTCAAGAAATCGATAGTTTTCCTGCTCACGTGGGAGGCGAGACTCGTGCTTTCGCGCTACAAGCCGAAGGTGATAGCAGTGACAGGAAGTGTGGGAAAGACAACGACCAAGGACGCGATTTACGCGGCGCTTTCAGGCTCTCTCCATGTGCGAAAAAGTGAGAAGAGCTTCAACAGCGACATCGGCGTGCCGCTCACGATCCTCGGCTTGGAGAATGCGTGGAGAAATCCGCTCCTCTGGGGTCTCAATCTCGCGAGGGGCCTCGCGCTCTTGGTGCGTAAGAAGGAGTATCCCGCATGGCTCGTTGTCGAAGTCGGCGCCGACCGTCCCGGCGACATCCGCCGGATCGCCAAGTGGCTTCGCCCAGACACTGCGGTCATCACGGGTGTTCCGGATTTTCCGGTGCACGTGGAATTTTTCCGCTCGCCGGATGAAGTCGCCCGTGAGAAACGTGCGCTCGCAGAGCATGTGAAAGAGGGGGGAACTGTGATTTTGAATGGAGATGATTCGCGGATGCTCGAAATGTGCTCTGCATTCGAAAAAGTTATAACGTATGGATTTGAAAAACAGAATAATTTTTCCGCATCCCATCAGGGTATTCTGTATGAAAAAGGAAAAGCTATCGGCACGCGCTTTCGCCTTGTGCACAGCGGTCTCGCATTTCCTGTCTCCATTATGGGTGCGCTCGGAAAGGCGCGCACGTATGCCGCGCTCGCGGCGTTTGCCGTAGCAGAGGTTGTGGGAATCGAGAGCTCTAGCGTCGCTCGTTCGCTTGCTGCATGGATGCCGCCGCCGGGGAGAATGCGCGTTATTAAAGGCGTGAACGGCTCGACTATCATCGACGACACCTACAACTCCTCTCCGGCGGCGGCGCTCTCTGCTCTCGATACACTGAAGGAAGTGAAAGCGATTCGAAGGATTGCCGTACTTGGCGATATGCTCGAGCTCGGAAGATATGCAACGGAAGCACATCGCTCCGTGGGCACGCGTGCCGCCGTGTGCGCGGAGACACTTCTTACGGTCGGCTTCCGCTCGCGTGCCACCGGCGAGGCGGCACTTGATGCGGGAATGCCGGAGCAAAACATCCGCGAATACGAGCACACGGAATCGCGTCGAGTCGGACAGGAGTTGCGAAACGAACTTCGGGAAGGCGACATCGTTCTCGTAAAGGGGTCGCAATCGATGCGCATGGAGCGCACGGTGGAAGAGCTGATGGCCGAACCGGAAAAAGCAGTCGATCTTCTGGTTCGCCAAGAACCCGAATGGCTTCTGAAGTAATGGAAGTATGAGCTGTACTCCTGTAGTATGTAATAGATAATCCGGGATCAACATGAGCGATAAATTCAGAGGTTTTTTTCGGCAACAACTCACTAATGAACAGCGGAGGGCGAAACTCGACACGGCACGCGGCGGGCGTGAAGAAAGGTTGAGGCATATTCGTGAGAAAAATCTGACCGTGGGAGACCAGGTGACCGACGGGAAATTTACAGGAGAGTTGAGTCGTATTGACGAGGAGGGCAACGCCTGGATGAAGCGAGGCTCAAGTGAGCAAAGCTACAACCCGGCATTTCTCGACAAAGTGTCAAAACGAAAGGGAGTGGAAAAGTGATCGTTATTTGAGTACTATTTCAGAACGGCCCTATCGTCTAGCCTGGTCTAGGACGTCAGGTTCTCATCCTGAAAACTCGGGTTCAAATCCCGATAGGGTCACACGAACATCGTGAGTGTGGGCCTATCGGGTGGGGAAGGGTCGGAAACCGGAAGGTTTCCGTCGAGGAAGGCAGGACGAAGTCCGTTGGAAAACCGAGGGTTTCCAAGATCCCTAAGGGTCACAAATTAGGGTTCTTTTGAGCTGAATCTCTCCAAGATTTCTCTCACTTGCTTGAGTCTATCCAGATCCCGTTTCGCCCTTCGGGAGCTTCCCAGCATTTCCTGAACGTTTTGAACATTCTTTTCGATGTTTTTGATTTCTGCGTCGAGGTAATTCGAAGCCGGTACATAGTTACCTGAAGAGAATTCGCGGTGTGCCTCGTTGAGCATTTTGATTTTTGCTCCAAGGACCGAGATTCCGTTAACCAGCAATTCACGATGAATATCGGGATCCCAATCAAACTCTGCTTCTTGCATGAGCATTTCGATCTGAGCTTTTTCCGCGGGACTTTCCGGTGCGCTCAAGAGAGCAAGATCTTTCTCCGCGTCTCTGAGTTCCTGCGCAAGAAAGTTCTGGACAGGAAGCAATGCTTCCGGAGTCGAGCCTCGATCGTCCCCCTCGGTATTCGCGGCGTGCACGGGACGCATTTTCCCTAAGAAGTCCATGCATGTATTCTACATCCAAATCCGAGGCCTATCTTTGCTACAATAGCGCCATGCGCTACCTGCATTCGATGGTGAGGGTGAAGAATCTTGAGGAGGCAATCAGTTTTTATTGCGGGAAGCTCGGGCTTGAGGAAGTGTATCGCTACGACAATCAGAAGGGGAGATTCACCAACGTCTTTTTGAAAGCGCCAAGCGACGAGGTGGGCGCAGCGCCAAAAGAGCGAAAGATGGGAATGAGCACCTACGTAGCTCCCGTGCTCGAGCTCACCTACAACTGGGCTCCAGAGGAATGCACCAGTGGCAGAAATTTCGGGCATCTCGCCTATGG
>JACQKA010000038.1 GCA_016204805.1 Candidatus Kaiserbacteria bacterium | reverse complement strand
TGCGGATCGCGGGGGAGGATACCGAATTTGCAAACGCCATTGAAAGCCGAAAAAAGGAGCTTGCGGCATCGTTCTATCCGGCGGTAAAGAGGTTTCTACTCCAAACAGTAGACTATCTCTGGGTGGAACATCTGGAAGCCATGGAGTACCTTCGCTCGAGTGTCAATTTGCGCGCATACGGGCAACGCGATCCTCTTGTCGAATACAAGAAGGAGGGGCTCAAGCTCTTTCAGACGATGGAAGAGTCGTACATCCTTCACGCGCGCCGTACGCTTCCGCATCTTGGGGTGCCGGCGCAGGGAGGAGTATCTGCTTCGCGACGGGAGGGCAGCGACGTTGAACGGGCTGCACGCTCGATAACAGCGACGGGGGGAAGTGCAGGCCCGAAACACACGTTCGGCCGCAACGATCGCGTAATTATAACGAATGGGAAAGAGACGCAGGAGCTGAAATACAAGAAGGCAGAACCCCTGCTTGCCTCTGGTCTGTGGAAAATAGTCGGATAGTTTTTTGCAGCAAGTCAGTGTAAAGTGTCCAGATGGGTGAATATCTTCCGACCATCGGATTGGAAATACACGCCGAGCTCAAGACGCGAACAAAAATGTTTTGCTCGTCGAAAAATGATCCCGACGAGAAGCAGCCCAACGTCAACATATGCCCGGTATGTCTGGCGCATCCGGGGACGCTCCCTGTCATTAATAGGGAAGCGGTAAAACATGTTTTGCGCGTCGGTGTGGCGCTTGCGGGCAAGCTTGCCGATTACACCGAATTTGATCGCAAGAACTATTTTTATCCGGATCTGCCCAAAGGCTACCAGATAAGCCAGTACGAATTTCCGCTTGTTTCGGGCGGACTGTTGAATGGCATCGGCATTACCCGTGTGCATCTTGAGGAGGACACCGCAAGTTCCATCCACGACGAGGAGAGCGCATCAACCATCATCGATTTTAATCGTTCCGGCGTGCCGCTCCTCGAGCTTGTGACCGAACCGGTAATTACAAGCGCGGAGGAAGCAGGTATATTTGCGCGGGAGCTGCAGCTTCTTTTGCGATATCTTGGCGCGAGCGAGGCCAACATGGAAAAGGGGGAGATGCGCGTCGAAGCAAATGTCTCTGTATCAAGGTCCGACCTTAAAGGGGTCCCAAGGTCGGACCTTAGACTCGGCACGAAAGTAGAAATAAAAAACCTGAATTCATTCAGAGCAATGGAGAGGGCGGTTGCATACGAAATTAAGCGGCAGACCGAAACACTTGAACGCGGCGGAATCGTTGTGCAGGAAACGCGTGGATGGAACGAAGGCAAGCAGGTGACGTTCCCGCAGAGGACGAAAGAGGGAAGCGCAGACTATCGATACTTCCCTGATCCCGACCTGCCTTCGCTGCACCTCTCAGAGGTCCAAGATTTCTCAACGGAGGCGCTTTCTGTCTCGATGCCCGAATTGCCGTGGGAAAGGCGCAGGCGCTACCTTGCTCTCGGCATAAAAAAGGAGGATGCTGCCACTCTTACTTCAGAGATTGCTCTCTCAAGCTATTTTGACGACTTAGTGGCGGAAATACCGAGCTCGGTTACTCCGCAAGCTGCAGCGAATTATGTGACGAATGACCTCGTTAAGATAATCCGAGATACCGCAGGACGAGATACGTTAGACATAGCCGAGATACCTGTTTCGGTACGAAACCTCAGTACAATATTGAGACTAGTCACTGAAAAGTCGATTTCCTCCCGAATTGCTAAGGATTTACTTCTTGAGTCAGCTGGAAATGATAAAGATCCGGAACAGGTAGCCAAAGAGAAAGGACTTCTGCGTGTATCAGAAGGAGGTGATTTGTTGCAAATTGTGGAATCCATTATCGCGGAGCACGTGAGCGTAGTTGCCGACTACAAGAAGGGTAAATTGGCGGCGTTGGAGTATCTTGTAGGGCAGGGGATGAGAGCAACCCGCGGTGCTGCGGACCCTGAAGCACTCAAAAAACTCTTTGTAGAAAAAATTGGCTAGAAGAGTTCGTATATCCGGAATGTCTATAATTTTGTAGTCAATCCGGATGCTCGTCGTAGCTTGCCCTACGCCAATTTAAAGTCAGGAATTTGAAATCCACAGTTCCTCGAACTTCCTCTGGTGTTGTTTTCGGCAATCCGAGATATACTTTAGCTATGAATGACGAGCTTATTCTTGAAGGCGAGAAATATATCTCGTCAAAGCGAGCTTCGGAATCGACTGGCTATTCTCAGGACTACATTGGCCAGCTCGCAAGAAAAGGTCTCGTAGAAGCACAACGCATCGGCGGGCTATGGTATATATCGGAAGGTTCACTGAACACCTACAAAAAAGACGCAGAGTCATTTAAGCCCGAGCCTCCAAACCAAAAGTCGCGTGCTAGTGAGCCCGACGCGATCGTATCCTTCGACGGGAGAGAGTATGTCTCGGCAGCTAAGGCTGCAGGTATTACGGGCTATCACCAGGATTATGTCGGCCAGCTCGCGCGCGAGGGTATCGTGCTTTCGCGACAGATCGGTACGAGGTGGTATGTAGATCGCGAAGCCCTTATGAGGCATAAGAAGCAAAAGGACGCCCTTCTGGCCGCTGTACAGGTCGAAGCTGTTGGTATCCGACCTTCTAAACCTTCTGCGCTTGAAAGAAATGATGTTGGCTATTCTGGTGGAGGTCCATATATGACCTACACGCGTGATGAGCAGGATCTGTTACCGACAATCTCCTCCAGCAGCATTCGAGAGTCTGTATCTGGGATGGACGAGGAGCCGAGATCGGCACGAGATTTAAGCGTACATGCGATACCGATAAGAAAAATTGACCAGCAGAGAGATAACTACAATTCCAACAATTCCGTGAGATCGCGTGGCTCGGGGGTTCCGGAGACCCGTCAGCGTAGAAAAGGGAAGCTACATCTTAGAAGTGCCCTAGTTCCTGCGGCAGTTGCAACCATAGTAATCGTTATCGTAGCCGGATATGTATCATTCCAAAGTAATGCGATCTATACGCAAGCCAGTCCTGCTAGCGGTCTTGCTCTCGCTCTCCGCGTTGCCGATGTTCTATCGAAAATAGGCGATGTCATTGAGGACTTCGTTTCGCCTGAGATACGTTACAGTCGCCCCCGCTAGCCTAATTGTGCTTTATATACGTACCTTGGTGAGCCGATATTTCATTAAGATGGAAAGAGAGTTGCCCTGAATTCAAGCTTCTTTCGTATCTAAACTCGAGGAGATCACCCACAGTGAATCGGCGCATAGTGCCGAGCCTGCACAAAGCCTTGCTTAGGGTTACTGCGGGGTCTTTCCGGATGCTGGCCATCTTATCCACATATATTTGCACAGGAAATCAACAGGTTATCCGAAATAGCTAGTAAAATATAGCTAAGTCGTGTGCGCCCACTCGACACATGGTG
>JACQKA010000037.1 GCA_016204805.1 Candidatus Kaiserbacteria bacterium | reverse complement strand
CGCGAGCTTGCAGAATTCAAAAAAACATACGCGAGCGATCGAGTGCACGTGATCGGATACCAGCCGCGCGCGAAAATGGCTTCGATCACCATGTCGGCAGATATTCTCGTGCTTCCCAACAGCGCAAAGCCAAAAATCTCCTCTCACTACACCTCCCCACTCAAACTTTTTCAATACATGGCGGCAGGTGTGCCAATCGTGGCCTCCGACCTCCCGAGCATCCGTGAAATTCTTACCGACGAAACTGCATTTTGGTTTCCCCCCGATGACGAACACGCGCTCGCGCGGCAAATCGAGTACGTTCTCTCACGCCCCGATGAGGCACGCGAAAAAGCGGCGAGGGCGCGCGAAAACGTGAAAAAATACACATGGGACGCGCGTGCATGGGCGATTTTAGCGCACATTCAGCGCACCTAGCGCACCGGCCCGTTTACTTGAGCCTATAGACGTGCAGTTTCGTTATTGGCTCTTCGTAGACGAGTTCGAGGCGGGCGAATGGGTCGTCGATGCCCAAAAAGCTCTTGTAGCGATACCGGAGGTATAGGTCGTAGTCGGCAAGATACTCGATGCCTTCGTCCTGCATGTAGCCCCATACATCTTTGCGCTGCAACGCAGCGAGCGCCTCGTTGTTCACGAGGCCGTCGAGGTTCACCACACGATGCGTCGAGAAATACCCTTGAATGCCGGAGTTGAAGGCTCCGAGCAGCGCATCTGCCGGAAGATTAGCGTTCATCCACTCTGTCGTTTCGAGCATCTGACGCTGGAGTGCTGCGACATCCTGCAGGTTTTTGCTCCAGCCCACATAAAAGAGAAAGAGCGAGAAAAGAATGAGAGGAACCGCAATGAACCGGTGCATATAGCCTTCTTCTCGCAGCTTCTCCAAAAACCATCCGAGCCATATCGCAACGAGAAGGTTTATGGCGATGAAGTACCACGGCCGCGCAGTCCAGCGGATCGAGGCGTTCGCGATAAAACTGAGTACGAATCCCGATGCGATAAAGAGCTCAACGGGTATTTCTCGCGGAAAACGCGAGAGGAGAGATCTTCCCTTTCCGAAGAGAAACCATCCGAGCGTCAAGCCAAGAAGTGGCAAGAGGATAATCGGGATGCCGATTTGCGGCGGGAGCGCGCGCAGTTCGCGGTCTGTCATGTAGACCGCGGCCTTAAAGGTCTGGAACCAGCTCGGCCCGTGATCCTGCACGATGAGCTCGTGATTCACCATCGTGCTTGCTACGGAAGACGACGTCATAACCGTGCCAAAATTCACCGCATTCCACAAAAGCCACGGCGCGACGACGAGCGTTGCCGCAATGCCGGAAATGAGGACAGGTCGAACACTCCCGCGCACTCCATTGCGATACACAAGGTACGCAAGAAAACCCAGAAAATAAAACACCGTGTCGAGACGGGAAAGCATCATGAGGCCGCCGACGATGCCTGATTCAAGAAGGCGGCGTGTGCTCGGCAACTCGGCAACCCGAATGCCGGCAAGGAAAAGCAGTGCTATGAAAAAGACCGAGAGCGGCGTCTCGAGCCCATTCAGCATCTGGTAGAGCAAAAAAGGATTCAGAAACCAGAAACCGAGGGCGCCCGCTTTTACCCACGCGCTCTTGGTGTATCGCCTGATGATGGCGAGCAGTATCAGTCCCGTTGCGACGTAGAGAAACGCGGAAAGCACGAGCGCGCCGTGAATCGGGGCGACATCATAGGCACTCCCGTTCGACAGCGCATAAAAGAAAGGAAGGATGGCAATGAGCCAAAGAGGATGGTAGCCGTTCGTAACATTTACGGCGTCGAATGTTGAGCCTAATCCTTCGACGATATTCCGCGCTATCTGAAAATAGTAGAACGAATCATCCGAAAGTAAATTTCCGAGAACGACATCAAACGGCGCGAGCGCAAACGAAAAAGAGATCAATACGCCTATCGCAAGCACAAGGATAATCGGCCAATTTTCTCGCAGGTAGTGCATGATACGAATCAGTCTACATCAGCGGACGGCCTCGGCGAGCCGGCGCCCAAGCTCCTGAAGACTATGGCGCTCCGCGAGCGCGCGCATCTCGTCTCTCGCAGTCTCTCTATCGGCTTCTGATAGAGACATTAGCTGCTCAATTCTCGCCGCCAACTCCTCGGAACTTCCTTCCGCGAAGGAAAAATCCGGAGCAAGCTCGGAAAAATCGCGGCTCGAAGCGAGCACAAGACAGCCGCATGCCGCAGCTTCAAAAATCGTTTTGTCATACATGCCGCTTCCGCTGCAATTTACGAATACGTCGTGCGCGCTGTAGATCTTTGGCGTCTCGTAGTTCGGAACTCCGGCATGAAATTTCACATTCTCCAATCCTAGCTCACCGACACGTTTCAAAAGGCTGGCATGATAGTCGGCATCTCTTGGCAGCGCATCGCCGAAAATGTGAGCTTCGACATCGACCGACTTCTGTTTGAGGATATCAAGCGCTTCTATCAAGACATCGACGCGCTTCGAAGGGGCGATGCGTCCGAGCGAAAGGATCGAGCCCGCTTTCCTAGGGGATCCAAGGGGTTTGAATATGCTTGTGTCGATGCCGACGGGCATTAGAACGGTCTTGCGGAATTTCGCGGTATAGGAGAACCGCGACGTGCAGAAGACTTTGGTGGAGAGCGCGACGGCAAGATTGGTCATCATCGAGCCGGCGTAGTGGTTGCGCCATAGGTATATGCGTTTGCCGGTTAAGCGCCAAAATAGGCCGGCAAGAAGTACATACTCCTGATTCATGTGCACAAAAACCGCGTCGTACTCGTTTCGCAATTTCCAAATGTAGCGGAACAAACGGAAAACATATTTCAGCCGAGATGCCCCCCCTTCTTTTCCGAGCGAATGCACGTCCACGTTCTCCGGCAACGAGTGCGCCCCCTCTTTGAGACAAATAACGTTAATGCGTTCGTAGTGCTTTGACAGTTCCTCAATCCAGCGATGAAAAAATCCAAGAACAGGGTCGCTGCGGTCGAGCGTCTGCGTCACGATGAGGAGACGCATGGTTTTAGACATTATCGGTTGGCCTTTTTCCCGCGACGAATCGCGTTTGACCCGTACACTCCTTCAAGAAGTTCCAAATCTTTCCGCGAGGCAGTAAGAAGGTTGATATTCTTTTCTTGCGCTGCTTTCAAAAGGGCGACACCCGCTCGCTCGCCAACTACCGATTCATAATGCCGTGCGAACGCCGCCATATCCTTGATGAAACAAAAGCCGCCGGCGCCGCGTCCTCCCTTGTGAACGGGATTTGCATACCTATTACACACCAGAGGATCTCCCTCGATCGCGCGTTGTATCGGACCCCAGTCGGACCCGTAATACTCTGCGAGATCATACACGATATTGAACGTCATGATCTGCATATACCCGCTGATGTTGTGCGCGTATTTGACGAGCTCAGCCTCTTCACTTGTGCAGAGCTCCCACGTTGGCGCCTTCTTGAGGACCGAGAGCACAAGTTTGCTCGCCTTGCGGTGGCGCGCACTCTTTGAGGGACTGCCTATGACATTCACGAATGGGTTTGCAACGTCGTACGCGGCAGTAGCAACAGAAAGAAATTCCGGGCAAAAAAGCACCAGAATGCCTGAATGACGTTTCTGGAGTTTTCGTGTGGTACCCGGAACGAGGGTCGATTTGATGACCGCGATCTTACCTTTCCCCACGAGAGAGAGCGCCCCATCAACGATGCTTGCATCGAAGCCTCTCGGCGTAGAGGGAGTCGGGACAGCAACAAAGACAACGTCGCAGTCCTTGATGAGATCTTTGTTGGCAATGTACGGCTCTTCGAGTGAGTACCGAACGACTGAATATCCGCGGCTCTCAAAATCGTCGGCATAGTTTTTGCCTACGTAACCCTGCCCGACAAAACCTATTAAAGGCTTATTCTTACTGCTTTTTTGAGCCATAGAGGGATAGGATTGTAGCAGTTATTGAGTTATCGCGCATCTTTTTATGTCATCACAGTATGCGCACACATACTCGTCAAAATTTCTGTAGGGATTGCTCTTTAATTCAGCCGTGCGCGGACCGCTTCTGAACCACTCTGCAAGTGCGTCAGCGAATTTCTCTTCTGTCGTCACAATTGCCCCTGCCTCCCGCGCAACGCCGACATCGGTCGAAAGTACCGGCTTCCCCGCCGCAAGCGCCTCAACGATGACGAGTCCATATCCTTCGTATTTCGACGGCACCAGTACGAGATCCGCAAACTTGAAGTACGATGCCGCTTCCGCATCAGCGTCAAAAAAGACCCGCTCGGCGACATTCAGGCGTTTTGCAAAATGTTTTAATGAGGCATTCTCACTACCACTGCCAACGATAATAAGGCACGTATCTGACGGCGCTGATCGCGCGAACGCGCGTATCGCGAGGCCGACATTCTTTTCCGATTCGAGACGCGAAACGACAAGCAGTTTGGTTTTGTACGCAGCAAATCGCACGAGCAGTTCTTTGTCTGGAGAAGCTCCATGTATCCGCTCTACGTCAGCAAAAATTGGCAATACAGTAACAGGTGCCCTCAAATGATACTGTTTTTCGATAGAGCTTTTGATCCGCTCCGAAACTACACGGATACGGGATGCTCGACGAAGAACAAATCCCGCAACCCACACTCGAGTGCGATTCAAGAATGAATGCCGCGCGTATGCCGCCGAGAGAAAATCCGTATGCACTTGAATGTGCAAAGGGACATTCTGCATCCTCGCGACGAGCCATGCGACGAAGCCTGTCTCAAATGGATCCTGTGCGGAAATGATATCGGGCTTGGGAAGTTTCCGCGCGATTCGAATGGCGTCTAATCCGTATAACAATCTCGATGCCGAATTCGTGGGATACATGCGCAACTGACCGTTGTCGAAGAACCTCGCATTATCGCCCTTGAGAGAAAACCCGATGATGTCGAGACTTCCAAATTGCCTCGCGTAGGCCTCCTGCCGTTTGAATGCGTCCGTCCCCGGATGAAGAACCCCCCGTCTTGACCTGTCGACGCTGATCGTTAAGACACGCATGATTTCAAAAGGGAGGCGGTCGCCTCAACAGTCTTCTCGATTGAAAAATCTTTCGCCCGTTCAGCGGCAGCAGCTCCCAACTTCTTGCGCAGTTCGGCGTCCGACAAGACACGCTCAAGCACTTTCTCGAGAGCCGCTTTGTCTCCGGCATCGATGAGTATCCCGTTCACGCCATCTTGAACGATTTCAGGATTTCCTCCCACGCGTGTGGCAATCACCGGTGCACTAGTCGCCATCGCTTCGATGAGCGTGTGCGAGTGGCCTTCGTAGCGCGAGTTGAGCACAAAAACGGCGGCACTCCCAAAAAT
>JACQKA010000001.1 GCA_016204805.1 Candidatus Kaiserbacteria bacterium | reverse complement strand
CTGATGGAACTGGCAGATCTGCACCGGAATGTCGTTGAAAACGTTGACTAACCCGCGCCTGCCGTCCACAACTGCCGCCGTGAACGTCCAGCCCTTCCCCTCAAGGATGCTCCGTCCATATCGGTAGTGCACCATGCGCTCTCCCTCGACGTCATGCCACCAGATATTTTTCTTGAGATGCGCAGATCGGAACACGCACACACCGTACTCCCGTCCCCAAAAGGTCGTGTCGGCAATGACAACGGTCGGCTGCGGCGGTACCTGCACTGCCGGTACCGACACGGCATCGAGGCGATGGCGCACCCACACGTGAGAGTGTCCGTGCGCTTCAGCAATTTGTGTGAGTGTTTGTTTCCCGCGGACGTATGCGCTCCACAGAACAGCCCGCAACTTCTGCGGACGTTTGAGTGATTGAAATTGGTGTCGACAGTCGAGACACTTGAATCGTCGGCGACCGTACTGGTACCCATTCTTTTTTGTTAATCGCGAGCCGCATTTCGGGCAAACAGTGCCTCTTTTTTAGAACTCATCATAACTATTCAAAGGTTTAGTTTGTAATTGAGCCATTATATTCCGGTTTCAGCCTCTTAAAAGTTTCTTTAACTCCCGTTATGCGAGGTGTTTGATGATCTCGTCAATATCACCTGTATAGAGGCGTCCCGCTCTGATATCTTCCTCGGCTTCGCGGATGCGACGGAACCCCTCATCGCGGAGGAGGCGTTTGAGGCCCTTGCGCATCACGTCCGCGCGTGACGAACCCACCTCCTCTTCAACGAGGCGATCAAGCTCCCGTTCGAGTTCGGGCGTCAGCGGTACCGATACATTAGACATATGAACGTGTACTATAATTTAGTATTAAAATATGGTATCAAAGTAAACATAGATGTCAATGAAAAGCGCCAGAAGACATTTTTCCATTTGGTACAGCTTGCGCACCCCATCGATAGCAGAGTACACTCGCCGGATAGTAATAATCACATACGATATGGCAGTAAGACGGACAAAAGTAAAGACGGAGGGTGATCAAGCGGCAGAAGCAGGGATGGTTGGTGCCGAAGTGGTAGCGGTCACGGAGCGTGTAGTGGCAAAACCGGCGCACAAGAAATCTGTATTTGAAAGCGCCGTGGAGAAGGTGTCGAGTGCAGAGACCGATATCGGGGCGGCGTTTTCGGAGATTACGCGCGCTATCGAGGAAAGCCGTGTGCATGTTGCGATAGAGCAGGAGCGGCTCGAGAAAGAAGTGGGCGAGAAAAAAGAGCAATGGCGACGCGAACAAGAACAGTACACGTATGAACAGAACCTCATCCGCACGCGCGAACGGGAGGAATTCGAACGCCGCAAGCAATTCGATCTTGAAGAGTGGAATCGTTCGCGCAAGGCGCGGGAAGAGGATTTGAACATCCGCGAGGCGGCCACTCTCGAAAACGAGGCCCATCTAAAAGATTTGGAACGGCAGGTGGCTGCGTTCACAACAACACTCGAAAAGACGAAGACGGACGCGATCAAAGAGACTGATGCAAAGGTCCGCGCCGAAGCGAAAGTCATCGCTGAATTGAAACAGAAGGACGTGGAGCGCGAAGCGGCGATCGCAAAGATCAAACACGATTCACTCGAAGCCGAGCTTGCGCGGGCGCGCGCGTACGCGGGGCAGATCGAAAAGCAGCTTGAGATGGCAGTTGATAAGGCACAGAAGCTTGCGGTTACGGTCGTCGAGGGCGTCGCAAAGACGCGCGAAAGGGTTTCGGAGACGCAGCTCACGGGAGCGAAAGATGCGCAGTAGGAATGTCATCGGGTGCCGTGGTTGTCGGAGACGAATTATATGTGTATTACGGTGCCGCTGACACAAGTATCGGGCTTGCAACGTGCAAATTAGATGAGCTTTTAGATTATATAGAATCGTTTCGACAGGCTTGAACTTTTCAAAATATTTTGTGTGCAGGGTAGACAAAAAAATTTCGCATTGTGTTGAGGAAAAATCATGAAGCGGTAGCATGAGTGATGCACAAACATAGTGAGAGTATGAGAAAAAACGCGGGACATGGTCCCGCGTTTTTGCGTCACACTTTCGCTCTGTCTGTCTCATCGAGATGTTTTTTGAGCGATGTCATGAATGATGTACCGCCGGTACCGACCGCAGTCGGATTCGCGTCATCGCCAGCATCCTGTCCATAAATGTATGTTGCCGCGTATTCGAGATGTTTTTTTCGAAATGCCCACAGCTCACTGACGCAATAGTTGAACACATCATGTAAATCAACATGATGTGCGGCATACTGACGCATCGCCGGCCGCCCTTCGACTGCCGTGATGAGTGCACTGTGACCTTTCGGCATATACTCATGCATCTCGAGCAGATGTTCACTCAACATGCTCGGTTTATGCACGACGCCGAGCGCGGCATCGAGAAGTGGCATAATAGAACTCTGCGCACCGGTTTCGCCACGGAATTTCTGTGGCTTGCCTCCGTACTCAGCGACACCTTCATACATAACGCCGTGGAAAACAGGCGAATCTTCCACGGTGGTTTTCCATCCATGTATCCACGGGCGAACGCGGTTGAAATAGATGTACGGATCGCATCGCTCGGGCATGCGCCAGAACACGGCGTTTACGCTCATGAGCGCCGCGTGCAACGTGGACAGATGCATCTCACATTCATCAGCATTGCCAGCCATCGCGGCTTCCTGTGCGCGCACTGCGGCAAAGATCGCGCGACCCGCCTGTGCTTCCATCGCGACGTGGACGAGCGTGAACCACGCTTCATCGAGTCCGCCCAGGAAATACTGCATGAGGGCAATGTTGCCGAGCTCGATCGGTCCCTTGGGATTGATGCGCCGCCAGTTATGAAGCGCGTAAGAAACGTACGACAGCACTGGCGGGTGGCCGGTCTTCTTGGATACTTCCACGATGAATCGCGCGATTGACTCAGGGATGATCGGCACAACGATATTGTCCTGCCAATTCTCCCAGATGCATCCGTGGACGAGAAACGCGGCGAGCATGTGTGCGCGTTCGTACTCACCGTCGTAGAGATATCGCATATCCGGAAGGTGAAGCTTTTCGAGTCTCGGTCGCAATTGTTTCGCCGCCAAAAGTGCGGGCAGTTCTGCCGCGAGGTCTTCGAGTTCACGGAATGCGGGGTTGAGTCGCGTTAGTGGGTCATTCGGCGGCAGGAAGCCGCGAGTCGGAGTCACATCAAAAGCTTGCAAGCGTAAAGGGACACCATGATCGTGCATGTTTTCCTCTCAAACAACAACCTAGGAAAACCTTACGGTGTCTCCGAAGGGGAGTCAATCGGATACAAGCATGCTGTGGATAGCGGGCTTGCAAAATAGGGGATTCGTATATACTTTCTATAATTTGCCTATGCCCCGACACCTATGGCGGCATAGCGAAGCGCAACATGCGTATGGGTCAGAAAAAACAGAATGCACGAATCCAAGCGGACACTGATGTGCTCTGTGACAGCTTCGCATGGTTGCAATGCCGCCATAGGTGTAGGGGTATGCAAAGGGTCGATACACAAGCGCATATGCGCACAGCAACATTAGCCCCAATTGGGGGCATTTTTTTACCTCAAAACCTAACCCATACATATGATTCATAATCATTTACCTTCAGGGGATATTATTGGCTACAGCAGAGCCGCGAACGCGCTTCGCGGCTTTTTTCTTGGTCGCGGATTCATCGAAGTCCACACGCAGGACCGACTTTCTATCCTCGCCGCCTGCGAGGACCCGACGACGGTCGCGACATACGAATACGAAGGCAGGGTCTGGCCTCTGCCGCAGACAGGACAGATGTGGCTCGAGTATGAACTCCTCACCAAACCGAAACTCCCAGGCGTGTTCTGTCTATCCACCAGCTATCGGAATGAACCGAGTCCCGTGCCGGGCAGGCATGAAAAGATATTCCCGATGTTCGAATTCGAATCGCGTGGGACGCTCGATGATCTGCGTGCTCTCGAAGAAGATCTCTGCGCATATCTCGGGTTGGGAAAAAAAAGGACATTCACACATCAAGATTACAAAAGCATGGCCGAACATTACGGAGTGGAGGAGATCACCAGCACCGAAGAAAAACTGATGGCGGAAAATTTCGGCCGCGTGGTGTTTCTCGAAAAATTCCCGGAACACACGTCGCCGTTTTGGAACATGCGCCGGTCGCGCGGTATAGCACACAAGATAGACGTCATCATCGACGGCATGGAAACTATCGGTTCTGCAGAGCGCAGTTCGAATGTGCGCGAGATGCGCGAACGATTCCACACGATATCGAATGGGGGATACGCAAAACTGCTCTATGCGAAATTCGGTAGAAAGCGCGTCGAGCGCGAGCTTGAAGAATTCCTCTCGCTCACGTTCTTCCCGCGCTTCGGCGGCGGCATCGGTATGACGCGGCTCATGCGTGCGCTCGGCACCGCGCTGAGCATTCCAACCACTCCTCTCGCAATGGGTAACCGCACTGCCATTAAAATAAAAAGGACAGTCTTAAATATGGGGTCATGACCATATCGTATACTTCAACAACCGCAAGCTCCATGATATTCTGTGCAATACCATCGATAAGGTAGCGATGGAATAAGCCGATGTAGCTCAACGGCGGATGATGCGTTGGCAATAGTGACGATTGGCAGCATTATCAGTGGAGTACATCAAAACAAGCCGATGTAGTTCAACGGCGGATGATGCGTTGTCAGTAGTCCCGCTTGTAGCTACAGAGCACTGGTGTAATAGAAGAAGCCGATGTAGCTCAGATGGTAGAGCACGTCCATGGTAAGGACGGGGTCGCCGGTTCAATCCCGGCCATCGGCTCAAAATTCAAGATGCAAGGTGTTGAAAAGAATCAAAAACAAGAATCATTTCTCGAGGAGAACGACACGAAAGACCGAGCTCCAGTCAAGGCCCAGCCAACCGGCGCGCCGACCGAACCCCGAGCCATGCCAAAGCGCGTACGGGACGCTCCAGTCGCCGCCCCTGCCGCGCAGCATGGAGCCCGGGAAGAAATAATAGTTGCCATCTTTGAGGTTGATGCCACCTTGTGTCTGCGGGATTTTTCCAGGATTTTCAATCATCCATTTCCAGTATTCGATGCCGGGGATATAGTGCGTGGTACCGTACG
>JACQKA010000041.1 GCA_016204805.1 Candidatus Kaiserbacteria bacterium | reverse complement strand
GTCCTGCCGCCCTTCGGGAGCGGGATATCCAGCGTACTGGCGTGGAGCGCGAGGCGAGTGATGCCGAGCGCCGGTTTATAGTTCGGTGCATATAGAGGGTCGCAGACAATAGGGTGGTGAATCGCTTTAAGATGCACGCGAATTTGGTGCGTTCGGCCGGTCTCTGGCATCACCTTGAGCAGGGCGTATTTTTGCGCGGCTGTTTCAATTTCACCAAATACTTCGTATCGGGTGACGGCGTCGCGCAGGCGCCCTTTCGCCTTCGGCTGTGCGCTTCGCAGTCTGAAATCTTGGCGCGAGCGCCCGATGTCAAAGTCTATAATTCCCTTTTTCTCTTTAGGAACGCCGTAAACGACAGCCAAATAAGTTTTTTTAATATCTCTGTTACGGAACGCTTTTCTCAAAAATTCATACGCCACTGCATTCTTGGCAAAGACGAGCACGCCGGAAGTATCGCGGTCCAGCCGATGCGCATACCCCGAATGTTCAACACCTGGTGTTGAACATTCGGGGTACTTTTCTTTAAACCAATCCTCCGCCGTCTTTTCTTTCGTCCTGCCGTCGCTGTGCGTAATAAGCCCCGCCGGCTTTGCGACAGCCACGATATCCGAGTCTTCGTAGAGAATCGGGAGATTCATTGTCTTACCTTAGCATTCTCCTATACGCTAGCGCGATGCGATAACGACGTCCGGAACGAGAGCACGTGTGACTTGTTCTAGCAGTATCTTGGTTGATCCCGTTAGTTCGGTACGTGTGAGCGCCCGTATCGCCGCTTCTTTATAGCGCATTGCATAGCTCTCAAGCACTTTCTGCGCATCTGTTTTCGCAAGAAGTCCGAGAATTTCTTCAACCTCTCCCTTGTCTGGAGTACCTTTGTCGTATAACACCTCAAGGCGTTGTCGGTCTGTCGGAGCGAGATGCTCGCGCGCATAGATCACCGGGAGTGTCTTCTTGCGTTCATAGATATCGCCGGAGCGCTGTTTGCCCGTTTTCTCGGAGACGCCCCAAATGCCCTGCCAGTCATCATAGAGTTGATACGCCATCCCGAGATTCTCACCGAAGTCACCGAGCGCGGCGATTTCTATTTCACCCTTCTTGGCGAGGATCGGTGACGCCTCTGTCGCTGCGCGAACGAGTCTCGCGGTCTTTTTGTTTGTCATGGTGAGATATGTTTCTTCTGTCACGGAAGGGTCGTTCAGTTCTGTGGCGGCAAGAGTGAAGTCCAAATATTGCCCTTCTATAACTTCAAGGTATCTATCAAGAAGACGGGCGCGCAGAATGGCGACGCTCTTAGGGGACGCCTGCATCGGCTCCTCAAGAGCGCGTAGCGTGAGAATAAGCTGTGCGTCTCCTGTATTGATAGCATGGTCAACTCCCCATAGTTTCCATACTGTCGAGCGGCCGCGCCTCAATTCGTCATGGTCCACTATATCATCATGAATGAGCGTGAAATTGTGGAAAAGTTCAATCGAAAGCGCAACGGGGATCGCTTCTTCCAGCAGGCCGTAGCTGTCGGCAATAAGAAGCAGGAGCCCGGGTCGTATGCGCTTGCCGACCGGATGAGCAGTCGAATTGAAACGCTCATCGGCGTAGCCCATGAAATAACGCATCATGCCGTAGAGGGCGTACTCGTTCCGTGCGAGAAAAGTATCGGCTAGTGTGTCAATGCGCGCGCCGTATGCGCCCACTGACGCGAGCGGATCGTCCTGTTTCATACTCCGAAATTGCGCTTGCGAGTGCGGTACCAGGTAAGAATAGAATCAAATTCTTCTTTATTAAAATCCGGCCAGAGCGTGTCGGTAAAAAAAAGCTCGCTGTACACAGTCTGCCACGGCAAGAAGCCAGAGAGGCGCCTTTCGCCGCCGGTGCGAATGACTATATCTGGGTCGGGCACAGGATGCGCCCAGAGCTTTTGCGCGAACTTCTCCTCAGTAACTTTTTGCGCCCCTTCCGCGAGAAGCGCACCGGCGGCGGCCGCTATCTCGGCGCGGCCGCCGTAGGACATGAGGAGGTGGAGCGTGATGTCGTATTTTTCTCCAGTCTGCTTCTCCATCTTCCGCATCATTGCCTGCATGTCTTCGCCAAAACGCGACCGGTCGCCGACAAAACGCACGCGCACGCCCTCTTTCGTCAGTTTTTCCGTTTCGCTCTCTAGAATGGTGCGGAACAATTTCATCAAGTATCCGACCTCCTCGGAGGAGCGTTGCCAATTTTCGATTGAGAATGTGTACGCGACCAAGTGCGGGATGCGCGCTTCGCGCGCGGCGCGCACTATTTCCTGAAGCTTCTTATAGCCCTCGTTGTGTCCTTCAAAAACCGGCAGGCCGCGCACCTTCGCCCACCTGCGATTGCCGTCCATAATTATCCCGACGCACTTGACTACCGAAGTTTCAGCCATAGTTGTATTAACTTGTATACCATATCATTTCGTTTCAGGTGCGTGCACTTCGTAGCATTGGCTAAGTAGTGCACCCTGTAGGACTCGGACCTACGGCCTTCCCCGTGTAAAGGGGTTGCTCTACCAACTGAGCTAAGGGTGCAACATTTGAAGATTACGCCATCTGCGCGCATAATCAAAACAAGCCGAGGTGGCGTAACTGGTAAACGCGCTGCGTTCAGGACGCAGTGAGGGCAACCTCGTGAGGGTTCAACTCCCTTCCTCGGCACAAATTAGATCACGAGATGTTTCTGAGCGAAGGCATGTCCTGAACCGGCCTTCAGATATTTTTCAAAATCCAGAGCCGCTTTTTTATTTTTGAAAGCACAGTACCAGACCAGTGAAGGTTCTTCGTAGGTCTTGGTCGTGTTCACTCTTTTGTACTTGTGGTCTTGGAGACGTTTCTTCAAGTCGCTCGAATAGCCGACATATAATTTGCCTTCCTCATCATGGAGAAGATATACATAATGCATCGTTCTAGTATATGCCCTACTTCACTAAAGTTACGAAGGGCTACTTCGCTAAGCAGTATGTAAAATTTTGCGTGTCTGCATTTGTAGTGCTGTGCACTTCGTAGCTCAATTTCCGAATTGAGCGAAGTAGTGCCCCGAGCTGGAATCGAACCAACATCAACGCCTTAGAAGAGCGCTGCACTATCCGTTGTGCTATCGGGGCGTCCGCACCTCTCTACCCTAGCGCATGGACGCATTATTGCGAAGGGTCGGCGTATCGGTAGACGCCTGTAATGTACTTCGCCTCCTCGGCGGAGCGCTTTTCAAATACGGAATGGATGGCGTCAATAGAGGAGCCGTTAAAGACCGGCTGCGTGCTCGTGGCGCTGGTGC
>JACQKA010000036.1 GCA_016204805.1 Candidatus Kaiserbacteria bacterium | reverse complement strand
CTGTAGCACAAGAAAAATTGTGAAGTCGTGGTGTAAAAAGGATTTGAGTAATTGGATGCAGATCGAGGCGCGCAAGCAAAATATCGCGAGCTATACTTGAACGTATGGTGAGAGATATTTTGTGCAACGCAACGAAGACATGCGCCAATTATACAAGTCCTGCAACAAGAAAGAGCCCCGCGCACATCCGTTCATGTGCTTCATGAACAGATATGTGCGAGGCCCTTTCGACGCAAGCATTGTAAAGCCTGGGATGTATTACCTCAGGTGGGTGCCCAGGGTGCGCGCCAAGACGCGCATCTTCCATGATAGCTCCCTTGATGTTGCCAAGCAGGTTTAATGCCTACGTCCGCTTTTCATTTTACTCTTCGTATATGAAATGCAAGCCCGCACACCAATTCTGGCATTGTGTTTTGTTGCACGTCAAGCGTCAGTCATCGAACATTATTTTTTGAGACTGACGGTGATGGTTGGCAAAAAATTACAAAAACACGATACAACGATGCCAGAATTGGTGTGCGGGCAAGTGTGTATAAGTGCCCCACATGGACAGCTATTCTAGAATTCCGTCAAGGTTTACGTCGTACAAAATGGCTTCGGGGATTAAACGATAGTTCACGAGTTCTTCGTCAGTGAACCACAATGCGATCTCGCGCTGTGCATCGCCAACATTGTCAGAACAGTGTATGAGATTGCGTACTGCGCGGTCGTCGACCGCCGCGATCGCGTATGAATCGATGGTGAGGTCGCCACGAATAGTACCCACATCAGATGTCGTCGGTTCGGTCTCGCCTACGAGCTTCTTGACCACGGCAACAGCTTGATTGCCCTGCAGTACAAATGAAAGCACGGGACCACAGGTCATGAATTTCACCAATGCACCAATGATATCTTTGCCGTATTCTATTGGCTCTTTGTCGGCCGAAAGTCCATTCGCCTTGCGGTCTTCGGCAATCTTGGCTCCTTTTTTCAAGAACCATGCGTCGTCTTTGTTGTAATGTTCCCATACTCTTTTTTCATCGAGCATGCCGAATTTCATGCCGACCATCTTGAGCCCCGTGCGTTCAAAACGGCTCACGATCTCACCCATGAGCGAACGTTGTATCCCGTCGGGCTTTATGATCACCAGCGTTTTTTCGTCTTTAAAATGAGCCATACCCGGTAGTGAGATTTCAGCTGGCACGTGCTACTGATTGCGAATAATGCATAACGCCCAACCGATAGCGAACTAAAGTTTGTGCAGTGCCATGCGTGTACCCAGATGCGCCGTGCGGAAAGTGTACTAGATTATACAGTGCATAGTTCATACTTTTGATACTATTGTTTGTTTTGGTGGGTACACGTGAGCTGAAATTCTACTACCGGGCATATGATTCACATCGCCGTTAAAAAGACCCATAAGACTCTGTCCCCAGATTGGTGGGCGGCAGTGCATTGCTACTATACCGTGCCCGTATCTCCGCTTCAACTTCTTCGCGGGGACGGCCGTATTGTTCATACGAGCGCTGTTTTAGGTCCTCAAGGCGCGTATAGTCTGCCACTCCTGATGGCGGTATGGTCTGCATGTTGAAAGGCTTCACCGGTTTGCCATGGACCAAAAGTGATACGTACGCGTTGAAGTTATCGAGGTGCATGATATCGCTTGCATTGAATTCTGGTGAAAACAGCCTTTCGAGAAATTCCGAATCCTTTTCGCCAACGCGGAACACACAGCGCGTGCCAACATTGCCGAATACGGAATCGCGAATGTCATCGGTGAGCTGATCGATGAATTGGTGCGCGATAGTGAGAACTAATTTATATTTGCGCGCTTCGGAAAGAATGGTCGCGATCGAAGGCGTTGTGAAGTTCTGGAATTCATCTATGTATAGATAGAATGGATTCATCTCGCCACGTCCCACCATGTCGACACGTGATAGGGCTGCATTGAGCATCTTTCCGACGAAAATGAGGCCGAGAAGCGACGAATTCATCTCGCCAAGACGGCCTTTCGCAAGGTTGATGAGTAATATCTTCTTTTCATCCATCACCTGCCGGAAGTCAAACGCCGAATGTTCCTGCGCAATGATGGGACGCATGATCTCGTTCGCAAGAAAAATGTCGAATTTGTTCGTCACGTACTGCGCGAAGTTCTCGAGCGACTGTTCGCCTTGCGTCTTAGTCGCAATATCACGCCAGAATTGAATCAGGAGTGGATTTTTACAACGCGAAAGCTTGAGGTCACGGTACGCAGGGTTCGCGAATATGCGGGTGATGTCCACCATCGTGTTTCCCGACGTGGGGTCTTCCATGACAAGAAGCGTTGAGTTGCGGAAATACTGTTCAAATGCAGGGCCAACCGCTCCTTCCACATGTCCGTATAGTTTTTGGAAGATGCTGAACAATTCATCCACTAAAAATGTCTTTTGCTCCGGATGCGCTGGATCATATTCGAGCATATTGAGCCCCATCGGCCGCGGGTAATAGCCCGGATCGAAGTAGATGAGATCTTTCTCCCGCTCCGATGGTATCGCGGCAAGCACATCCTGTATATCGGAGCCATGCGGATCGATATAGCACACACCTTCCCCGTTTCTGATGTCTTGGATGATCATATTCTTAAGTAAATTCGTCTTACCGGTACCGGTCTGCCCTACCACGTACATGTGACGCATACGATCTTCTTTTGCAAAATAGATCTTCTGCTCCGTTGCGCCAAAATGATTGATGCCTAGAATGATACCGTCCTCAGGCATATCCGTGGGCGGCGGCGATTGTTTGGCACGGGATTGCTTCAGTTCGCGCGACGTGTGCACTCCTTCAGCGGTAAGGTGATATATGGAAGTGAGTTCGGCAAAGTTGAGTGGAATCGCACGGGATGCTTCCGGTTCGCGCATCACGAAATTATGCATCTCGCCTTTTGTCGTCCACCACGACGCTTCTTTGAATATAATGCTATTGCCTTGCGGGTCTTCGAATTGGTTGAAGGTTGATGCTAGATTCGCAATGATATCGCGCGCACGCTCTTCGTGTCCCGCCGAGGCGAGGATGCGAATGTTGACCGGTACGATACGCGTCTTCAGTTTCTTCTGTACACGTTCGGTCGTTTCCTGTTCGGGATGGTGTTCTTCTTTCTTCTTATTGCCTTCAAACAACGCTTTGACGACATCGTCAGCGATCTCGCCAAGCTTGGTCTCGGGCGCCTTGATAGCTTTTTTGAATTTCTTGCCTTTGTGCAATTCTTTGAGGATCTTTTTATAGTGTTTGCTGTACCGCTCGCCCTCATTCCCCACGATGATCTGGATGGCTGCACCTTCACCGTACTTCTTTAGTTTCCCAAAAGCCGAAAGCAATACGTTCATCGGGTCGTGCTTGAAATCTTCATATGTGCGAATGGGAAGTGATGGATGTTCAGAAAGCGTCGCATACGCCGTAGCATGGTAGCCTTCATTATTGAAAATGTTGTAGTCTCCACGACTCTCCACCAACTTTGCGTTCGGAAAAATAGAGAGCACGTGCCGCTCGAAAAGATCTTTTTTCTTGCTGGGCACCGCCATGTAAAATATCGCGTCCTCTGTCCCTTGCGGAACCGCTATTTCGAGAGAAAAGACATTCTGTTTGCTTTCTGTATTGCCGCTTGAGATGGCGAGCAACCCCGCGTAGAGCTGTTCCATCGAAGCAAGCATCTGCTCCAATCCCTGCTGTTCTTCCGCGCGTTTGAACGCTCCCTGCGGATGCACTTCGTAGAGTGTCATTGCAAGCGCACGCCATGTCTGCGACGATTCGAGACTGCGGGAAAGTACATTACCCCCTACCGGCAGACCCTCGGCGATATAGCGCACGAGCGCACGGTGCAGATCGTCTTCGATGTGCGGGTTGTCCATTTTCGCCGCAACAGAGAGCGCGTTGCGCACGCCCTTTTCTGCGACTATCTGGAGAAGTGCGTCTATCTGCGAATCATGCTCTTCGGGCTCAAGAGCGAGCGCGGTGCGCATTGCATCGTGTTCGGGCACGACGACTGTTTCGTGGAGCACGGCCGCGGGCGACATATCGGCATACCTTTGAATTTCTCGCTTTGCAATGCGTTCCGATTCGAAATTGCTCTCGGGAAGATCGAGTTCCTGCTCCTTTTCTTTTATACGCTCGCGCAGATACGCGATTTCCTCCTGCGGAGTGCGAAACTTCTGCGCCTCCGGCGCGCGTGCCTTGAGTTCCATCCTGTAATTATACAGCTACTTTGTGAGCACCTCTGCGCTACCCTTGCCTATAATGGCCGCGTGCTCCACATGCGCGGATTTACTGCCGTCCTTGTTGCGATAGGTGTAGCCGTCAGGGTCGGCATTGTGCGGCACGTCATCGCCTGGCGGCGAGAGCGAAATGGTCGAAGTACGGCTCAAGACTTTCGAGTGTGGAGCCGTACGCCTTGCCGCCCATGGTTGCATCACAGAACACTTCGCGAGCCCGATTGATCTCATGTAAGCGTCCGCGCCAGCGCAGATCTGCGAGCGTGAGATCGAAGAGCTCGAGCGCTCTATCACACGCGCGCAGGAACCGCTCTTCATTCACCTGCTCTGCCATACGCGCGCGGTGAACTTCACTGCCTATATTGCCCATCTGCTCTGCAAGAGTCATGGTGTGCCACCGTCCGCTTGCCAATGTCTGATGCAAAAATGCCATATTCTTAATCCGTGATCATGTCGTCTACCAATTTCCTAATTTTCGCGCGGACCGTCTCATCATCAATACTGCGCGTCCGATTTCCGAGTGCCGGGCGGATATTGATCATCGAGTCGTATTCAATGAAGGCATCTCCTTTTTCTCCAGGATAGAGGTTGATGCCCCAGAGATCTTCACGCATCGAGCCTCGCTCGAGCATTTCGCTCTCTTCATCCGCATGCAACTCGCCTCCTAAGGTCATGACCTGTCGAGTGAGGTCCACAACCGCTTTGACCATGTCGCCAAACCGCTCATCAGCGATCTTTTGTAGGTCTGTACGCGATATCCTATCTTTTATCAAATGAATACCCATGTGCACATACTACCACGCAGAGCACAGCTCACCTGCTCGGTGAACGTTCTATGTACTGCGTCAATACTTCCGCTCTATCCTTCCCCACAATGACTGTGTGTTCCACATGCGCGGATTTGCTGCCGTCGCGGGTTCGATAGGTGTAGCCGTCAGGGTCGAGATATATTTTGCTTCCGCCGAGCATGAACATCGGCTCTATGGCGAGCACCATACCATCGACAAGTTCCTCGCCAGAGCCAGCAGGACCGAAGTTCGGCACGAACGGCTCTTCGTGGACGTGACGACCGACACTGTGCCCGCCGAGCTCACGCGGTGAGCCCAGATCATATTTCTTGCCGATGGCCTCGATAGCGGCTCCGATGTCACCGATATGATTCCCCGTGCGCGCCTGAGCAATACCTGCATCGAGCGCTTCTTTCGCGGCGCGAATGAGTGTCTTGTCTTCGTAGCTGCCATGTCCCGCAATAACGCACACCGCCGCATCGGTAATGAGTTTTTGGTATAGTATTCCGCAATCGAGTGTGACGATGTCACCTTCTTGGATAGTGAGTGAATTTTCGTTCGGAATACCGTGAACGATCGCGTCATTGACCGACACGCACAGTGCGGCAGGGTATGGGCGTTTCGCACCTTGCGGTTGATAGCCCAGAAATGCTGATTCCGCCCCCGCTTCCGTGATAAGCCGACGCGCCTCATCTTCGAGCTCCGCTGTCGAAATGCCCGGCACCACCATCACGGCAAGCTGCTGCAAGATGACCGCGTGTTTTTTACCAGCCTCGCGGAGCGTTGCTCGTTCGTTGTCATTCTCTACCTTCATGAGGCTAACCCTAGCACGGCAAGCACTTGCTTGTGAATCTCTTCGATTGAAGGGTGGCCGTCCACTGCATGTACCGTGCGGCCGCGGCGACGTAGCTTTTCGAGAGCTGGCAGGGTTTCCGATTTGTACCATTCAAAGCGTTTTTTGATCTGGGCTTCGGCGTCGTCATCACGATGGCGAAGTTGCATGCGCCTGTTCGCTTCTTCTTCTGAAAGTTCAAGCGTGATGACTTGATAGTCGGAGCGGCCGTAGAATGCGAGCGCATCATCCAACACCATCGATTGTTCGATGCGGCGCGCGACGCCGTCAAAAATGAGATGTTCATTGCCGGTGAATTCTGTCAGGAAAAAAGAAGTTATCATGTGTGATGGAATGAACGCGGGGAGAAGCCCGCCGGCGCTCATGATCGCATTCACACGCTTATTCGCCTCGCTCGAGCCCGCGGCGAAGCCCCGCAAACGCTCACCCATTTCAAGCCGGAGCACGCCGTCGTCACTGTTGCGCGTCAAGAAATCATCGAGCAGTGACGCCTGCGTGCCTTTGCCGGAACCCTGTATACCGAAAAAAACAACCGTCATCGGCCGTGCGAGTTTTTCATCAAGTGGTTGAGTCATCATTCATCAATGTACCTTTCTTTTTTGAGAATCTCAATCACTTTGTCAACGGTTTCGTTAAGTTTGCCCTCTTCATTCACGATACGGTAATCATACCACGGCGCATCTTCTTTGATTTCTTTCTTGGCGAGAGCAAGACGCCGCTCGAGCTCATCCGCCGGCATACTGGCCTTGCGGGCACGGATACGACTTTCGAGTATTTTGAACGACGGTGGCATGATGAAAATACCGAGTATGCCATGATGATCTTTCAAAAAGCGTGCACCCTCGATGGTGATGTCGCCGAGGATTGTCTCACCTTTATCAAAATGTTCATTGAAAAATGGAGCGTACGTGCCATTTCTGAAACCAGCTGGATGCCGGTATACCTCTACTATGTTCCCCACCTTGACGTTCGTGTCAAACTCTTTCTCTGACATGAAGAAATAATCGACACCGTTTTTCTCGTCTGGGCGCGGTGGCCGCGTCGTTGCTGTCACCAGATCGACGCAATTATTGCAACGCTTGATCACACCTTTGATGACGCTATTCTTACCCACGCCCGTGGGGCCGGCAATGACAACCACCCTTCCTTTACCTCTAGACCTCATATCCTTCGTTGCGCAATTTTTCCACAATTTTGAGAATCGTATCGGCAAATTCACCGTCATCGTTGAACACAATGAGGTCGTAGTGATTTTCGGCTTCCAACATTTCCTGTGCGGCATTCAAAAGTCGTGAAATGACCTCTTCCTTGCTGATACCCGGATCGCGGCGGATGAGGCGATCGTACAGGACCTGCATGGTTTTTGGTTTTATAAACACCGTGAGCGCATCGTAATTTTTCTTGAAAAACATCGCACCTGAAAGATCCGTGTTCACAATGACGGTCTTCCCACTCTCGAGACGCTTTTTAAGATCCGGCAGATAGGTGCCGTAATGCGCGTCGCGGTTTTTCACGAAGGTGTGTTCGGGGATGTTCCCTGCTTGCACTGCTTCAAAGAATTTCTCCTTCGTCATAAAATAGTAGTTTTCTCCTTCGCGTTCATTACCGCGCGGTGCGCGTGTCGTTGCGGAAACTGCACGTGTAAAATTAGAATACGCGAGCATGAGCTCTTCGGTAAATGTCGTCTCACCTGAACCAGAGGGGCCCGCGATCACTACAACCTGCCGATGTTTCTTTTCTTTCATGCATGAATGGTATCATATTGAAAAAGGAAGAACCCCACGCGATTAGCGTGGGGCTTCAGAAGCGGTTTTCCCGCGAAATGTCAATGGGGAAAACTATGGCTAGATCCAGGTCATGGGCGTCTCCGTCCGGTAACTCTGGGCCATTCTATTCATAACCTCCGCCGGAGCGAAAGCCTTAATATTGTATACCCTCATGTATCTTTGTCAAGGGCTAAAGTCCTTGTTTGAGGCTATTTTCAGCACCCGACAGCCGATATCGCTACGGGATGCCTTGTGTTCCCAATCAATAAGCGCCGCCCCTTGATAGGCCTTTTTGACTGCTTTTTGGAGGCTGTCCCCGACCGCACACACATTGAGCACGCGCCCGCCGGCCGTAACGAGTTTGCCGTCTGTGCGGCGCGCGGTATTCCCATGCCAGACGCTCACTTCCGTGCATCTTTCTGCCATATGGACGCCGGTGATTTCATCACCGATAGTCGGCTCTTGGGGATATGGGGAACTCACCAAAACCACGTTCGCAACGACGCACTGTTTCGTTTTTAGCGCACTGATACCCTGCGGAAATTTTCCTATAGCGGCTCCGTAGAGAAACGGCACGATGTCTTCATCGATACGCGCCATGATGACCTGACATTCCGGATCGTTGAAACGCGCATTGAATTCGAGTACGTCGATCTTCCTCTCGTTCGAGACCATAAGCCCTGCGGTCAGCACCCCGCGAAATTCGCGACCTTCCGCGCGCAGTCCATCGACTGACTTTTGCATGATGTTAACCCGTATCCACTCATGCTCTTCTGTGGTGAGCACGAACGACGGACTATGCGAACCCATGCCGCCAGTATTGCGGCCGCGATCACCGTCTTCGGCTTGTTTGTAATCCATGGAGTCCGGCAACATAATAACGCGCTTTCCATCCGTGATACACGTCGCGGTCACTTCAAGGCCTCGCAATTTCTCTTCAACGATGACTACGCGACCTGCTGTGCCAAAGCGTTTAGCGACGAAGATCTCGTTCAGCGCATCATGCAGTTCGAACGTAGTATGTGCGATAAAGACTCCTTTGCCTTGTGCAAGTCCATCAACCTTGATGACAATTGGGACACCGCTTGTATGCATCATCGGTCCGCCCGCAAATGCCTGAGAGGCACGTTGCGCGGTCCATGTGCGTGTCGCGGCGAGCCATGGCGCTGTCGGAATCCCATGCGCATCCATGAACCGTTTTGCGAAGAGCTTGCTCCATTCGATCTCCGCCGCACATTTGTTGGGACCGCACACGGGAATTTTTTCTTCCCGTAGCCAGTCCGCCAAACCCTCTGCCAGAGGCCGCTCGGGTCCGATCACGACCAGATGTATGTTGCTGTACCGGGCAAAATCGCGGATCCCTTTGTTGGTATGCGCCTCTACCCTGCTACATTTCGGCACCTCATCGATGCCTGGGTTGCCCGGAGCGCAAAATACGACATCTGCCAAAGGGCTTTCGGCTATCTTGGCGCAGAGCGCATGTTCACGCGCACCGCTTCCGACGACAAGTATTTTCATCGTTATCTCCTTATCACCTACGCACGTTGTACCATGAAAAAGCCGGACCCGAAGTCCGGCTGTAAACCTATTGCGTATTTTTCATCTCTTTCCGCAATTCATCGATGTGCGCTTCCAGATACGCCCCCGGGCAATCCGTAGCCGCGTGATCATCGTGAGCAGTGATGTCGTCAGGATTGATACGATATGCCTCCGCAAGCCACCGTACGAGACTGTCGAACGCTACGACCTGCTCCTCTTTCAACTGCTCTTTGTTGAAGTCACCCTCGACCACAATTTGGATATAACCATCAGTGTCGTAGTCGGTATTGGTATCACCGGCGAATTTGATCTCGCGACCTTCCCCTGTGCGGCCGACCGCATCAATGTAAAAATGATACGGCACATCGCCCCATGCGGGCTTTGGCTGTTGCGTTTCAGTGATGACGCCTGGCACCATCGAAAACTCCTGCAGGAAGCGGAGCTTTTCCTCAAGCGAGTATGTGACGTTCCTTTCTTCGCCGCTGTGATGAACCACGATCCCGCGCGGTATCTGCGCATGCATCAGGACCTCATTCGGAGCCTGCGCGCCCCAGTCTTTACGGCTGACAATCGTCGGCGCATCAGCATTGGCTATGCTACTCCCCATTACCACAAGGGCGATAGACCATGTTATGAATCGCATCTCATTCTCCTTCTTTGCTGTGCAAGTAATAACACAGAGCCACTGAGAACGCTAGTACTCCCTAATTGAGGTCTGCGCGTCTATCTTCTTAACCAAGTCGAGAATGACGGACACCGCAATAAGAAGCGCGGTACCGCCGATGGTGAGGGCTGTGATACCCGTGAGTCCCTGCACGATGATGGGGAGGATAGCGATGGCGCCAAGGAAGAGCGCACCGAAGAGCGTTATGCGCGTGATGATGTCGCCCAAATATTCAGCGGTATTCTGGCCGGGACGAACACCGGGGATGAATGCGCCGTTCTTCTGGAGATTCTTGGCCATCTGATTCGGCTCGAAGGTGATCGCAGTGTAGAAGTACGTAAAGACAACGACGAGGAAGAAATACATGCCGCCGTAGACCCACTGGTTGCTTAATCCGCTCACGACAGCGCGCGCGGCGCTCGCGACCCATGAGATATTCACAGTCGTGAGGAATGTCGCTATCATCTGCGGAAAGAGCAGGATGGAGAGCGCGAAGATGATAGGCATGACGCCCGCCTGATTCACACGGAGCGGGAGATACGTCGAAATGCCACCCAGCACTTTCATACCGCGCACACGGCGGGAATAGGTGACGGGAATCGGACGTTCCGCTTCGGTAATGAAGACCACGCCTGCGGTCACGATACACGCTGCAATTACGAAACCGAGATACGTCGGGATCTGGCTCACATCGAAGGTGAAGAAGAGCTGTGAGATCGCAGTCGGAAGACTCGCAACGATACCGGCAAAGATGATGAGCGAAACGCCATTCCCGACTCCAAATTCGGTAACCAGTTCGCCGATCCACATCAAGAGGAATGAGCCGGCGGAAATCACCATGACGCTCGTCAATATCGAAAGAACATCAAGACCGCCGACAATGCCGTTCTGGCGGAGCAACATGAGGAAGGCAAAGCCCTGCAAAAATGCGAGCGGCACAGTGAGATACCGGGAATACATCATGAATCGCTGGCGGCCTGCGTCGCCTTCTTCCTGATACATCTGCTTCAATTTTGGCGAGAGCACCGTGACCAACTGCATAATGATGGACGCAGTGATGTACGGACCCACGCCGAGCATCACGATCGAAAGATTCGACAGCCCGCCGCCTGAAAAAATGTTCAGAAGGCTGAGGAACTGGTTACCGCTCAAGAATGTTTCGAGGCGGGCAACATCGATCGAAGGGATGGGAATGGTCGCAAGGATGCGGAACATGAGAAAAGCGCCGAGCACGAACAAGATGCGTATGCGCAACGTTTCATCATGAAGCACTATCTCGAGTTTTCGTAGAAAAGTAGCAAGCATAGTATGTTATTCGACAGAACCGCCTGCCTTTTCGATCAGTGCTTTTGCACCTGCAGAGATCTTGCATCCGGATACAATGAGTTTCTTGCTGATATCACCCGTTGCGAGGATCTTTACTTCTGCCACTGCCCCGCCGCGGATGATACGCTTTTCTGCGAGTGTCTTTGGGTTTACTGAATCACCGGACGCAAATGCTTTGTCGAGCGCACGCAATGTGACTTCAACGGGGCGCGGGCGCATCGTGAACACCGTGCGAGCACGGTTCTTGCCATAGCCGCGGCGTTTCGGGAGTTTCTTGATGAAATCACGGATCTCCGGGCGTTTCTTGTGACCCGCGCGGGCGTTCTGGCCTTTGGTGCCACGACCGCTGGTCTTGCCGCGCTTGCCGCCACGGCCGACGGCTACGTCTGGGCGGGTAGTGTAACGCTTGAGTGTATTGAGGCCTATCATACGCGATTGTGAATTTTGAATTTTGAATTTTTAATCAATTTTTTAATTCGAAATTTTGAAATTCGATTTTCATTCAAAATTGGAAATTCGAATTCGAAATTCATAATTTTTCTATGGTTTCGCTATCTGCTTGAGCGCCTTTATAGCGACGCGCGCGTTGTTGATCGGGTTCTTGCTACGCGAGTGGAGTTTAGCAGTGATGTCGGTAACGCCACCGAGCTCCAATACGACGCGCACTGCGGAACCGGCGACAAGTCCTTTACCGGGCGATGGACGGATCGCGACCACCGACGATGCGTACTTCGCTGAAATGTCGTGCGGCAAGCTGTTCGTTTTGGTGAGATTGAGATTGATCATGTTTTTCTTTGCGTCGTTCGTTGCCTTTTCAATCGCGAGCGCGGTGTCCATGGCTTTCCCAAGACCGAAACCGACGCGGCCCTTTTTGTCTCCGATGACAATAGCGACACTGAAATTGAAGCGGCGACCGCCGGCCATAACACGGGCCACGCGGCGCATACCAATCACTTTCTGTGCAAATTCAGAACGGCGCTCACTGCGGTCACCTCGGCCACCCCCGCGTCCGCCACGCGAGCCTCCGCCGCGCTCTCCGCGACGACCGCGTGGACCACGAGCTTCTCGTGTTTCTACAGGTACAACAGCAACGACTGCAGTTTCTTCTGCCGCTACTGCGTCCACCTGCACTTCGTTTTCGTTTAGTATTGGTGTAGTCATATTAAAATTCTAGTCCTGCCGCGCGAGCCGCGTCAGCAAATGCTTTGATAGTACCAGTATATGCGAATCCGCCGCGGTCGAACACGACGCGAGCGACGCCTTTTTCTTTCGCGGTCTTTGCGAGCGTGCGCGCGGCTGATTCGGCGCGTTCGCGCGGGGTCTTGCCTTTTTCAGCGAGCGAAACGACCGCGGCGATGGTTGCGCCGCGCTCGTCATCGATGACCTGCACGATGATCTGCGTGTTGGATTTGTAGATAGAAAGACGCGGACGCGCTGATGTACCCGAAACTTTCGCGCGCACGCGGCGGTGGCGAATCTTACGGCGTATTGATTTGTTTACTTGAGTTGCCATACGATTTAACCAACGACTTTCTTACCTTGCTTGCGGCGGATGACTTCAGTGCTGTATCGGATGCCCTTGCCTTTATACGGTTCCGGCACTTTCTTTGCACGCACGTTTGCCGCGAATTGACCGACTGCATCTTTGTCGATACCGGTAATGGTGATGACGCCTTTTTCCGCAGTGACAGTAATACCTGCAGGGATCGCGAGCTCAACCGGATGCGAGAAGCCGACCGCGAGAACAATCTTGGTGCCCTGCACAGTCGCACGATAGCCGACACCTTCGATCAAAAGCTGTTTGACGTAGGGTTTGGTGACGCCTTCCATCATGTTCCTGATGTGCGCCGCGTACGTGCCCCAGAGCGCTTTCGCGAGGTGCGAATCGGATTTCGGCTCCAATATTACGGTATTGGAATCCGTCTTTATCGAAATGAGCGGGCGGAATGTGCGCTTGAGCTCGCCACCCTTCCCCTTCACGCTCACTGTTGAATCAGCCGAAACAGCGACGGTGACGCCTGCAGGGATTGCGATGGGTTTTTTTGCGATACGTGACATATATTTACCAGATGTAGAAGAGCATTTCGCCGCCGACTTTTGCCTTGCGCGCCTCCTCGCCGGTCAGGATGCCTTTCGGCGTGCTCAAGAGCGAAGTGCCGTGACCGTATTTGATCGGAACGATGTCGCGCACCGTCGCATACATGCGGCGGCCAGGCTTCGAGATGCGCTTCACGCCCCGGATACGCGCCACGCCATTTTCGTTGTATGCGATGGTGATGTCGAGTGTCTTCTTTACTTTGCGGCCGCGCTTTTCAACATTCGTGACATAGCCATGCTCTTTCAGTTTGTCTGCGATAGCCGCCTTGAGCAAAGAGTGAGGAACATCCACCGTCGTCTTTTTAGCGGCCGCGGCATTCTTGATGCGGATGATCATGTCCCCCACTGGATCGTTAACGAATGACATATCGGGATATTTACCAAGAAGATTTCTTAACACCTGGGATATTGCCCTCGAGTGCCTGTTCGCGGAAGCAGATGCGGCACATCCCAAAGTCGCGCATGTACCCGCGCGGGCGGCCGCATTTGAAGCAACGACGAATCACCCGACTCTTGAATTTCGGGGTTCGCTTCGCCTTTGCGATCATGCTTTTTTTCGCCATATGAATGGTGTAGCGCCCTTAGGAGTTGATCCGGGTCCGGCACCTCACCTTTCGGCAACGAGGTTATGGATTCCCGATTCGTGGCCCGTTTCCGGCAGTATCCCGAAGGACTTGCTCGAAATCAGGCTCCCTACGAGGCTAGGCAACTATAATCGAGGACTCTATAGAAGTCAAACTACCGCTTGTAAATTTACACAGAGTACGGTTATCCCCACGCGCGATTGCCCCTAAGGCTGGGCTGTACGACGATGATACAATTGTAATGCATGCAGATTTCTGGCGGCCACTAGAAATCAAAAATAAGCCTGGACAAACAAAAGACCGTCGACATTATCAGTGTCGGCGGCTTTTGTTGTATATCTAGCCTCTGTTTTTTCCGTGTGACAGTCTACCTACCCTCGCATAGACTTGATTGGTCTACTTGAGTTTTAACACGTACTTTCTTTCAAGCATCGACATACGTTCGCAGGCCATGGAGAATCCTCCGCCACTCATACCTTTGTAGAAAGGCGACTGGTTTTGGCACAAATGGCACTGCTAAGTTTTTCTATAAGTAGTGATACCATAGAACCTTTTTGCTATGCCCTTGATGGGCCTACTAATCACAGTGCAGGTAAACCGATAAAAATTATCGGAAAGCCTGGACTGCTTGAGGTGCATTGTATCTTATTCTTTGGCGGTCTAGAGCCGTGAAGTTGGGGATATTGTGTGTACAACTTAAGCCCTCTCGCGGAGTGGAGGGCCGAGGTGGCGGAAGGGGTCTTACAATTGTTCGTATCTTAAGTCTCCGCGCTTTCCTATGAACAGTACCCTGATTGAGCCGTTGTCCTGAGCGAACACTATCCTGATGTCCCCCTTGCGAATCCTAAACAAACCCTTGTGTCCTTTGAGCTTTTTTATATCGAGGTTGCCTGTATCACCCATCTCCACCTTATGTAACAGAGAGTCAATTTCTTCCTGCGCGGAAACAGGCAGTTTTTTCAAAAACTTTCTGACCCTGTCCATACAGTAAACTTTTTTCTTTACTTACGTATCTTATGAAGTGCGCGCCTGACTTCTCCTATTGAGACGCCTTTAGGGTTAATCTCCGTGAAGTCAACAACGGTTTCCCACATACCTTCGTCACCCCATTCATCAACCGGAGTGATGTTGAAAACCGGCCGTGAGCGGCGAACCACGGTAAAACTTTTTCCTTTTTTGATCTGAGAAACGTATTTTTCCGTGTGTTCCCGCAGTTCCCTTAATCCTATGATATTTTTCATACTGCTAAAGATAATCTAAAGATAATCTTTTGTCAACCAGCTCCGCCCGAAGGTTAAACCTTCGGACGGCTACACGCGTTCGCGGAGGGGAAGGCCGAGGTGGCGAAACAATGCTTCTGCTTCTGCCTTGGTCTTTGCAGTCGTGGTGAGGGTGATGGCGAGACCGAAAATGTCTTTGACGTCTTCGTCGGCTGTTTCCGAGAACACCGTGTGCTCCTTAACAGCGATGGTGATGTTGCCCATTTCATCGATAGCGTCCGGTTTGATACCGCGGAAGTCGCGTGTGCGCGGGAGCGCCACGTGGATGAGCTTATCGAGGAAGGTCCACATCGCGCGCCCACGGAGCGTTATCTGGAAGCCGACGATGTCGCCTTGGCGCGATTTGAACGCGGCGATGGATTTGCGCGCGCCGCGCGGAGCGGGCTTTTGGCCGGTGATCTCGGCGAGGCGGTCGGCGATCTGCTCTCGACGCTTTTTGTCGGTTACCTTGCCGACACCGCATGAGACAACCACTTTCGTGATCTTCGGCGCCTGCATCGGATTCACATAGCCGAAAGAATCCTTGAGTGCGGTCATGACGTGCTTCTGCTTTTCAGATGTGGAATAGGTGGTTGTCATATGTTAGAGATTCTTAGCGAGTGAAACGAGCTTAGGAGCTCTTACACCCAGCCCCACTTTCCATAACCATTTATTATCAAAAGGTTGCGTGGAAAGTGTGGTTTGTATATCACATTTCATAATAAATGACAACCGAAAGTGGGGCTGGGTTAAGAAAAAATAGTCGCAAGCTCCTTATTTTTTCTAAAGTCGTGCGCCGCTTTTTGTCGCAACACGCGTATATACGCCACCTTCGCGTTTGATAGAAATACGGGTTGGCTTCCCCGTCTTCGGGTCGGTGATCTGCACGTTCGATACGTGGATGGGCATCGCCTTCTCGATGATCTGGCCCTTCTGGGTATTCTTCGTACGGCGCGCGTGGCGCTTCACCATATTGATGCCCTCGATGATGACCTTGTCTTCTTTGGGGAGCGCGCGGAGAATGATGCCGCTTTTGCCGCGGTCCTTGCCCGCTATGATCATGACTTTATCTCCTTTTTTGATTTTCATATATCTATAGAACTTCGGGGGCGAGTGAGCCGATCTTCTGGTAGCCGCGCTCGATGACTTCGCGCGGGATAGGGCCGAACACGCGGTTCGCGATCGGTTCTTTCTTGCCTGTCTTGTCGACGATGACGACTGCGTTTTCGTCGAACCGGATGTACGAACCATCTTTGCGGCGGAACGGTTTCTTTTGGCGGACGATGACCGCGCGGAGCACATCCTTTTTTTTGACTGATTTGCGTGGTTCTGCGACACGCACCGATACGACGATCTCGTCGCCGAGCTCTGCATAGCGGCGTTTACTGCCGCCCAATATCTTGAATACGAAAGCGACCTTCGCGCCAGAATTGTCTGCTACTCGTACGATGGTGTTTGGTTGGATCATAAGGTTACGTATTGGTGAGCTTGTCGAACTGTTCTTCCTTTGTCGCGCGAGCCACAGTCTCGGCGAGTTCAAAGTGTTTGTTCTTGGAAAGCGGGCGTGTCTCGCGGATCATCACGATGTCACCCACCTGCGCGGTGTTGCCTGCATCGTGTACGAGAAATTTCTTAGAGCGTTCCTGATACTTCTTGTATTTCGGGTGTTTGACGTAACGCTGTACAGCAACAGTGATGGTGTCCTTCATGGCGGTCTTGACAACCGTCCCCTTGAAGACGCGACCTCCTACTTTTTCTTGTGTTTGCTTAGTCATAACGGGTGCATCCTACGATTATTCTGCCTTTGGGGCAAGCCCGCACACCAATCGAGACACAGTGATCCCTGCGAAGCCGAGCTTGCTGAAAAATATGTTGTTCTTGAATGACATAAAAATGGTTGACGACATTAGCGTGTCACGCTTCGCGGTGCCTCGATTGGTGTGCGGGCAAGTCTGCGTACCATATCGAGACACAGTGATACCTGCGAAGCCGAGCTTGCTGAAAAATATGTTGTTCTTGAATGACATAAAAATGGTTGACGACATTAGCGTGTCACGCTTCGCGGTGTCTCGATTGGTGTGCGGGCAAGCCGGCGTGCG
>JACQKA010000034.1 GCA_016204805.1 Candidatus Kaiserbacteria bacterium | reverse complement strand
TCGTGGGCATCAACGGCAACCCACATGCCAGGATATTTTTTGTAGATTCGCGTCCAATCTTTTGTCATACGAAATTCATGAGCGGGTAATCACCTGATTTGTGCATTCTATCACATGACCGGCAGTTTGTCCCGTGATCGGAAATAGCGCCGTAGCGCTTCTCGCACCAACTCAAAGCGCGTGCGGTGCTCGTCCTTACGTATTAATTCAAGTTCCGCCGCCATTTCGGGCGGTAGCGATACTGAGAACGTTGCTGTGGTACGTGACATAGTGATTAGAGTTTATGCTGAAGGTACCCTGCACGTAAGGCGGGGAAATGTGACGCTCCGTCACGCTCCGAATGACAGTTTCCTCTCAATTCGGGCTGTCTCTAAGATATGGGATTTGTCAGAATGGCAAAAAGCGACTCTGTTGAGGCGCAATCGAATCATTTCACACTCCGTAATACGGAGTATTACTGGCGGAGGGGGTGAGATTCGAACTCACGAGAGCTTGCGCCCTGGCGCATTTCAAGTGCGCTGGAATGAACCACTATCCGACCCCTCCCTTGGCACAACTATACTCGACAACGCTTTTTATGAAAGTCGATTTTCAGAGAACTTATACTTCAATGTGTGTCTTTTCGGCAAGCACTTCCAAAACCGCCGCAGCGAGTTTGATGGGGTCGTGGCGTATGAACGAACGCAAATGGCCTATCTCGTCCTGCGGATGGATCATCTGGCTGTCGACCGAAATGAGATCGCGCGCAACGACCCGATACGGATCGGTATCAGCGCGCGCCGTATATTCCACCACCATGCCTTTCCCCTCTTGTTGTTCGTACCTCTCGAGGAGGTGCGGCGCGGGCGGCGTCGTGTTGCAGAGCAGTACATCGATGCAATGCGCGCCGAGATATTCGTGAATGACATGCGCATAATCATGCGCACTGAAGCCGGCGGTCTGGCCTTTTTTATTGGTGAGGTTCGCAACATAGATAATCGGTGCGGTCGTCTCGCGGAGCGCCTGTGCCACGTCGGGTACGAGCAGGGGCGGCAACACACTGCCATAGAGATCGCCCGGACCAATCACGATGAGATCGGCTTTTTTAATACATTCGGTAGCGCGCGGATGCGCTTCAACTGGATTCTGCAAAACGATTTTCTTCACGCCGACTGTACGGACCCGCTCATCGCCATCCAAATAGTGTTCACCCGCGACACGCGAACCATCTTTGAGTTCCACCAAGAGGCGCATGTTGCCCTCGGTCACAGGAATGACTTCACCGTGCACCGCAAAAATGCGGCAGGCTTCGGTAACTGCCGCCGCAAAACTGCCGGTTATCTTTTCAAGCGCTGAAAGGAGCAAGTTGCCAAACGCGTGCCCCTTCATCGGCCCCGCAGAAAATCGGTACGAGAACAATGCGCGCATCGTTGGCGTTTCTTTGGAAAGCGCGGCGAGGCATTGGCGCACATCGCCCGGAGGGAGCACGCCAAGTTCGTCGCGCAAAACGCCTGTCGAACCTCCATCATCCGCCATTGAAACGACGGCCGCAATATCGAGCGGGTGCTCTTTGAGCCCGGAAAGCAACACATATTGACCGGTTCCACCGCCAATAGTTACCACCAACGGGCACCTTTTGTCTGTCGAGTTATCAACCATATGCACCCCATCCATTTGAAGGTGTGTGTACATAATACTACAATACGTGCATGTACTATACACGCGGAACGATGGGTTTTACATTAATAGAATTACTCGTGGTCATCGCCATCATCGGACTCATCGCTTCCGGCGCTATGGCTTCGTTCGGTTTGGTCCAACGTAAGGGGCGTGATTCACGGCGCATGTCTGATGTGCAAGCAATCGCCAAGGCGCTTGCATCTTTTGTAATCACGAGCGGCGGCACCTTCCCTATTTCAACCACACCGGTCACGCTTACCGGAAACGACCCCTTTTCCGCCATGTTGATCCAATCGGGATCGATCGATGCGGTACCACACGATCCCGGTTCCCCCAATTTTGACTACACATATGTTTCCGATGCCCAAGGATCCACGTATACCATAAGTTTTTGTCTCGAGACGGATTCTGTCAAAAGCTATGTGCAAGGTTGCGGCAACACGATAACCCCGTGAGTTCTAAAAACCACGGTTTCTTTAGTGTAGAATAAAAGCATGGATCAGACCACCATTTCGTGGCGAGCCACTGAACACCAGCATATTGAACGCGGAAATGATTGGTATTGGGCGCTCGGCGTCATCGCCGTGTCTTCGGCGGTGACCGCAATTTTGTTCAACAACATTCTTTTCGCACTTTTGATTGTCATCGCTGCGGCAACGCTCGGCATGATAGCCGCGCGACCGCCATCCATCGCCGATTTCGTGCTCGGTGAGCGCGGGCTCCTCATAAACGATGCACTCTATCCCTATGAAGAGATGTTCGCCTTTTGGGTAACCGAAGACGAACAGCCGATCTTACTCATCGACACGCCACGTATCATGACGCCTGATTTGGTGATACCGCTCCACGATGTCGACGCTGCATCGGTACGCACATTCCTGCAGGCGCGTGTACACGAAGTCCCTCTGCGCGAACCTTTCCTCTATCGCGTGATGGAGTTTTTCGGATTTTAGGGGCGTAGTTCAATGCCAACCTTTTCTGCGATTTCCTTAAACCAACGGTCGTAGCGTGACATTTGCATTTTGATCGCCGCATATTCACTTTGGAGATCTGAAAAAGCTTTTGCCAACTTATCGATGGAGGTCGTGAGACGCTGTATAGATTCTCTAAGTTCCGCTATATCTGACCGCACTTCCAGCCGGAATTCTTCAAATTCGTCTCTCGTCACCATCGCGTCAATTACACGATCCACCTTTTCATCGAGTACCTGAAGGTCTTCTTTCGTGGCCATGCGCGACTCAATATCACGCAAGTCGTCCTTGGTGGCCATCGTCCCCAGAACACGATCGAGTTTCGTGTTTAATTGTTTAAGTTCAGTGCTCTGATTAACCATGACGGCAGTATAGCGCTATAAACCCTACAGAGCCACCTGCGTTTCCACTGCTACGCTGGTGGTAACTCTGCTCATACGCAGAG
>JACQKA010000035.1 GCA_016204805.1 Candidatus Kaiserbacteria bacterium | reverse complement strand
TTACTTTGGTGCATCAGCTGTGCATAATGAATTGTTTTCAAGGTCGACACAAAAACGTATATTTTTAAATGGTAATCTTATGGCACGAAAAGTTGCGGATTGTAGAAAGTTCCCGAGCGAAAATAACTGTACCCTTACGATCGCTGGCTCCGAAGAAGAAGTCTTGCCAGTCGCGATCCACCATGCAGTGACCACCCATGGTCACCAAGACACGCCAGAACTCCGACAACAGTTAAAAGCATTGCTCGAAGACGAAGCATAACGAACTTCCATAAAATCACTCCGCTCGAACACGGGGTGATTTTATAAAAACATATGATCCACCGCACTGAAATTCCATTTCGCGAGCGGACACTTGTCTTCATTGATCTTGAGACAACCGGCCTTTCGCCTTTTGTGCATGACATTATCGAGATTGCATATCTTGTTGTTCACCACCAGACACTCAAGATCGAGAAGGAATTTACGGCGAAGATCGCGCCCGCGCATCTGGAACGCGCAGACGCTGATGCACTCACGCTCGTCGGGTACACTGAAGAAGAGTGGAAGCAAGCCCTCTCATTGTCTGATGTCCTGGCACAACTCTCTACTGACGCCTCAAAGGCCATTCCTGTAGGACACGTTGTCCATTTTGACCTTATGTTTCTCTGGAAAGCGTACGCGGATTGCGGCCTTGAGTATCCCCTCGATTACCACTATCTCGATACAGTCTCCCTTGCATACGCGAAATTACAAGAGAACGCGCCGACGCACATGGGGCTTACAACACTGTGCAAAATATTTCAGATCAAGCGAGAACGCGCGCATCGCGCGATGGACGACATCAAGGCAACATACGAACTTTTCAAAAAACTTGTTTCTTAAATATCCTGCTCACTTCTCCTCCCTTTCCCTTGGTTTCATACCTTTGCTATAGCGGCTATGACTGATAAAAATGGTTGATATCTTTTCTGCCAGGCATGCAACACAGTGTCTTCCGTGTTGTACAGACACACACCACCCATTCGTGAAATGCCGCAGCGGTTCTGAATCCCCGCGCTCGGCGTGATGCCTCTTCCACTAAACCGATTAGCGCTTCGGCGGTATTGTTCGTTGTCGGAAGCTTGAGGTCGGGATGCTGGAGATACGTTCGAAATTCCTGAAAATGGTTCACAAACCCTTTCAGGGTATGGGCAAGATCGCGCGACGGGGTGCGCCAGCTCACCGCTTCGAGCTCAGTAATGCATGATGCAATATCTGACTCGGTGCGTTCCGTGAGCACGCGCTTCACCAGGGCGAATATCCGCTTACCTTCTTCGGGATGGCGGCTGGTCCTCCACTTTGACCGTCTCGACTGGATACGCGCAATGAGGTGAAAGTGGCAGCGCTGGAGCAGCCAGCCGCGCCACTTCGCTTCGTAGACGAGTCCGCGATGCCCATCGCATACCAGAGCCTCTATGCGGTCTCGGAGGGCCGGATCCAGCGAGTCGAATGCGTCTCTCCAGCCCGCAACCGTTTCGGTGCCGCTGCGGTGGTACGGAGGAAGCACGGTTGCAACCGTATCTGTACGGGTGCGCACGAGCATGAAGTACCATGTCTGCCACCTTCCTCCGACGTATTTCACCAGCGCGTCGGCGATCACGATGAGGGCGCCATCCGGCGGATGCGGCCACGGACAGGCGGTAACACAGCGATGTCGAGACAGTATCAGACGATACTGGCGCTGATTGCGGCTCAGGCGGTGTCCGGCGTACGGCGCTCGCGTGGGAAGCACGCGGTGGAGCACGAACCGATGCGCAAGCTCGAACGAAATCCGAAGCTTCTTGCGGCCTCTTCGCGCTTTCCATACTCGCCACGTTTTCCCGCATGCACAGCACTGCCGTCTGCGGCCGCCGAAGCGACGCACGTCTCCCCGACAGCAGGGGGATTTCTCGTGTATCTTTGTCATACACGAGAAAGTATCGCCCGAAAACCCAGAACACGGCTCTCTATCGAGCCGTGTTCCCACCGTCATCAACCGAATTATTCAGTCAATGTGGCTATAGCAAACCTGTGAGGACATAGAATCTACTTGGAATCTTCAGCGGCGCCTTCTTTAGTGGCGGCTGTATCTCCCTATCAGCTCAGCGGATTCGATGATATGCCCCTGTATGGATTCTTCGACCTCTTTTTTTGTCGC
>JACQKA010000040.1 GCA_016204805.1 Candidatus Kaiserbacteria bacterium | reverse complement strand
GTTCCTTCGTGACAAATCCTTCTGATACCAATTCTTCCACCGAGAGTGTCCGATCATGTTTTTCTTCCTTCGTCGTCGGATCGAAAATGGGATTCGGAAGCTTTTGGTTCTTCTTCATGTCATCCGGTAATGTGAGTCCTCCGAAACTCCGCTCACCTTTCGAGTATCTTGTCCAAATAGCCGTGTCGGTAACACCGGTGAGGTATCCACGTACAACCGCTTCGATGGGAACAGTTTTCAATTTCTTTCCGACGGTGACATTTGGGTCGGGAACGGCGAGCACGTGGTTTGGGACGATGTCTTTCGTCTCTTCAAACCACCACGCGCTTACTTGATTCAAGACCTGCCCTTTGTGCGGGATGTGCGCAATGATGCGATCGAACGAAGAATGCCGATCAGTTGAAATTAAAATCAGCCTCTCCGGCTGTTCATAGATGTCTCGCACCTTCCCTGCTCTTTTCTTCCCGAGAAAGCCAAAATTCGTTTCTTTGAGTACTTCCGTCATGTTGTAATGTACATCGATTTCTCTGGCTAGTCAAGACCACCGGAGCTGGCCCGTAAAAATGACGTCTTTATTGCCTTTTTTGATGACTCCTATCTCATATGCATCAACGCCAGATTTTTTCATATGCTCGATCACCCCGCTCGCAAACTCCTTCCGCACGACAGCCGCGATACCGACTCCCATGTTGAACGTCCGAAGCATGTCGGCATCCTCAAGAGTGCCGTATTTTTTCAACACGCTAAAAATCGGCAGAACTTTCAGCTTTGAGAGGTCTATTTCCGCGCCCAAAGAGTCCGGCAGAATCCTGTTGAGATTTTCTTTAATGCCGCCTCCCGTGATGTGCGCGAGGCCGACGAGCCCGTCGCGCGCGAACAGGTCTTTCAGAGAATTGTAGTAGGCGCGGTGCGGCGTGAGTATTGTTTCGATAAATGTTTTGCCTTCGATCATTTCATCTGCGATTTTCGGATTTGCATCCAGCATCTTCCGAATGAGCGAGAACCCGTTGGTGTGAACACCGTTTGAGGCGAGCGCCAGAACGACATCGCCTTCTCGTATCTTCGAGCCATCGATAATGTTTTCCTTCTCGACAACACCGACGATACTCGCCGTAAGAATATACGTACCGGCCGGAACGACATCCGGCTGTTCCGAGGTTTCTCCGCCTGTGAGCACGGCGCTATTTTCTCTGCACGCCGCGGAAAGTGCCGAAACCATATTCAAGACAACTTCCTTTTCGAGTTTGCCGCATACAATACAATCCTGCACCGAAAGCGGCTTCGCACCCATCACGATGGCGTCGTTCACGAGGTGATTGACGAGGTCGTAACAAATGGTCTCCACACTTCCATGTTCGAGCGCAAGCTTTTGCTTCGAGCCCGGCTCCTCCGTCTTCAGAACGAGGACAGGATGCTTGTACTCCGGAAACGCGACGTCAAAAAGACTCGCGAATGCGCCGACTTTGTTGAGTACCCGCGCGTTGTTTGTCGCGAGTATCTCCACCATTTTCTGTTTCGCCTCATTCGCTGTATCAATATTGACTCCCGATTTTTTGTACGACAGTTTCTTGCCTCTCATACGAACCCCTGTTCCTCGAGGTATTTTTTAAAGCCCTTCTCCTGCAGCTTTTGGTCTTTTGCGAGAATATCGTTACCAAGCTTTTGTTTATATGCCGCGGTTTTGGCACGGACGGCTTCATCGCCCGCGCCGATGATCTGTGCGGCAAGGATGCCGGCATTTTTCGCGCCGTTTATTCCCACGGTCGCGACGGGAATCCCAGGGGGCATTTGCACAGTAGAAAAGAGAGCGTCCACGCCGGCAGCGCCCATTTTCGCGCTCATGAGTGGAACGCCGATGACGGGAAGCGCTGTGTGTGCCGCGACAACTCCAGCCAAGTGCGCGGCGCCTCCGGCGCCGCAGATGAATACTTTGTATCCCGCTGCCTCGCTCTTTTTTACATATTCAACGACGGCTTCGGGTGTGCGATGTGCGGAGAGCGTGTGCACTTCTGAACCGACACCAAGTTCCTCCAGTGCTTTCGCCGCTTCCTGCATAACAGGAAGATCCGAATCCGAGCCCATCAATATGCTAACGAGTGGTTTATTTGCCATGGAAGTATTGTACTGCATTTCTAAATAGCTGAAGACCGGGACCCTCCTTTGGCATTGGCCTGTCATCGCGGATATATTCTTCTCGCAAAAGTGTCCAGTGCGGAAGCTGGGTGAAGCGCACCGCGCGCTCGGGGTGCGGCATGAGACCGAGAACTCTACCGCCGTAGCCGGTGATGCCAGCGATGTTTTCGAGTGAGCCGTTGGGGTTTGCCGGCATGTCGAAGTGCCCTGCCGTCTCACCTTCGACGTACTTCAGAGCAATCGCATCGTCTTTTTTAAGCTGCTCAAGCGTTTCTTCTGGTGCGAAATACTTACCTTCCCCGTGTGCGATTGGGACAGAAATTGTCTTGATCCCCTTCAGCCACGGGCTGTCATTCTGCACCTCGAGATCCACCCAGCGCGCGTTGTAGCGCGGGACATCGTTTGCGATAAGAGCGCCGGGCAAGAATCCTGCGCTCGTGATTATCTGGAACCCGTTGCAGATACCCGCCATGAGCGTATCGCGCGCGAGAAACTTTTCTATCTCCTTGCCCAAATGATGCCTCACCTTATTGCCGTACGCCTTCCCCGCTCCTGTGTGATCGCCATAGGCAAAGCCGCCGCCAAATACGATGATCTGTGCTTTTTTCAAAATCGAGGGCTTTGCGATGACGTCGTTCAGATGAACGATGTCGGCTGTTGCGCCGACAGACTCGAACGTCGCCTTCGTCTCATCCTCTGTATTGAGGCCGTATCCCGAAAAAATTATGACGTGTGGTTTTTTCATATCTATTTAGAACTCAAAAGTTTTTTACGCAAATTCGCAAGGAATAAAAGTGCAGAATCTTCAGCCTTGAAATCCTTCACGGTGGCCGTATCCGGAGAATGGCCGCCAACCATTCCGTAGTATGAACGCACCGCGTGATAGGAATCCGGATATTTTTTCTGAATATCGCGCGCCCACGCAAAGCATTCTTCAACAACAACCCTGCTCGCGTCTTTGACACCCTTCTTTTCAAGGTGTTCGACAAGGCTATGGCGGATCTGCCGTATCTGCTTTGTCATTTCATCAAGGTGATAATCAGCATGTTCCATATTCACCATTCTTTGAAAAAGCTCCGATAACTTTCGGACAGAGCGGACAATAAAAGTTCGACCTTTTCATTCGGAAGCGTAAGAGAAACCTCATGCGCTTGGATGACTTCGCCAATGAGCGAGAGCGGAACGCTGCGAAACAGCTTCTCAAATTCCTTTTGCGCGCTGCGGCGCACGGAGAGAAGCATGCGGCCTTGGCTTTCTGAAAAGAGAATCGAGTCGGCGCGGCGGGCGTTGCCGGGAACTTTCGAGAGATCGACGCTCGCGCCCAGCTGTCCTGCCACTGCCGACTTCGCAAGAGCAACGGCAAGCCCGCCGCGGCCGACTCCGATCGCAGAAGCGACGAGACCATGTGCGGTAGCCTTCGATGCGGCGTCATATGCTTTCGCATTCTTCTTCGTGTCGACAACGGGAACGCTTCCTTCTTTGGAATATTCTGAAGCGCCGAGTTCATCGTTCGTTTCTCCGATGAGATAGACAAAATCTCCGACGTGTTTGAAATCAATCGTCATTGCCTTTGCGACGTCGGGGATTACGCCGATGGCGGAGATGAGAAGCGTTGGGAGCGCGGCGATGTGTACTGGCTTTCCTTTCGCGTCAAATCCACGGAAATCATTGAACATACTGTCTTTGCCGGAGATGAAGGGTGTGCCGTAGGCTGTCGCAATGTCGTAGCAGGCTTTTGCTGCTTGTTTCAGCTTATACAAACGCTCCGGCTTCTCCGAAGACGACCAGCAAAAGTTGTCGAGGATCGCGAGATAGTCGCGCGATGCGCCCGCAGCTATCGCGTTGCGCACGGCCGTATCTATCGACGCTGCTGCCATCGCGTATGTATCTATCTCGGAATACCACGGCGCATACCCTTGCGCGAGCACGACGCCACGCTCCGAATCAAAAAGCGGCTTTATGACAGCGGCATCGGCATTTACGCGTCCCTTCCCGTGCATAGGCTTCGTCACCGAATTTCCCTGCACCTCGTGATCATATTGCTGCGATATGAACGAAATGCTCCCCACGCTCGGCCTCGCAAGCAAATCGAGGATCGCTTCCCGTATATCGACAGGTTTAATTCCCGAACTTTTGACTTTTGATTTGTCATTTTGATTTTTGATTTTTGATTTTTGATTTTGTTTTGGTCTTCCGTCATGCAAGAAGTCCAGCGTTATGTCCATCACCGTTTTCCCGCCGTACTGGGCGACACATGAGCCCGATTTTGTGAACTCTCCGATTCGTGTGGCCTCGACATCATGCCTATCCATCATTTTCTTGAACGTCGCCCACTTGCGCTTAGGCACAGCAAGCGTCATGCGCTCCTGCGACTCCGAGAGCCAAATCTGCCACGGTGAAAGTCCTGCGTATTTGAGTGGCACTTTTTCGAGGTCGACAATACAGCCACCACTCTCCCGCGACATCTCGCCCACCGAGCCGGAGAGACCGCCTGCACCGTTGTCGGTAATAGAATTGTAGAGTCCTGCATCGCGAGTCTCGCGGATCAAG
>JACQKA010000004.1 GCA_016204805.1 Candidatus Kaiserbacteria bacterium | reverse complement strand
TCAGAAGTCTCGTATCGGTGTGAGCCGATGGCTCCGCATGCACGGGGGTTCTTGGAGCGATGGTTCCCGTTACCAAACATGCTTGCGCCGCATGCCGCCGGCGTTGATATTTCTGACAGTTCTGTCAAATGGCTCTCGCTCGCCCCGTCGACGCATGGGTTGAAGGTGGAGGCTTTTACGCAAGCGTCTCTCGAACCGGGTATCGTCGTCGAAGGTCTCGTGCAGGATTCCGAACGTCTGGGAAAAATCATCGCGGGTCTTCGCGACGCGGCGCATGCTGTTCCCTATGTGCATGCAGCGCTTCCCGAAGAAACTGGCTTCGTGTTCACCATGCACGTGCTCGGGATCGATAATCGCGAGCAAGTGATGCGCATGATCGAATTTGAACTCGAGGATCATGTGCCGCTTCCAACCGACAGTGTAATCTATGATTACGACATCGTGAATGTGCATGGGGGCGATGAAGGCGCAGAGATTAGCGTGTCAGTCTTCCCGAAAACAGTGATCGAAGACTATATGCAGGCATTCAAGGTGGCGGGTACGGATCCGCTCTCGCTTGAAATCGAGGCCAGTTCAATTGCACGGGCGGTGTTACCCACGCAGAGCAAAGACGTTGCGCTCATAGCGGATTTCGGCCGCGCCCGCACGGGTATCATCATCGTGAACAGAGGCATCCCCATCTTCACTTCGACGGTGTCAGTCGGAGGTGACACCATGACAAAAGTCATTATGGATACGATGAAAGTTGATGCCGACAAAGCCGAAGAGTTCAAGAACGAACACGGCATCGCGCGTGATGGCGACAAGCAGGTCGTCGAAGCTATCAGCGGTACGGCAAGCGCTCTGGCAGATGAAGTCGCCCGCCACTTTTCATACTGGGACACCCGTCGCGATGAACATGGTAATCGCGTAACGCCGGTGTCGCGTGTCATCTTGACTGGCGGTAGTTCGAACCTGAAAGGACTCGACGAATACATAGCGGGGCGTGTGCGTGCACCGACAAGCCACGCGCACGTATGGCAGAACGTTTGCTCATTCGAAGAGTACATCCCGCCGGTGGATTCACATCACGCGCTCGGTCTCTCGACCGCGATCGGTCTCGCGTTACGCGGCATTTGATATGGCAAATCTCATTCCACAAGAACAGCTGAAGACGCAGAGCCGTGCGATGGTGGGGCGTGCCGTTCTCACAGGTGCGCTCCTATGTTTCTTCGCCTCGATCGCTGTGATATTCGGTCTCGTACCCGCATATATGCGCGCTCATACCGAACGCATTGCGAAAGCCGAAGCACTCGCGGCGTTACAGAGTGCCAAAGACAACGATCGGTCGGATCGTGAAATACTGCTTGCTATGCGCAAGCGCACGGCGGCTCTCGGCACCATAGGCAAGAAGGCAGAACTTTCAGTGGCATTTTCGATGTTGCTGAGCAACCGTCCGAAAGGTGTCGCACTGCGCACGTTCGTATATGGACGCAAAGACGGCGCGTCAACACTCTCGGTTTCAGGTGCCGCATCCGATCCTTCGGCATTCAGGGCATATTCAGAGGCGCTCAAGGGCAAAGCACCCATCGACAAAGTCACCGTACCACTGACCTCGCTTGCGAATATCGAAGGCGGCGCGTTCACGATAACCGCGAGCGGATCATTTTGATATGCGATTACGCTACCCATATTCCTTGACGCTCATCACGATACTGCTTGCGGGTGTTGCTGTAGGCGCTGTGGGGTATCTCGCATATCAGATGTATAGTGACCGGAGCGCGTTGTCCGAACTCCAATATTCGTACAACGAAGCCGCACAGCGCCAGGCATACACGTCATCGGTGCGCGCACTCCTGCGGGACATTGGCACGGATAGGGAACAGCTGAACAGCATCACGAGCGGATACGACCCGGTGGAAGTCATCCGCGTCATCGAAGACGCGGGACGCAGTGCACGTGTCACTGTTACGGTGAATGCGGTGACGCCGGGTTCCCCTGCATCCGAAGATCCAACACTCTCATCATATTCGGTCAACCTCGCCGCAGTCGGATTGTTCGAACGGCTGTATCAATTCATCACACTTTTAGAAACACTGCCACTGCCTTCGCATATCGAACAATTCCGTTTGGAGAAAGTGGAAAAGACATGGAATATGAGTATGACCGTGCGCGTCTACGCTGATGCAGAAAATAGTTAGTATGAGAATACCTTTTTTGAACGTCATGATGTGGCAATGGCACGCACGGCATGATCCGGGGTGCGAGCGGGCACTTATGGAGCGCTACTGGGATCTCTTGCTTTCACTGTGCGGGATCGTACTGATATCGGCTGTTGCATTCGCACTGTGGTCTATCGTATCGCCCTGGGAACCGGAAGCGAATCCGGCGGCCGTTTCGCAAGATAGTGTTGATACGTTGCGCCGCGAACAAATCCAGGCCGTGCTCGATTTGTATGAACAGCGGAAATTGCAGTTTGAAAAAGCGAAAAGCGAGCCGGTGCGTGTTGCCGACCCCGCGTAATTTATTCCAAAATTCCCAACTTGCCTTATTTATAAGGGTGTTTTATACTGCGTCCCATGGAACTTCTCCCCGTACAACCGTTTCAAGAGACGTATCTCAACCAGAGCTTGTGCGCTCCGGCGACGCTCAAAATGCTACTCATGTTCTGGAATCTGCCGGGGCAGGAAAAGACCGATCTTGAACTCGCAACTGTTTTGGGTACGGACCCGGATCTCGGCACCACCAACGAAACATTTCTTAAAGAATTGAAGCAATTCGGTCTTGAGGCCATAGTGAAAGATCACGCAACATACGAAGATGTCCAGGAATGGCTCGATAAAAAGATACCAGTTGTTGTCGATTGGTTCTCGCCGGGGCCGGAAGGGTCTGCGGAAGACGAGATGCCCGACGGACACTATTCTATTGTGGTTGGTCTCGATGACGAAAACATTTATCTACAGGACCCAGAGATCGGACACCTGCGCACCGTCTCGCGCAGGCATTTTTTCCGCGTGTGGTTTGATTTCACAACCGACTGGATTGAACACAAAGACAACATGATTATCCGCTGGATGGCGGCTGTATATCCCCAAGGCAAAGGGAGACGCGTATAATAGGCACACGCCCTCGTAGCACAATGGATAGTGCGTCGGACTTCTAAGCCGTTGATGTTGGTTCGATTCCAACCGAGGGCACACAAAATATTTTGGTGGGCGGTGCAGGACTCGAACCCGCGACCTTTTCGGTGTAAACGAATTGCTCTACCAGCTGAGCTAACCGCCCTCGTCGCGAGTATACTATATCTATGCAAGAAATTCACTGCATCGTAAAGGGCCGCGTGCAGATGGTGATGTATCGCGATTTTGTACAGCGTAAGGCGCGTGGGTTGCGACTTGCTGGCATCGTGCGCAATCTCGACAACGGGACGGTCGAGGTCGTCGCGCAAGGAAATAAAGAAGACTTGGAACGGCTTGTAGAAAAATTACGCAAGGGACCACTGCTTGCGCGTGTCGACGATGTGCGCGTAGAGTGGCAAGAACCGACACAATCATTCGACGGTTTCAAAATCATTTTCTAACACTATGAAAACTCCTGCATGTATCGGCATCATTCTCGACGGTAATCGCCGGTGGGCGAAAGAGCACGGATTGCCGACTCTAGAAGGGCATCGGCAGGGTGCCGAACGACTACGCGACACTGTGCGATGGGTGCGCGACCGCGGCGTGAAGCACCTCGCAGTGTACGCTTTCTCAACTGAAAATTGGAATCGCGCGGCGGAAGAAGTTTCGTACCTGATGAAGCTTTTTCGTGACATCGTAGAAACTCATTTTATTGAGCTCGCAAAAGAGAATATACGGATACGATTCGTGGGGGAGCGTAAACGTTTCGATGCCGATATGCGAGCGTCAATGGAACGCATCGAAAAGGAAAGCGAAAAGAATACTGCGCTCACGCTGTGGGTGTGCCTGTCATACGGCGGTCGCACCGAGATCGCCGCTGCGGCACGTGCGGCGGGGAATATCACCGAAGAAAGTATCGGTGCGCAACTGTGGACCGCGGGCATGCCCCCACACCAATCGGCATGTCCGAAGTGTGGAAGAAAGGCTGACGAGCGAAACAGAACTTTATGTGATTGGTGTGGGGGCATGTCGGACCCCGACATCATCATCCGTACCGGCGGCGAGAAACGTCTTTCAGGATTTCTCACGTGGCAATCCATCTATTCCGAACTGTTCTTCATCGACCAGTATTGGCCGGATTTCAGCGAATCGATACTCGACTCTATACTTACCGAATATGAACAACGCGAGCGCAGAATGGGAGCCTAACGAGCCTGTAGTGTTGTACGAAGACAGCGGCGTGCTCGTGGTCAATAAACCTGCCGGACTCATCGTACATTCCGACGGGCGTACGAAAGAGCCATCCGTTGTCGAATGGATTCTGGAGAAATATCCGGCACTCAAAGATGTCGGTGAACCGTGGACGTCGCCGCAAGGCGAAGTCGTTCCGCGCCCCGGGATCGTACACCGTTTGGATCGCACGACATCAGGCGTGATGATCGTCGCGAAGACGCCGGAAGCGCATGAATTCTTAAAACAACAGTTCCAAGGGAGAACGATAGAAAAAGTATACGATGCGATCGTATACGGGCATCCGAAAGAAGACAGTGGCGTCATCGAAATGGAAATAGGGAGAACGAAAACCGATCCGCGCAGATGGTCTGCGCAATACGGGAAGAAAGGGAAATTGCGCGTGGCCATCACCGAGTGGAACGTGCTCGCGCGTGGTGTCGATCCGGAAACGGGAGAAAAAATTACGCACATAGAAGTACGTCCGAAAACGGGACGCACCCACCAGATCCGTGTGCACTTAAAAGCGATTCATCATCCCATAGTGTGTGATCATCTGTATGCAGAAGGAAGAGTGTGCTTCTTAGGATTTACGCGGCCGGCGCTTCACGCGCGTTCGCTCACGCTCACACTGCCGTCCGGTGAGAAAAAAACATTCACCGCGCCAACTCCCCCGGAGTTTTCAAAGTTACAACAAAACGCCGCGTCGTAAACGCGGCTACTTTCAGTAACGCAAACGAGGTCAACTCGAGTTGCAGAATCGGATTTCGTCTGTTACAGTGCGCACCTATGAAAGGGGTTGTGATTTCACCGGTCAACATGAAAACACGAGCGGAACTCGGTATCCGCGCGGGTGACATTGTGCGTGTCTCGCAAAAGATTCAGGAAAAAGGCAAGACCCGCCTGCAGTTATTTGAAGGCCTCGTGCTTTCGGTAAAGCACGGGCGCGAAGCGGGGGCTACATGTACCGTACGCAAAGTCGCAAGCGGTGTCGGCGTGGAACGCACATTCCCGCTGTACTCGCCGATGATCGACAGTCTCGAGATCGTGCGCCGCTCGAAAGTCCGTCGCGCCAAGCTCTACTACGTACGTGAAAAAGTCGCTCGCGAAGCAAAGCGCGCCCTCCGCCGCATGTCTGAGATGGGCGTATCCACTGCAGATACTGCAGAAGTTTCCGCTGAAGCCTCGGCAGAAGAAGTCGCTGTTGGAGCAGAAGACAAAAAGGAGTAACACACGTCACATAGGTGTGATTTTCTATTTATCCACAATTGGTAGACGCTATTACCTTGAGGATATGTTATCGTTAAGAAATGGGGAAGAGAGGTCCAAAGCCAAAGAAGATTTTTTCAACGGAGTGGACGCCTGAGCTCGCGTATGCCATCGGCTTGCTTGCTTCTGATGGGTGCATGACGCCATATTTTCATCTGATTGATCTTACGTCTAAAGACCAGGAGCAGCTCAGAAATTTTTCGAAGTGTCTCGGCGTCCCCTTAAAAATCGGAGTGAAGTCGAACGGCGATGGAAAGACAGCCTATCGCGTGCAGTTCAAAAACGCACTTTTTTATGAGTTTCTTTTCTCGATTGGTTTGACACCGGCAAAATCAAAAACAATAGGCTCACTCAAGATCCCAAAGAGACTGTTTTGGGATTTTTTGAGGGGCTCTTACGATGGAGATGGCTGCTCGTATGCATATTGGGATCCTCGATGGAGATCTAGCTTCATGTTTTACACGACCTTCGTTTCGGCAAGCCACGTACACATCAAATGGTTGCAAAGTGAAATTTTCAAGCGGCTTAACATTTTGGGGCACGTTACACGGGACGGAAGAGGGATAACCGAACAACTGAAATATGCCAAGGCAGATTCCCTCAAAATTTTACGCAAGATGTATTATTCACGGAAAGTTGTATGTCTTTCGCGGAAGCGGTTGAAAGTAGAGAAATTCTTGGGTATAGTAGGGGAACGTCTTTAGCTGAATCGGATGCGGCTCTTGACAAACACCTGCGCAGGTGGCGAAATTGGTATCCGCGCAGCCTTGAGGTGGCTGTGCCCGTAAGGGCGTGGAGGTTCAAGTCCTCTCCTGCGCACTTGAAGAAAAAACGAAACCAATTCGAGAGCATTTCACCGATCGACTATCGGTACTGGGACAAAGAAGTTGCGGAATACCTTTCTGAAGAAGGATTTTTGCGCTACAAACTTCTTGTCGAAAAAACACTCGTCAAAGTTTTGCATCGGCGGGGGCTCTGTTCGAAAAGCATTGCTCGAGAAATCGAACACGCATGCAGGATAGTGACCCCTGAAGAAGTATATAAAGAAGAAGAGCGGATCCGGCACGACATCCGTGCGCTCGTGAATGTTATCCGGTCCAAAGTGAGCGATGCGGCAAAGCCGTATGTGCATATGACGGCTACCTCTTATGACATCATCGACTCGGCCAATGCGCTACGTTTTAAGGAAGTGGTTCAACATGTCCTCACCCTAGCACTTACTAAATTAGAAAAATGCTCATTAGGATCGTTCGCAGAGAAGCAGAGACCGTACAAGTCGGCAGGACACATGGTCAGCATGCGGTGCCCATTACATTCGGCTTTGCGCTTGCGGGTTATGTGAGCCGTTTAGGTACATCCATTGAGGAGCTGGAAGCGCGCGCGATTACTATGACGGGGAAATTTTCTGGAGCCGTTGGTGCGTATAACGCATCGACACTGTTTTTCAAGAATCCTGAATCCTTTGAAGCAGAGGTGCTTGTCGAACTCGGGCTGACTCCGGCTGAACACTCGACTCAGATAGCGCCGCCAGAGCCGCTTGCGCGACTGTTGTGCGAAGTAACGATAGTGATGGGCATCCTTGCAAATCTTGCCGATGACATGCGACACCTCCAACGGACAGAAATAGGAGAAGTGGGGGAGATGTTTGCGTCAAATCAGGTTGGATCATCAACCATGCCGCACAAGCGTAACCCTATCAATTTCGAGAATGTGAAAAGTATGTGGAAAGTCGTCATGCCTCGCCTCATCACTGTGTTCATGGATCAGATAAGCGAACACCAGCGTGATCTGACTAATTCCGCCTCCGCGCGAACATATGGCGAAATGATCGGGTATACAGTGGTCACGATAAAACGACTCGAAGGCGCGATGAGGAAACTGAGTGTTGATCGAAGTAACCTAAGGCGGAATTTCGCACTGCAAAAAGGAATGATCATTGCCGAGCCGCTCTACATCATTCTCGCTTCTCTCGGACATCCTGACGCACATGAAAAAGTACGATTGCTTACGCTTGAGGCGGAACGGAGACAGCAAGCTCTCGAAGAGGTCATTAAGAATGATCCGGATATGAAAAACTATCTTAAAAAAATGACGCGGACACAGCGTGCTGCGCTCGGTTCGTCTGAACTGTATACGGGTATTGCCGCCAAGAAAGCGAAAGCAATCGCAGACAGGTGGGAAAAGAAATTAAATACATAGTCTTCTGGCATATACTGTGCATATGGCTCTCTTCACTGGGAAAGGCGATGGCGGGAAAACGGGGCTATTCGGCTGCAATCAAAAGATGTCCAAGAGCTCGAGCATAGCCGAGGCGTTGGGTTCACTCGATGAATGCAATTCTTTCCTCGGGTTGTGCAAAATGTTTGCACGCCGCGATTCTTTTTCCGCAGAAGGGCGTTCTGTCGCGGATTTGATACACGATGTGCAGGATCATCTGTTCACGGTGCAGGCAGAAATGGCTGGGGCAGAGAAGCGCGTGCCGGAGGCCAGTGTGAAGAGTATGGAAGCGCTCATAAACGCGATCGAAAAGGAATTGCCGCCCATCAGAAGTTTCCTCATTTCTGGCGCGACGGAGCTTTCGGCTTGGTTTGACGTTGCGCGCACGCTTGCGCGGCGTGCAGAGCGGCGAGTGGTCGCTGTGCACGACGAAGGACAGCGTCCCATTGCCGATCACACCCGTGCGTATCTGAATCGGCTTTCGTCGCTTCTGTACGCCCTCGCGCGTTTGGCAAACGCCCGCGTCGACATCACCGAAACCCCGCCGGAGTATAAATAGCCTACACAATTGCCATTTTCTAGTTCATCATTATGATATAGGACGAGAGAAGGACTTGCTTAAGCCGAAATCTCATAAGTAGTATGGTGGCTGTAGCTCAGCTGGTAGAGCTCCTGGTTGTGGTCCAGGCGGTCGTGGGTTCGAGCCCCATCAGCCACCCCAAAAGCACTGCTGTTGGTAAGAAACAGCGCTACTGCACCGTCGTAGTATTATAAGAGTATTAGTTATTAGCATTTTTCATATTTGATATGCCACAGGAAGTACACATCGTGCCGCCGGAGATGGTTATGAAGGCGGCGACCATAGCGCTCGTCACGTTCGCTCTATGGGGAGCGGCCAGCGCCATCAAGACGTTCAAAGAATTCAGGTTCGTGGGTTCGGGCACCACGGCGACAAACACCATCACCGTTTCCGGCGAGGGTGAAATCTTTGCTGTGCCGGACCTTGCGACATTCAGTGTCACTGTTTTGGAAGAGGCAAAAGAAGTGAAAGATGCGCAGACGGTAGCGACCAAGAAGAGCAATGCCATCGTCGATTACCTCAAGGCGCAAGGCATAGAGGAGAAAGACATCAAGACGACCTCCTACAACGTGAACCCGAAATACGAATGGATACAGGAAACCTGTACTGCGAATCGCTGCCCTCCAGGAAAACAGGTGATGGATGGATTCGAAGTATCGCAAACGGTTGAAGTCAAAGTGCGCGACACGGCACAGGCAGGCGACCTGCTTTCGGGCGTCGGCAAACTCGGCGTGAACAGCGTAAGCGGACTTTCGTTCACCATTGATCAGGAAGACAAACTCAATGCTGATGCCCGTGCAAAGGCAATCGCCGATGCAGAAGGCAAAGCGAAAGAACTCGCGAACCAGCTTGGCGTATCGCTCGTGCGCATTGTCGGCTTCAACGAAAACAGTGGCGGGTACCCGATCTATATGAAACGCGAAGCGCTCATGAGCGCGGATTCTGGTTACGGCAGTGCAGTCCCCGCGATGGCACCGAGTGTGCCCACCGGGGAGAACAAGATTACCTCAAACGTGACCATTACGTACGAGATTCGATAGAGTGGCTGCAAAAACCGCGCACGCTCAAACGTGCGCGGTTTTTGGTTAGGGACGACAGTAGTGTACAATCCGTCCATGCCCGCACACCCATTCGCACCTAGGCATATTTCCAAACAACCTCTTGGCAGTGGTTTCGCGAGTGCTTTTTTTGCAAAACGTTGCTTTATTCATAGCGCGCCGCGGCGAAGCCGCAAGGTGCGAATGGGTGTGCGGGTATGACACAGGACGAAGCGCTCAAAGTTCTGAAAACAGGTGCGAATGTTTTCCTCACGGGCGAGCCAGGAAGCGGCAAGACATACACCATCAATAGCTATGTGCGATGGCTACGCGAACACGGTATCGAACCGGCGATAACCGCATCGACGGGCATTGCGGCGACGCACATAGGCGGCATGACCATCCATTCATGGAGCGGCATCGGCATACGCGATCACCTGACCGAATGGGACGTTGCGGAGATCGCCGACAAAAGCAACGTGAAGCGCCGCGCACGCGGCACGGAAGTTTTGATAATCGACGAGGTGTCGATGCTCTCGGGCAATGTGCTCGAGATGGTGGACATGGTATTGCGCGCCGCGCGCGAACGCACCGAGCCGTTCGGGGGTATGCAGGTCGTCGTCGTGGGGGATTTCTTTCAATTGCCTCCCATCGTACGGAGGAACGCCGAGCCCACCATTGATTACGATGAAAGCGAGTCACCGTTCGCATTCCGCTCGCGCGCATGGGCCAAGCTCAACCCGATCGTCTGTTATCTTTCCGAACAGCATCGGCAATCGGACGCGGCATTCGTGCATCTATTGAGTGCTATCCGCCGTGGGGGCGACGTAGAAAAAGCGAAACAGACGCTCAAATCCCGTTCGGTACGCGAAGGCGATGCGCCCGCGGATGCGCCGCGGCTGTTCTCGCACAACAAAGATGTCGACCATTTGAATACGAAACGTCTCCAGTCGATGGCGGGGAAACCCCATGCGTATACGATGACGTCGCACGGACCGGAAAGCATAATCGCGAACCTAAAACGGGGATGCCTTTCGCCCGAGACGCTCACGCTCAAACAAGGCGCCCGCGTCATGTTCACCAAGAACGACCTTTCAGGTGGCGCGTTTGCAAACGGAACCTTAGGAGAGGTCACGGCGATTGCGGCTGATGGTGTGCCCACCGTGCGCACCTTGCGAGGAAGCACTATCAGCGTCGAGCCGGCGGAATGGGTCATTGGTGATAGCGGCCGTATCTTGGGCCGCATTACCCAGCTACCGCTCCGACTCGCGTGGGCTATCACCGTGCACAAATCGCAGGGCATGACGCTCGACGAGGCGGTTATCGATCTGCGCGAAGCATTTGAATACGGGCAAGGATATGTGGCGCTGTCGCGCGTGCGCAATCTATCGGGACTCCATGTGCTCGGATGGAACGATCGCGCGCTTGAAACGCATCCCGAGGTGCAGGAACACGATATGGAATTCAAACGCCGTTCCGCCGATGCGCGCGGTCATTTCGGCATGATGAATAGTATCGATCACACTGAACACGTCCATCGCTTCATCAAAGCTGCAGGAGGATCGATCGCGGGCGGTGTTGCACCAAAAAAGAGAACACAACGCACTGCCAAAAAAGGTGATTCGCACGCATCGACGCTTTCGCTTGCGCAGGCAGGGAAGAGTATCGCAGAGATTGCGAAAGAGCGGGGTCTCAAACAGAGCACGATTATCGATCACATCACACAGCTGTATATGAAAGACGAAGTCACTCGAGAGCAGATCGCGCGCATGATTTCACCCGCACTCAAAAAAGCGCTTCCGCACATCGAAGCCGCGTTCAAACGGTACGGTACCGAGCGGCTTACCCCCGTGCACCAAGCACTCAAGGGAGTCTATTCATTCGACGATCTGAAACTCGCACGGATATTAACAGAATGAATCTTGCGCGTTGTAGCGTTGGTATAATAGACACATGGCGAAGAATGGACCAAAGGGTCACGGGCGGTCGGGGAAAGTATCAAAGCGCTCCCAAGTGCTTTCTCCACGTAACAAACGCTGGACGAAAGTCGACAACAAAACTGGTCGCTTCATGGATCAAATGGCGCGCAAGGGCAAGACATTCAAAGGCGTTCGGATGAAATAAGTTTGCTGAAAATCGCGCTCTGCTTCGTTGCGGACTCCGGTGCTCCCTCACCGTATTGTTAATACGGGTCGGTTCGCTCCTCGTCCGCGCCTCGCATTGCATCGATTTTCAACAAACTTCGGCTCTTGACTTTCTCTCGCGGCGGGAGTAGTATGCCCATATATTGAGCGCCCGAAAGGGCGTTTTAAAATGAAGATTAAATAGTATGAGTGCATTTGGTAAATACATCCAAGACACCCGTGTCGAGCTCAAGCATGTCGCATGGCCGACGCAGATGCAGACCATCGTATACACGGTGCTCGTGATCGGCATTTCGATCGCTGTCGCGCTATACATCGGCTTCTTTGACTTCTTCTTCACGCGCGGATTGCAGACGTTCCTGGGCACCGAAGGTTTGTCGGCTCCTGTAGTAACAACGCCGCCGGCGACCCCGACTCCGGACTTCACTGTAGTGCCGGGGGCGAACAACAGCATGCCGGTCTTTACGAATGAACCGGCGCCGAAGGGTACGGCACCGGCGCCTCAAGCGCAATAAACTATGGCTAAACAAGTACACGGAGCACAGCGCGGATGGTATGCAGTGCATACGTATTCCGGATACGAAGATGCGGTCGCGCGTAATCTGCGTCAGCGCATCGAATCGTTCGGTATGAAGGAAAGGATCTTTGACGTTGTCGTGCCTGTCGAGAAAAAAATAAAAGTGAAAGGCGGCCGCAAGGCGGAGATCCGCGAAAAAATACTCTCCGGATACGTGCTTGTCGACATGGTGCCTACGGATGACGCATGGAGCGTCGTGCGCAACACGCCGCAGGTCACCGGTTTCGTCGGCACCGCGAATCAGGCAGTGCCGCTCACCAAGGCGGAAGTGGACGGCATTTTTGCGCAGATGAACGAAGGCATGCCGAAACACACCATCGACCTTTCGATTGACGACGCGGTACTCATCATCGACGGGCCGTTCAAGGATCTCGAGGGCAAGGTGGGAGAACTTGACGAAGCGCGTGGAAAGGTTAAAGTC